>JAHWIP010000082.1 GCA_019322375.1 Candidatus Woesearchaeota archaeon
GGCTACTTTGATTGTGGTTTTTATTGTGTTCTGGAAAGACATCCTGGCAATACTCAAATCATTATTCTCCCTTAAATGGGATGATAATACTAAAATGCTCTTATTCATTTTCCTGGCTTCTATTCCTACAGCTATTCTTGGCTTAGTGTTTCATGACTTCTTTATTGGATTATTCACTAATCTTTTATTTATCGGGTTTTTCCTTGTTATTAACAGCATTATTTTATTCATGACTAGATTTACAAAAACCAATAAAGAAATTAATTGGTGGAAATCCTTGGTTATGGGTGTTGCTCAAGGAATATCTATTATTCCAGGCATTTCAAGAAGCGGAGCAACTATTTCTACAGGCTTGTTTCTGGGTGTTAAAAAGGAAAAATTAATCAAGCTCTCTTTTTTAATGTCAGTTCCTGCTATTATAGGTGCTTTTATAACAGAATCTAAAGGCTTGGTGTTTGAGAATCCTCTTGCTCTTATTCTAGGCTCATTAACAGCCTTAATTTTTGGTTATTTTGCACTTAAATTCATTATAAGAATAATTGAGAAAGGCAAATTCCATTATTTTGCTTATTACTGCTTAACGATTGGGCTTATAATAATATTATTCTCTTTATTTCGTTAATCTTACTTAAACTATTAATCACATAATCTGCCTTTGCAAGTTTTAATTTTTCTTTAGAATAAGTCCCGGTCGCAACTCCTATGGTTATCACTCCTGCTTCTTTTCCTGCTTTGATATCGTGGGGCGTGTCCCCGAATAAGAACACGTTATGGTTGGTTTTGAAGCCATAGTTGTTTTCAGCTTGTTTAATAGCGATCCTTACTAGTTCTGTTCTGTCTATGTTATCGCTTCCATAGCCTCCTACTTTGATGTATTTTTCAAAACCGACTCGCTTGAGTTTTTCTCTTGCTATTGGCTCCAAGTTTCCTGTAACCACGCCTATTAGAACCTTTTTTTTGTATAGTTCTTCTAATAATTGCTTTGCGCCGTCCAGCGTAACAACAGGGTATTTATCAATGATTTTTATGAAATAATCGCTCATAAATTTCATGGCTGCTCCTAGTTTTGACTCGATGCTTTGCTCACTCAAACCTTTTTGTTTCAAGCTCTCAATTATTATTCTCTGATCATTCCAGCCTTCTGGCTTTAGGTTTTCGTGAGTTGCATCAACATGGTAGACTTGTCTAAATCCTTCTTTGAAAGCCAAAGCGTGAGCTTTTGAGGGTTCAAGCAATGTCCAGTCAATATCAAATAAAGCTAGTTTTCTCATTTTAGCATAAAAAATAGCTTTGTTTTAAAAAACTTATGTAAAACCATACTACTATTCATTCTAATCTTTAATAACAACATTTATTAATTTCAATACACCCCACCTTATCATGCGCTTCACTCGTATAACCATCATCAGGAGCAGCCAGCCTGAGAAAAAGGATATTAACAAGGAACTCCAGTGGTTTGGAGGAACTTTAGGTTTATTCAATCTTAGGGATAAGGATAAGTCCTGCTTTAGAATATTCATTACTCTTCTTAAGGCATTGAAGGAAAACCAGAAACTTACCAGTGATGAGATAGCCATAAGAACAGGCTTGACAAGAGGAACAGTTGTGCATCATCTTAACAAATTAATGAATTCTGGAATTGTTATAAAGGAACGAAACAGGTACATCCTGAGAATGGATAATCTTGAGGAAATGGTTGAATACATAAAAAGAGATGTTGATGAAGCCTGGAACAAACTCAGAGAAGTAGCCAGGGATATCGACGAGAAGCTTGGATTAAAATAAAATATAAGAAAAACAAAATTTCTAAAGAAAAATAAAACAAAAAATTATTTCTTCTTTTTTGCCTTTTTCTTGGGTTTTTTTGCAACCTTCCTAACAGGCTTAACACTCTCTATCACAACAGGCATGGCTATGTTCTTGTTCCTCTGGAAAAAAGCCAGGTAGATTAACTCTAGCAAACCCATGGTGTTAAAAATGAACAACACAATAAACCACGCAATCTGGTTGTTCTTGGCGCTCTTCCAAAGAGCAATCGCAGTCCAAATCAGGGTCCAAATCATTACTATTGTTAAAACAATAAGCCCTCCAAGAGTTAAATCCATGTTTAGATACTCAATCATCTTATATCACCCTCTATTTTTTTACTAAATCTATTATTAATAATAAATCTAAGATTAGAAGTTTAAAAATTTTGCTATTTACAAGAACATATGACTCTTAGCATTAATTATTAGCAAAGCACTCACTATGATTAAAGGCACGGTTATTGTCCCTATCACATTTTCCTGGATATAAACAAAGCCAATAATTGTATAGATGACTGTGAGAATCCCAAATACAAGGCTTGCTCTTCTGGGCTTGTTCCAGGTAAGAATGATTGCAAGAATAATAATCAGGCCTGGCAGCAAAGCCTTTACAAACTGGCAAAAAGTAAAATTATAAGGCAGGTCAAACAACATTAGCAAAAAGAACAACCCCACAAGCATTGCCAGTATTCTCGGAGCATAATACAAAGTGCTGTGAACATGTTTTTTATGTTTTCTTTTCATACAACAACCTCACAACCCCAAAGAAATCCTTTGGAGTGAATCCTCACCCCTTTTTTAAGATAATAATAAAAAAATAAATTCTAATAAAAATAAAAATTTTATGGTCCGTAAAGGATGTGCAGACCTGCAATATCACCAGTATTTAAGTCTCTCTTTTCTATGTCACCTTCGCCTGAATAGCCATACATGGTTTCATCAATGCATCCAGTGTTGTATAAATCTCCTAACCCAATGCCATGTCCAACCTCATGGACTGCTATGTTCTGCAAATCCATTACTGAAGAGTCAGCTTCTCCGTCTCCCCATACAAAATCTGTGTCATACAAAATATCAAACTCTATGATCCTTCTTGTACTGGGTTTGCCTGTGAAATAACCCCAAGTCACTGTTACAGCAATAACTCCTGCTTGCGGATAATCATCAAACACCATTTCATTCTCTCCATCAGGCACACTATTAATCCAGCCGTCCCAGGTTGCGCTGTGGTCAATGGAATAACTACCAAACAGGTTTGTTGATGTGTGTGCATCCCATTCTTCTGTTCCTGCAGTAATAGCACTTACTATAAAACTCTGTGATAAGCCATCCTCATTATCAGGGTCAATTACATAATTCTGAGGCAAATCTCTCCACTTAACACCTTTGCCTAGAAAAGCATAGCATGTGCTCTCTTCTTCTCCACCACCATTCCTACAATCAGCACAGTTCTTTTTCTCTCCTTGCTCACACACACCATTATCATTACAGAACGGACTTGCAAATCCTTTTTTATAATGTATAAACACAATTTTTTGTAATCCTGGCGGCACATCAGGTGCTTTATCATTCTTATTCTCATCTCCCTTGTCTGACCTTGGTATTAGCATTATTGCTGAGACTGTTACAGACACTACTAATAAACCTATCACAATCAGAACAAGTAATTTAGTGTTATTCATTTTTAACCTCCAATTAATATATACTGAGTTACCACTAAGGTATGGTTTCGAAGTATATAATATTTTCTATTTTTGAACCTGTTAATTAAGTCTATGAGAAAAAGATAAAAAAATAATAAATATATTTATCCTTTTTTTTATCCGGTCTTTTCTTCAATCTTTTCTGCTGTTTCCTCAACCTTCTCTTCGACTTTTTCTTCAGGCTTTTTCACAACCTTTTCCTCAACTGTTTCCTCAACTTTTGCAGGTGCTGGTGATTTTGATTTCTTTTTCTTCATACTCTTTAGAATGAGCCACACAATCAACAAAACCACAGCAATTATTAATATTACTAAACCCACTGTGTCATACATTTTTTTACCTCCTTTTTTCTTTTTTAAATAATTAAAAACTTTTAAGATTTTTTCTTGGATTTCTTATCTGAATCCTCTGATTCTTCTTTTTCTTCTGCTTCTTCAAGGGACTTTGGCTTTCCAGGTTTTCGAGTGGTTATGTATATTATCAGAGCTATCACTGCTATTATTATTATAACTATTGCCACATAGCCAAGAGTAGTAACCCTCTTCTTCTTAGAAGGTGCTTCTTCTTTAGCTGGTTCTTCATCTACAGGTTCTTCCTCAACAACAGCCTCTTCTGCTGGTTCCTCTGCAGTTACTTCGGGTTCTTCTTCCAGGGTTTCCTCTTCTACTTCTACTGGAGCCAAAGGAATACCGCCTTTCTCACCAATTGCAAAGTAGCTGAGTCCTGGGCTCTCTGCTTCATAA
>JAHWIP010000083.1 GCA_019322375.1 Candidatus Woesearchaeota archaeon
CTCTGTTTAAGCCTATGGAACTTGCTCCCATACAACAGCTTTGCAAAAATCTTAGGAATCTGGGCCTTGACAATACCAGGGCCATTGTCCTCAACAATAACCCTGAACCTATCTTCTCCCATCTCTATTACTTCAACAACTATCTATGGCAAAATATCTGCTTCTTCACATGCATCAAGCGCATTATCAACTGCTTCTTTAACCGCTGTGAGCAGAGCCTTTCTCTTGTTATCAAAGCCCAGCAAGTGCCTGTTTTTTTCAAAGAACTCTGCTACAGAGATCTCTCTCTGCCTTTTTGCCATTTCCTCTGCTATTGTTGAAGCCATTTTTCAATAAGAACAAAAATAAAAAAGGTTATTTATAAATATTTGTATAGTAAGTTTTATTAATCACAGCATTCTCTTTAAAAATATGGCTAAAAAAGTCAAAGAGGCCTTGTTGAACACCCCTGAGAGCTGGTGGATTATTATTCGTGGCTATCATTTACATAAATCCTTCTGGGGCGTGATATTATTGATACTTGGTTTAATTACTTGGAAATATTATTCTTCAGCCATAGGCCTGCTCTTCTTAGTGGTAGGCATTATTTTGATAATTCTATCCATCCTAGGACATATATATACCCAGAACAAGCCCTATTTTAAGTTATGGGAGAAACATAAGAAGTAAATCAGAACCCAGCCTCTTCTCTCCTAAGCTTTCTTTTCTGGTCCTCAAGCCATTTGTAAACAGTCGCATGCATGCTTCCTGTTATTAATAACTCTACTGCTCGCTTTGCATTAGCAACATCACTGCATTCCCCAAGAATGCTTATGGTCTTTCCATAAACACTAAGAAATGTGCCTGTTCGTTCTTCTATTGTTTTACGCGCCTTGCCTTGGGTTCCTATAATCCTTGCTTTCACTCTTTTAAGCCTGTTCTTGTTGTCAAGCCCATAGTCTCTTAAGCTGATTATCTCAAGCATATAATCTGGTTTTAGCAGTAGTTTTGCTGTGTCAGGATTAAAGCCCCGGGCAATTGCCTTTACAACTTCTCTTAAGGCATACAGCTTAATAGCATCTTTTCCAGAAATAGTCACATCTCCTTCCTGAGAATCAACCTCTATTTTTGCTGATGAATAACCCTCTAACTCTTTTTTATCCTTTCCTTTCACACCTATGAGCACAGCAATTCTGTCCTTAGGTATCTTAATAGTGTAGGAGTATTCTTCAGGTGTTGGTTTTTTTTCTTTTTTCTTTGCCATATTCATGTCCCTTGGTTCAAATGACCGTCGCTGCCTTGAAATGCAACACCCGCATTGTTTTGGCTGGTTTGCATGGCGCGGCGGAGCTTGCGAAGCAAGCGGAGTAGGGCATTTGAAACGATTTTTAATTGCTCTCAATCGGCGAGGGCCTTTTTTATATAAATCTTATCCTACCACCTTGTTATAAACCTCTTCTTCATCAAGCTTTAAGCCTTGCTTTTCAAAATACCTAACAATATTCCTGATATCTCTCTTAAGAAAATCCTTTGCTTCTGGATGCTTAAGCACTGTTGCCTGGCTAAAATCAATAAACACAGGCTCTTGTTCAAAATTCAGGATATTAAACTTTGACAAATCAGCGTGCACCAAGCCTGCCTTATACAAGGCCTTTACATTCTTTATTATTTTTTCAAAGAACTTCTTAGGATTCTTAGGAGGAGCATCTTTTAACAAAGGAGCAGGCTCTTTTCTTCCAATAAACTCCATTAACAAGACATTATCCTTGATAGCAATGGGTGTTGGAACCCTTATAGCCTCTCTTGCTTTTAACAAGTTACGATACTCTCTCTGCACCCAGGAAAAAATAACCAGTCTTCTTCTCTTTTTCATACCACTAAACCTGGGATCAGGAGCAATATAGGAATACATTTTATTAAAGTTGCAGTTCTCAACACGGTATATCTTTACAATAATCCTTTGCTTGCCTTTCAAAGCAGTAAACACATTAGCTTCTTTGCCAAGAGCAATAGGGCTTTCCAAGCCATCAAAATGCCCCTGGCTATTCAGCTTAAGAATATTCAGAATAGTAGCACTATCAAACACATTCTTATATACTTTCCATTCTTCTTTCTGCTTTTTTGCCATTAAAAGAATAAGAAAAAGAAATAATATAAAAAATTTTGCTTACAGGTTATCACTAGTCAATATTGCCACTCTGCCTGTTGATTTTACCTTTGAGTCCATTGCCACTAGGAAGCTTACATAGGCTCTTTCTGCTGTCATCAAGATGTCTTTGTCTATAACTCCGTCGAACACAACAGCATAGATGCCTGATTTAAGGCTCTTAATAGTGCCTTGCAACTCTGATAATGGAACCTTTCCTAATATATTGAGCTTCTGGTCTAATA
>JAHWIP010000084.1 GCA_019322375.1 Candidatus Woesearchaeota archaeon
GGACCTGTTGCGATTTCTATTAAAGGAATTCCTAGTCTTGAGAGATTATATATATCATAATTCTTTGTCTTTGTTCTTTCAATAATCTGGCAGGCTTCTTCCTCTAAGAAAACTCCTTCAATAGAAACCTTTTTTCCGCCTACCTCAACAAAGCCGTTCATTCCAATAACCATGGTTCTTTGAAAACCAGAAGTGTTAGAGCCGTCAATAACAGTTTTTCTCATGACCTGTATTTCATCCACAATCTTGCAGTTAAGCATCTTAGCAACCTGCAGAGCTGCGCGCAAAGCATCCTGGTTGACTGGGTGAGGAGGCTCCTCATCAAGCTCAACATCACAAGTTATATCATCATATCCTTGGTAAACAAAGTATTTCTGCTTTTTCTGCTCATAAAGAGCCGCCTGGTCAACACCTCCTTCTTCACCAGCACTAGCCCTGAGCCTTCTGACAACCTTGAAATCAGGATCTCCCTTGCGAATTTCTGTTGCGCAGTTGCAGAAGAGTTTTTTGCCTTCTAACTGCTGATGAATCTCAATACCGCATTTAAGACCGAGTTCGTTATAGTTTAGATCTGCCATCTTATCTTGTTAAGAAAGGTTTTAATTTAAATGTTATTGTTTTGTAGCAAAAGCAATGTAATTAACAGGACAAATCTTTATAATCTTGCATTTTAATCCTGCTTTTGCAAATAATTCAGTTAAATCTTCTTTAGTGAATCTTCTGGAATACCAGCCGCCGTCTGCATGCCAAGCTTTGCCATCGTCTCTTAGATATTTCATTCCTACACGGGCGTAATTCTCAAATTGTGCTTCTTTTGCATTCTCAGAGAAAACACTAATAATTATTTCTCATCCTTTTTTGCATACTCTTGTCATTTCTTTAATAACATTAAGTTCTATTCCTGGCATATTTCCAAAAGTATTATCCAGGCAAACCACGTAATCAAAAGTTTCATCTTTAAAAGACATTTTTTCAGCATACATGAAGTGTAATTCCACGTTTTCTTTATCAGCCAAGGTTTTTCTGCTTCTTTCTAAAAGATAATTACTAAAGTCAATTCCAACTGCTTTTTTTGCAGTTGCACTTAAAATTTCAAGAAGTCTACCATAACCGCTTCCAACCTCAAGGATTTCTTTGCCTACAGGGATGTGCTTCTTAATAAATTCTATTTCGCCATCAAGAAAATCCTGAATTGGTTTTGGAGCATCTTTTAACACTTTTTCAAAATCAAAAGTTTCATAGAAATGTTTTACATCTTTAGAGGTGGTCATTTTAACAAATATTATCATACCAAGAACTGCTCTTTCTCACTTCTATCAGAAATCTCGCCTCTGAGGTTTTTGCCAAATAACTCTTTTACTTGGTCTTTCTTGTAATTGCTTAATAGCCATGCAAGTTTTATATAAGCTGTTTCTGATGTCATGTCTGTGTAGTTGCCTAGTACCCCCATTTCTAATAATTTTTTTCCAGGAGTATAGACATTCATGTCAATCCTGCCGTACAAAGTCTGGGATGTCATGGCTACAGGCATTTTTTTTGCCAGGTGCTCTAATACTTTTCCTATTTTTTTGTTCTCCTTTGTGAATTTATCACTTTCTATAAAACCAAGATGACCAAGCCCTGTTCCTTCAATTATTAAGCCGTCAAAGTGCTTAAAGCACTCTAATTCATTTGCAAACATGTTAGGGTAAGACTTTACCAGCCCGACTTTTATTTTCTCATTGAAATACTTGACATTAAGCTTGCCTTCATTCTTTTTCAAGTCTTTTAACCATTCAAGCTTTTTTTTCTTGTAGTCAACCCTTGCAACTAGGCCTTTATTTATTGGTCTGAAAGCATCTCTTCTGCTGGTATGCATCTTTCTGGCATTAACTCCTTCTATTATTATGCATTTATCATCATCCATGTTATCATGCATGCACACAAAAACACCGCCTGCTTTTGCATTGGTTATATATATCCCTGCACTTATCAGGTTAACAGCTGAGTCACTGCTAGGCCTGTCACTGCTTCTCTGGCTGCCGACAAGGATTACAGGTATGCTTATGTTTTCCAGCACAAAGCTCAGGGCTGCTGCTGTGTAATGCAAAGTATCTGTTCCTTGGGTAATAATAACTCCTTTGGCTCCTTTTTTTACTTCTTCCTGAACTGCCTTTGCCATTATGTTGTAATGAGAGAAACGCATGTTTTCTGACATCATATTGCTTATCAGATTGCTGTTAATGTTAACCATGTTTTTTAGCTCTGGAAAGAGCTCTATAATGCTTTCTGGAGTAAATCTGGCTGTTACTGCTCCAGTAGCATAGTCAACCTTGCTGGCAATGGTCCCTCCTGTGTGCAGGATTGATATTGTCGGAAGCTTTGCATTGGGCTTTTCTGTTTTTGCTTTTCCCTCATCTTTTTCTTTCTTTACCTTGCCAACACTTTTCTTACTCTTAATATTCCTCTTAGCAACCCCAATATTATATCCGTTACTCAGCTTTATAACTAAGAAATTCTTTTCTTCCTTAATAAAAACACCCTTAAACACCTGGGTGCTTGTGCTTATCTCCACTATTTCTCCTTGTTTGAACATTTTGATTTCTATTTAATTTATAAAAAATAATTTTTTAATTTTATTATTATATTATCTTTTCTTTTTTCCTGCTCTTCGAGTTGTTCTTTTCTTGGCTGTTCTTCTCTTAGTTGTTCTTTTCTTTGCAGGAGCCTTCTTAGCAGTCTTAAATGTTTTTCTGGCTTTTTTCTCAAGCTTAACAGCCTCTGTTTTCAGCTTCTTAGAGTAGTCTTTTAGCATCTTAACAGCTTTCTTGTCATATCCTTTCTCATGCATCTTCTTGGCTGCGATTACTAATGCTGCTACTGCTGCTGCAGCTGCTGCCACCCCTATAATAGTCTTGGCTCTTTTACTAACCATTCTTTTTCACCTCTGATATATTTTAATATTATTAATCTCTCTTAACCCTTTAAGATTGTTTGTTAGTATTATTATATAAATTTTGTTGTTAGACACGTCTTATATTAAAAAACTATATAAACCCTACTTTTAATAATTTTTATTATAATGTTTGTGAATACTAAAAGCAAGATATTCATACCTACTGTTGTCAGCACTATTTTCAGGTTTCTTTTTTATATGACTCTGCCTTTATTATCTATTTATTTCAAGGAAGTTATTCATATGAGCGACCAGCTGCTTGGAATTGTTTCATCATTTTTTCCCTTGGTGGTAATAGTGTTTTCTCCTATCATAGGGCAACTGTCTGATGCTGTTGGCAGAAAAAGAATTATTTACCTGGGTGTTCTTGCCCAGTTCCTGGCAGTGTTTTTATATTTGTATCCTGCAACTGTGCTTTCTGCTGTTATTGGAAGAATTCTTTCAGGCTTTGGCTGGATGATGGTTGTACTGATCACTCTTGCTAAAGTGCATGATAAATTAAAAGGAAGAGAGCGCGGCAAAAAATCAGGCGTTTTCCTTGGCATATCCTGGATTGGCTCATTGCTAGGCCCTCTTATAGGTTCTTTTCTTGCGTATGCATTCTTCCTTAGGTTCCCTTTTGTTCTTTCATTAATAGGATTGGCTTTGCTGTTGATCTGGCTTTTTGTGTGGAAAAGCCATCACAAACCAGTTGTTCATAAGCAGGACTTTAATCCTTTTTATGCTCTTAAAAAGTATTTTGCTGAAAAAAAGCTCAGGGCAATGGCTTTGATAGGTATTGCTATGCACACAAGGGTTGCTGTTGTTGAAATATTTCTTCCCTTAATCATTCTAAGCTTAGGAGCTGGCTTAAAAGAAGTGGGTATTCTTTTTTTTCTCAGAGGATTTGCTCATTTGTTCCAAGGCTTTGCAGGCAGGATAACTGATAAAAAAGGAAGCAAGAACGTGGTTATACTCTCTGTTATTGCATCATCTGTTCTTATAATAATAGCTGGTTTTACAAAATCATACATCCCCCTGCTTATATTTATGTGCTTGGAAGGATTTGCTTTGGCTTTCTGGAATGTTTCTGCCTGGACTTTTATGTCTGAGATTGGGATTAGAAAGAAAATGGAAGGAGTAGTTGTTGGTTCTTATACGTCTATTGCAAAAACAGGGCATTTTGTATTTGCCTTGATATCAGGCTTTTTAGTAGTAGTTTTTGGAATGACACCTCTGCTGATAATAACCGGAGCAATCAGCTTGGTAACAGTTCTTCTTGTTGCCCCTATGCTGGCTAGCAAGTACAAGATTCTTAATAGGGATGTTAAGAGATAAAGAACAGAAATTTAGGAGAAACTAAAGTTTCTAGCCCAAATAACTAGGCATATCCTTTTTCATCTCCTTGCCGCGCGCAGCCCTGAACATCTTTTCTAGTTCCTTGTAAGCCTCTGCAACATCCTTGGTTGCTGAGGGATTGACTTTTTCAAGAGCTAGCTCAAAGTGCTTCATTTTGATAGTTTTGCTTTTCATGTCTTCTCTTAGAGCAAAGATGGCTGCTTCTCTTGCAATACTCTCAACATCAGCACCAACATAGCCATCTGTCTTCTCCACTAGCTCAGCAATCTTCACATCCTTGTCAAGAGGCATGCCTTTGGTGTGCACTTTAAAGATTTCTTTTCTGGTCTTTTTATCAGGCACAGGAGTTAATATGATTCTGTCAAACCTGCCAGGCCTTAGTAATGAAGTATCTAATATATCTGGTCTGTTGGTGGCTCCTATGATTACAATATCACTTAGGTCTTCCAATCCATCCATCTCTGTGAGCAACTGGTTAACCACTCTTTCAGTTACATGGCTGTCTTCACTGCCCAGGCCTCTTCTAGGAGCAATAGAGTCTATCTCATCAAAAAATATTATTGTTGGGCTTGTCTGCCTTGCTTTTTCAAACACCTTCCTAACTGCTTTTTCACTCTCTCCAACCCACTTGCTAAGCAGTTCAGGCCCTTTCACAAGGATAAAATTTGCTTCTGACTCATTAGCAACTGCTTTTGCAAGCAAAGTCTTACCAGTACCAGGCGCCCCATACAACAACACTCCTTTAGGAGGTGTTACTCCCATTCTTTTGAAATGCTCTTTGTTCTTTAATGGCCATTCAACAGCCTCTATAAGCTCCTGCTTAACCTCTTGTAAGCCCCCAATATCATCCCATTTAACATTAGGAATCTCTATTAGCACTTCTCTTAAAGCACTTGGCCTGACCACTTTTAATGCTTGTCTAAAATCAGACTGCTTAAGAATAAGTTTTTCAAGGATTTCCTGGGGTATTGGTTCTCCTTCTTTTAGCTTGGTATCACCCACAACACGCCTTAGCACTGTCATGGCTGCTTCTCTTGCAAGGCTTGCCAGGTCTGCTCCTACAAAGCCATGCGTGATTTCTGCAAATCTCTTCAAGCTCACACTTTTTTCCAGGGGCATGTTTCTTGTATGAATTTTTAGAACAGTAAATCTTCCTCTTTCATTAGGCACATTAATCTCTATCTCCCTGTCAAACCTGCCAGGTCTTCTAAGGGCAGGGTCTAATACATTTGGGATATTAGTTGCTGCTATAACAATCACTTTGCCTCTTGCCTGCAAGCCGTCCATTAAGGCTAAGAGCTGGGCTACCACTCTTCTCTCAACCTCTCCTCTGCTCTCCTCTCTCTTGCTTGCAATAGCATCAATCTCATCAATGAATATGATTGAAGGAGCATTTTTTTCTGCTTCTTCAAATTTCTTTCTAAGGTTCTCCTCACTCTGGCCATAGTATTTGCTCATAATCTCAGGACCATTTATTAACATGAAATTAGCATTGGTTTCATTAGCAACTGCTTTTGCAAGCAAGGTCTTACCAGTGCCAGGAGGTCCGTGGAGCAATACTCCTTTAGGAGCTTCTATTCCAAGGCGCTCAAATATTTCTGGGTGTTTTAAAGGCAGCTCTATCATCTCTCTGACTTTTTTGAGTTCCTCGTCGAGGCCTCCAATGTCTTCATAAGTAACATCAATAGCTTTTTCCTCTAATACCTCTACTGCTTTTGGATTGTAAACAACATTAGTGTTTTCAGTGATAAGCACTGCTTGTTTAGGTTCGCAATTAACCACAACAAACTTTAATTCTCCTAAGCCAAAACCAGTGGTAGTTTCATTAAGCATGCTGAACATTTCTTCAAAAAAAGGATGTCCTGTCATGGTGGTCTTTCTTCTCTGAGAACCGCCTAGAGATACAATGTCTCCTTTCATAACAGCTCTTCCTAAAAGGCCTTGCTTAAAAATCTGAGGATTAGCCCTTATCATCAAGCCTTCCCTTGCAGGAGCAACAGTAACACTTTTAGCCTCTTTAACATCAGCTTTTTTAACACTTACAAAGTCACCAATACTGGTCTTAGCATTCCTTCTGATAAGAGGGTCTGTACGAATGATATTTAAGCCCATGTCACCAGGCAGGGCTCTGTCAGCAATCCCAACAGTAAGCTTCTCACCCTTAATCTCAACAATACTACCAGGCCTGACATCAATCTGCTTTAATAAACCAGTATCTATCCTAACAATACCTTTATTCACATCTTCCTGGATTGCCTCAGCAACCTTTAATCTTATGTCTTTGGGCATTTTTATGTTCTTGTGAAATAGGGTAGTATTTATATAGTTTTGTATTGTAAGAAATAAGTTTTAAAGGAAAAAATAAAATAATTTATTCAATCAGTACAATTGTTTTGTATTCAATCTTTGCATTTGGAACAACCCAGTCAATATGAACATCAGATTCATTTTTACCACCCATGCCATGGCTACTTCCATTTGCAAAATGCACTGAGCCACCAATCTTTTCTGCTGTTAACAAACTCCAGCCATGCTCCTTGATGTATTCAGCATTTATTGCTGGATTGGTTCCTATTCCTAGCTCTGCAACTATTGAGCGGTGCGGTTCATCAAATACCAATGGCTTTATTTCCTTGTCAATGTATTCCTGGGCTTCTTTTTTTCCTTCTAGATTTGCTATTTTGACAATACGCCCATCTTTTACAAAGAAAGTTGCATCATACTTTAATGGCTTGTCACCTCCCCAGCCAGCAGGAACTGTGAAAATACCGTTTGTAGGCCCTTCATGCACAGGTACTACATATGCTTCTGCTCCTGGAAGATTTCCAAAATCTCCTTGCTTTCTAAGTATTCCACTTGAAACTTTTACTGTATTCGGATCTATTGCAACTAGCATGTCAGTATTTTTGGCATTCACCCTGACAAACTTACTTTTTCTTAAGTACTTCCCAATTTCCTCTGTTTTTCTATGGATTTCATCGTAATCAACACTCATTGGTCCTCCTGGTTCAAACATTTCAAGAGTGAATCCTGGCATGCTTGCAATTCTTACTCCTCTTTCTGTTAGTGCTTTTCTGAAATTTGTGTGTGATAATGAATAAGCTGTTGGCATGAAAAAAATGCTTGGTAAGTCTACATATGGAATGTCTAATCCAACATCGTGATATAATTTCTCTGTTGCATCCACTCCATTCCTTGCCTCTTTTGGGAAATAAAAAAATATTGTTGGGTCCACTTTATTAGCCATAAAAACGCGAAATATTTTTTGTGATAATTCCTTTGATTTTTCAAAGATTTTTCTTGTTTCCTCTTCTAAATCTTTATGCCAGTATTGTACTATTATTCCAACCTTTTCTTTAGGTCTCCAACCCATATTAACTTTTAGTGCATTCATAATTGCTTCATCTATAGCCATTCTTATAACCCCCATATTTTGTAGCAGGGTAACTAGCAGAGCTTATATAAGTTTCTATTTTAAAGTAAAGAAAAAATTATTTTTTCCCCCCAACCTTGGGCAGAGGGATAGGCGGTGGCAGGTTCATGTCTTTGCTTAATATTAATGCCTGGACATTGCACTTTGCCAGCACGTTGTTAAGTATCTGGGTCATCATGTCTTTTTCTAATTTCTTGTTCTTTTTCCAGTTCTTAAGGACCTCAGCAGCCCTGTCCTTATCCACAAGATAGATTACCTCTCCTGTTAACAGGATTTTTGCAATGTTAGGTTCATACACTGAGGAAAACTCAAAGTCAAGCTTCAAAGCCTTGCGATTAGTGTTAATATTAAGCTTGGTCTCCTCAACCTCCTTAATACCCACATTATTATTAATACTAACCTTGCCCTTAACAGGATTCTTTTTCTCAATAAGCATCTTGGTAAAGCTGAAGCCAATAACAGTCATGGTAAAACACCTCGCGTTTAATTATTTAATATTATTTTTCCAAGAAAGAATAAAGGGTTTAAAAAGATTGCTGTTTTTATTGTTTTAAATAGTAAAAATAAAAAAACAAAATAATTTAAGAAACAAAAGAATCTACCCATTCAGGCCTTTCAGGTGGATTGCTCTTGAGCATGTCTCTCCACTTCTCATCTGTCAGCCTGTCAGACATGGGCTGCTTGAACTCATAGTAGCTCATAACAGGGCCTGCACCTATCAGGATTCTTCCGTCAGGCACCTTGTAAGCCACCACAATCATATCAACATAGCCGACTCCTTCTTCTAAGACCTGCCCTGAGTTTTGGTCTGTGTGCACATCTGCAATTATTGTTGTTTTCTTGGCTTTTTCCTCAACATCAGCGATTACGCCGTTTAGTTGCCCGCCAAAGTTTTCAATAAAGTCATAGTCTTCTTGGGTTAATTCCTTGTTCTCTAATTCATTCTTAGAGATTTCTAATAATTTTTCCAGAATTTCTTCTAGCCTTTCCAGCCTGGCCTTTGATGCACTGTCCAGTGCTTCCATCTCATCCAGGCCACTAATAGTCATCCTGGTTAAAGCCAGCAACCTATTGTAAAATTCAGGCACTGGTTCTACATAGCCAACAACCTCTCGTTCCATAGGACCTATTGATGTTGCACCCATTGTATAGCTTTGCTTTGCATATAGGATTGTATCGTGCCTTAGTTCTGCCCAGGAAGCCAAAGCTGTTGTCAATGCCTTGTCTTGCCATGCCTCGGTCTGCATAAAGGTTGGGTATCCCTTATCAAATTCTTTTAGCAAAGGTTTTAAGGAGTAGAGCCATGCCCAGTAAAGATTCTTATTCCAATCCTCAACACTAAACCCATTGAACTCTTCTTCTAGTTCAGCAAATTTCTCGTTATAGTATTCATATTGGTCTTCTCCTAATTCTGCTATCAACTCTTTGGCTCTGTTTGAGCCCAGCAATGCCATGGCATCCAGTCCTCTTGGGAAAACCCTGCCATCTCCGAAATAAGGGATGAATCCGCAGGTGAAAGTATTATCACAATCTTCTCCTAAATATGTTGTGACTTTTCCAAACACCAGGTTGGAGAACATATAAGAGTCAGGTATGAATCTCTGCCCCATTAACCTGAATCCCTTGGTTTTTTCCAGGCATTCATCTGCTTGTTCAGGGGTAAACGGAGGCAAAACATCGCATTTTCCAGTTCCTCCGTAAATCTTTGGGGCTTCAAATTCTGCTAGTTTTGCTTTTAACTGTCCAAGCGTATTATCATTTAAATCATTAGGGTTAAAGCTATCTCCAAAAACACTACTCATGGCTTCCAAGTATTCATAAGGCCCTAAGTCATCTGATAAACCTACATAGAAGGCAGTAACCGAATAGATTCTGTCCCATTTGTCTTTGACTTCTTTATTCTCAGCAAATTCTGAGGTTATCAGAGTTGCACTCATGGTTTGTATTTTGGCTTTTTTTTCAGAATCTGGAGGAATAATTAAATCTCCTTTTAATAACATAGAAATTCTTCCATGCCACATAAAGGCTTTGAAATAGTTCTTTAATTTTTCACTTCTTGTATAATGCCCTCTTGGAACATACTGGGAATAATCCTCTTTGTAATTGAAAATCTGGGAAACTGAGAAGCCTTGGTGTTTTTCTATAAACTCAAGCTCTTTTTTAACATCATCCTTTACAAAAGAAGGCATTGTAAATATATACTTTTTTTGTTCTTCTTCTGAAAAGAAAGCAGTAGTGTCTTGCGTCTTGCATTCCCAGTCATGCTGATCGCATTCCTCTTTAATCTGGTTATCTTTTGGCTGAAGCAAACTAAGAGCAACAGCAAAATAAGCAACATTATTCTTTGCAGCCTCTTTTAAGTCTCCAGAAGCACTATTGTAATGCTCAACTGATTTGTCTAATAATGCTTTATCAATATTCCAGATAGCATCAAAAAACTCTTTTTCCTCTATTTGTCTTAGGGTTTCATCAAACTGTATGTGATAGAGATGGAGTAAGGAGTCTGTTGTTATGAAAACAGGAACCTCCCTGTTTTTTAACCCTTCATAAGGCCTGGTAATAAGCTCTTCTTTTGAATTAAAAGGGTTCTTAATAATAACAAACCCGTTTTTTTCTAGAAGACTTAATGCTTTATCATCCAGGCTTATCTTTGAGGAGAAATCAGCATAATTAGATATCTCAGATGTTTCTAAAGGCAATTCATACTGAGAAGTTTTTAATTCCACTTCTAATGCTTCTAAGCTGTAATGTTTAGTAAGCGATAATTGCTCAGTATCAATACCAGATAAAAGAATAGGTTCAATCTTAAGGTTTCCTGTGATTGGTCCGTCTGGTTTTTCTGGCTGGTCAGAAAGGTTTTCTGTGGGTTGGTCAGGTTCGTCTGGCTGGTCTGGTTGGTCAGGAGAAACCACTGGAATTTTGCAACCACTCAAAACAAGAATTGCAATAATCAAAAAACCAAATATTAGTTTTATGTTTTTGTTCATTTATATCACCTCTTTATGGTAAACCTTTCATATATAAATTATTATTGTAGGCTTTTAATCATATTAAAGTTATTGGTATTTAAATGTTCTTGTTGGCATAGGTATAATAATTTTTATAAACCCCTCTCTTTTCCTTGCTCTTATGAGTAAGGATTTAAAAGATTTTGACAAAGTTGAGCAGTTCAAGATAGACAAAGGCATCTCTGCTGATGAACTAGTCAAAGGCATGGCTAAGGCTGGTGTTATGGGAGGAGGCGCGCTTTCAAGAGCAGCTGATATAGTCACTGATATGTTTGGTGACAGGGAGTGCACTATCTTTTTTGGTGCTGCTGGTGCATTAGTGCCTGGAGGTATGAAAAACATATTGATAGATATGCTCAGCACTGGCAGAGTCAAGGTTTTTGTAACAACAGGTGCAATGCTCACCCATGACTTGGTAGAGGTTCTTGGTTACTCTCATTACCAAGGCAGTGCAAAGGTTGATGATACTCTTCTTCACAAGGAAGGCATTGACAGGATGTATGATTCATTCATGTCTAACAAGGTTTATGAAGGGTTAGAAAACTTTTTTGCAAAAAACTTTGACAAGCTTTTTGATAAGAAGATGAGTATTAAGCAATTCATTTACAAGCTTGGCAGCCGGGTTCCAAAAGACAAGCCATCAATACTTCGAACCTGTTATGAAAAAAATATCCATATCTATTGCCCTGCAATTGCTGACTCTGGCATTGGATTAATGATTTGGGGGCTGCTTGCAAAAAATAAATCTGTTGATGTGCAGGCTTTTGATGACTTAAAAGATATCCTGAATATTGCCTGGGATGCTAAAAAAGCAGGCTTTATTTATCTGGGCGGAGGAGTGCCTAAAAATTTTATTCAGCAAGCCTTGCAATTCAGCAAAGGAGCAGCTTATGGAGTGCAGATAACCATGGACAGGCCTGAGCCTGGCGGAAGCAGTGGAGCAGAACTCCGCGAAGGTATTAGCTGGGGCAAGTTAAAAGAAAAAGCCA
>JAHWIP010000011.1 GCA_019322375.1 Candidatus Woesearchaeota archaeon
TCTATTATTTTTTCAAAGATTTCTTTCATTGTTTTTGGTGCTAATCCCAGGCTTGGTTCATCTAATAACAATAACTGGGGGTCTTGCATTAAGGCTCTTCCCATTGCCAGCATTTGCTGCTGCCCTCCGCTCAGGCTAAAAGCATGGTCATATTGTTTTTCTTTTAGCACAGGAAACTTTTCAAAAACTTCATTCATTTTCTTTTTTACCAAAACCTTGTCATCTGTTATAAAAGCTCCCATCTCAAGATTCTCTTTTACTGTTAATGAAGAAAACACCTGCCTGCCTTGAGGAACATAGCTCACTCCCAGCCTTACAAGCTCGCTAGTCTTTAGCTTTGTAATGTTTTTATCCCTATAGATTATTTTCCCTGAATAAATCGTTGTTAACCCAAAGATAGATTTTAACACAGTGCTCTTGCCAGCACCATTAGGACCAATAAGAGCAACTATTTCATCTGGTTTAATCTTTATATTAACATCTTCTAGCACACTGAACTTTCCGTACCCAGCTTTTAAGTCTTTTATTTGCAGTATCATTGCTCAACCTTTATAATCAACAAATTCCCCATTCTCAACTATTTTTATTGCATAAGTCTTGGTAATAACTTCACCAAACTCATCAAACTCTATTCTTCCTGAAATTCCATCATACTTGACCTTGTAAACTTCGTCTTTAATGCTCTCTTTTGTGCCATCACTGTTAGTAATAGCTATTGCCAGTATGTTCAGGGCATCATGCGCTTCTCCAGTATAAACACCTGGGTCTTCATCATATGCATAGTTATAAGCCTGCTTTAGTGCAAGGTATTTTGGGCTGTCTTCAAGGGTTTTTGGTATTGTAACTAATAATCCTTCTGCAGAGTCACCTGCCACCTCAATTGTTTCAGAGTCAAAAGCTCCTTCAGCAGCAATTATCTGTACATCAACTCCTAGTTCTTTGGCTTGTTTTAGCAATACACCTGCTTCTTTAGGAAAAGCAACAATGTATATTACATCAGGTTCAAGAGGCTTTATTTTGGTTAACTGGGTTCTAAAATCCTTTGCACTTTTTTCAAAAGCTTCCTGAGCAACCACTTCTCCGCCAAAATCAGTGAATTCATCTGCAAAAACCTGTTGAAGTGCAGAGCCATACTCATCATTAGTATACAGAGTAGCAGCTTTTTTATAACCAAGGCGATTAGCCAGTAAAACCCCTTGTTCTCCTTGAAAAGAATCAGACACCACAACCCTGAAAACATAGTCGCCTGCTTCTTTAATTGCAGGGCTTGTTGCTGATGGCGAGATAATAACAGTATGGGTCTCTTCTGCTAAGCCTGCCATTGGCAGGGTTTCTGCAGAACACAAGCCGCCAATAACACCCACAACATTATCAACATTAACCAGCTTTTGCATTGCACTGGTTGCTTCTTTGCCAGCACACATGCCATCCTCTGCTATTAGTTGCACCTGCCTGCCATTGATTCCTCCCTGAGCATTGATTCCATCAACTGCTAGCTCAACAGCATTTATAACCGGCAGGCCCATAACAGCCACATCTCCTGTTAAAGGAGCAACTGCACCTATTTTTATTGGTTCTTGTGTTTCTTTTTTTACTTCTGGCGCAGGCTGGATAGTACACCCGATAAATAGCACTGTTAATAAACAGATTATTAAAATATATTTTTTCATTTTTTTCACCTCACTTTCCTAGATAAGCCTCCAACACTCTTTTATCCTTTCTTACTTTCCCAGGCTTGTCAGCCATTAATCTTTTGCCTGCATCTAAAACAATCACTTCGTCTGACAAGCTCATAACAAAGTCCATGTCATGCTCTATTAACAAGATTGTCTTGCCTTGTTTTCTAAGCTTTCTGAGCAGTATCTTAAGCCTTTTCCTGATATAAGGATTAACTCCTGCTGTTGGCTCATCAAGCATTAACAAGTGATAATCAAGCATAAGAGCTCTTGCCAGCTCTAATAATCTTTTTTGCCCATAAGATAATTCAGATGCAAGAGTGTTTAAAGGCTTGTTCAAGCCTACTAAATCAAGGGTTTGTTTTATCTTTTTTGCATACTCACCGCTTTTTCTTGAATGAAAAAAACTATTAAAAAATCTTTCTCCAGGGTGATCAGTTGCAACCATTAAGTTTTCTTCAATACTAAGGTTATCAAACAATCTGACATGCTGGAAAGTCCTTGCAAGCCCCATCCTGGCAATAACATGAGTAGGCTTGTTAGTGATGTCTTCTCTCATAAAAACTATTTTTCCATTATCAACTTTTAGCAAGCCTGCAATAACATTAAAAGCAGTTGTTTTGCCAGCACCATTAGGGCCAATCAAGCCTGTTATCAAGCCTTTTTTCACATAAAAAGAGCATTTATCAACAGCTTTTACTCCTCCAAAATGCTTGGACACATTCTTTAGTTCAAGGATTGTTTTTGGCTCTGATTGATTCATCAACTCTCACCTAATTGTACTCTTCCAAACAAGCCTTTGGGCTTGAAATAAATAATTAATAATAAGATAAGAGCGTATAGCATTTGCCTGGCAGGCCCTACTATTGAGCTTGGAAAGCCTAGGAATCTTAAAGGCTCAGGAAGGATTAATAAAATAATTGTTCCTACAATTGCTCCTTTGCTGCTTCCTAAGCCACCCACAATTATAATGCTGAAAATAAGGATTACTTCTAGCAAGCTGAAAGTGGTTGGGTCAATAAATGAGATGTAATGAGCATACAAGCTGCCTGCTACTCCTGCAAAAAAAGCAGAAACTGTTAAGCCAATAGCTTTTGTTTTGTAAACATTCTCACCTAATGTTTTTGCAGCTGTTTCATCATCACGAACAGCTTCTAATAATCTGCCAAAAGGGCTTTTCTCAATCTTGGTTATTAATAAAACACAGATAAGCATTACTATGAAAGCAAAGATAAGATAACCAACTTGTGAGCTGATAACTAACCCAAAAAAGCTAGGCCTGGGAATGCCTGGCAAACCTAAAGGTCCTCTTGTTAATGAAACCCAGTTCTTCATAAAACTCTCAACAATAAAAGCAAAGCCAAGAGTTGCTAAGGCAAGATAGTCTCCTCTTAGTTTAGTGGTTGGTAAAGATAAAATAAAGCCTGCTATTCCTGCAAAGATTGCTCCTGCTATCAAGCCAATCCAAAAAGGAACACCAGCAAGAACAAGTAAAGCAGAAGTGTAAGCTCCTATTCCAAAAAAAGCAATATGGCCCATGTTAAGCATGCCTGAAAAACCAACAGCCAGGTCAAGGCTTACAGCCAGCACTATGTAGATGCAGATAAGGATTAATATGTGGATAAGGTAAGCTTCGATCATTTAGTGCTCACCCCTTTTTTTAATCCAAGGATTCCCTGCGGTCTGACTAACAGGAAGATGAATAACAGGAAAAAAGCAATTGCATCTTTATAACCAGAAGGAAGATACCAGATGCCAAAGTTTTCTACCAAACCTAAAAGATAAGAGCCCAGGATAGAGCCAGGAACACTGCTAATACCACCAATGATTGAACCTGTGAATCCTTTTATTATTAATGTGAAGCCCATGTTAGGCTCAATGTTTTGTTCAAGAGCAATAAGAACAGCTGCTATGCCAGCAATAGCACTGCCAATGATAAAAGTATAATTATAGATTTTTTCAGGGTTAATACCAACTGTCTGGGCAACTTCTTTGTTATCAGCCACAGCACGCATGGCTTTTCCTAGTTTTGTTTTTTTCATAAAGAGCCATAAAAGGACAAGCAGGATGATAGACACAATAACAATGATAATCTGGAGTTCAGTGATAATACCTCCAAAAACATTAATTCCAGTGCTGATCTGGCCTCTTCTAATAGTCTTGATATCAGCACCAAACAAAGCAATCATTAAAGACTGGAAAAAGATGAATAAAGCAAGGCTGGCAATAAGTAAAACAGCATTAGTAGCTTTACGATTTCTCAAAGGCTTATAACAAATAAGATTTATAACTAAGCCAAGTAAAGCAGCAAAAATAATAGTTAATATAACCCCAAACCAAAAAGGAAGCTTAATAACAGCAACAGTAAAAAACAAGAAAAAAGCACTCACAGTAACAACAGCACCATGAGCAAAATGCATAAACTTAGCCACAGAATAGATAAGACTAAAGCCAGAAGCTATTAAAGCATATATAGAGCCTGCAATAATCCCATTAATCAACAACTGGACAACAACACTCATAATGAACCCTCTATGAAATCTTTAGTCAAAGAATTTATTTAAAGCTTTTGATAGTTAGTGTTTCTCTTAAGTTTCTTCTTAACATAATTAACAGCATCTCTACCTAGGTGAAGCTCAATATTGTTTCTCTCGCAATAAATAGGGCCCCACAGAGCAAAAGGAAGAGTGATTAAATCAGCTGCTATTGAAGGAACAATCCTCTCCATGCCCATAGCATACATAGTGCTGTAAACAGTAACTGCCCAGGCAGAGTAAGGAGCTAACATGGCAACAGGATAAGCAACCCAAGGATTCTTAATCTTCTTAGAAATCAGTTGAGAACCCCTGATAACCTGTCTTCCAAGAAAAACACTAGCTGCAGTTCTGAAAATAGTTCCTGGAATTAAAACCTCAGGAGGCTCATGCCTGTTGTTATAATAAGCCCAGGCACCAAAAAAAGGAGCATAACAAAGAGACCATCCATAAGCCTTAGGATTAAAAACAAACTCCTTGACTTTCTCAGCAGCCTTCTTAACAGGCTTAGCATAAAAATCATTAAAATTCTCAGTTATTTCAGCAACCACTTCTTCCAAGTTATTGCTGTTGAAAAGTTGGGATGTCATTGTAGGGCTCCTTTAGTCACTTCTCATTAATTTTTTCTTCCAAGCTGTACTCTTTGATTATAGGTTTCCCTTCTCTATCTTTCATCAGCAAGTATTTTTTGCTGTTGTAAGTAAGAATTGTTTCGTATAAACCGTTTCTATCATAATCTGCTGCCTCTATCCTCACATTCGGCGATGGAATGTATCCTGGTTCTGTATTGGTTATAATTTTTCTTTCATTAAGGTATATCAGCCCGATCATCATGCCAGCGGTCCCAAAAACCAAAGGAAACCCCCATTTTAAAAAAAAGTTCCTAACATCATCTGAATCTTTAGTCATTTTCTTTCCTCCGTCACTTCCCCTTCTTTCTTCTAAGTCCTGTTCCAAAGTAAATCATTTCATCACTTGGAAGCCCCGATCCTAATCTTACATCAACAACCCATTCACAATTGTTTCTTTCTGCTTCTAGCAAGAGTTTTACAAGGGATTTTTCAGCAAAAGAATCATATCTGCTTTGAGCAACTTCAAAAAACCGATTGGTTTTTGTGAACCTGTCTGGTTTTCTTGAATATAGAAAAATTGTTTCAAAAAAATTATTATAGCGTTCATAAGCTCCAGGTACTTTAAGAAGTTTGTTTGCATCGACAGTTTCAAGGCTTTGATGAGTCATCACATGGTTAATCAAATATCTTTTTTCCTCAAGCCATTTTTCAACTTTATTCGACCACTCATTCTGTGATACATGATGATGTCTCTCTGTAAGAGAATGATGACATTGGTCAAAGACATCATCCCAATACTTAGCTCTTTCACCCAGATTAATAGGCAGTTTTAATTCTTCAGGTTTTATTTCTTTCATTTTATAGCTCCTTCACTTCCCTTTCTTTTTTTCATCAGCTCTTTCATAATACCATTCCATTATTTCTCTTTCCATTGGTCCGAACACCACGTCCAAGAGTTTATCTTTGAGAACTATTCCCTTTGCAAGTGCTTTTTTCTTTATTATAGATCGATAACCGCATTTACTACTCCAGTTTGACCTCCCACCATAAACCATATACTCGGTGTCGTGTGTTGAAAAACTCCATATCAAATATTTTCTTTTAACAGGAACTTCTTTTACTTTGATTTTTGGCGGAAAAACCCTGGCAAGCCTTTTTTTCTTCACTGTTTCAATGCGCTTGTCACGTCTTGACAACGCTACTTTTCCCCTCACGTCAAGGTCAGAATCAAAATACAAACCACCCATCTCACCTAAATAAAAAATAGTATTATCACCATCTTCTACTTTAAGTTCATTTACAAGGGTGTTATCTTTATTTAGTATGGATTTTCCTTCAAATTTTAATTCCAACTCACTGATATGTAATTTCATTTTCTTTCTCCTTCACTCACTTCTCTTCAAGCATTTTCCTCTAATTGAGTAATATAATCAACAAGAAAATCTGCTAGATGCGTTTTTTTTGGATTTAAAAAATTTGCGTCTTTAACAGAATCTAATCCAAGTATTTTTGCTGCTTGGTCATACAAGGTTTCATCGTTTATCAGGACATTGCCTTTATGGTCTATGTAGTGGCCTGTGTGTAAACGTTTGTAAAAGTGCTTCCCTTCAGGCATAGAAACATCTACGAAGCGGGTGTTTGCAGAAGGAATATAAGATCCCATTTTTTCTATAAACGCGAAAACTCCTGTATCACGGCCTATACCAACGCCTCTTATGTCTGGAGCCTCAACACCATTTTTTCCAACATCAATCTTGTATTGTATTCCTTCAAAGGGCTCTTTAGATTCTATCACTTCTACAGAATAATTTCCTCTCATACTCCCATCATTAGATACAACTAGCGTATCTAAATTAAAATCTGGCATTGGATCGAACAACAGGGTTCCTGGATGTTGAAGATTCATTTTTATTCCAGGGCAAATCTTTCTTCCATACATCTCTTTCTGGTTAAAACGAATAGTCTTTTCAACCTGAAAACCATCGTCTTTCATGCGCGGTTTCTGAATTTTCTCCCCTAAGCGTGCCATCTTACTCTTAGTAAAATCTCCAAACTTAAACCCTGTAAAAAAAAGATTGTTCTCAGGTGAGCCGCGTTCGTTAAAGATAAACAAATAAGGGCTATCATCAGAATAATCTCTTTTCAAAAAGGAATCAGGCACAGGGGCTTCCCCAACAAAATAAACTTTATGAAGTTGAGAATGATTCAAAGCATAATAAATAAACTTATCCAAACTCTCCTGGCCATGCTTAACCTCACTTAATAACTCTGTTGCATAATGCAAATCTCCATTATAAATCACTTTTAAATTATTCATTTTCTCTCTCCTTCACTCACTCTATTATTGAATCCAGATTCTTACTTCTTGTTCCTATCTTCTTTTTCCTTGCTTTTTCATAAAAAGAACTGGCGGTATTAGTTGCGATTAATGGTATAAAAGCTTTCCAGCCATAACTCTCTATTGCGTGCCTGTAGAGATAAATTTGCCCAATGTATCCTGCATAAGCAGTCATAAATCCTACCCAACCACCTATCTGTTCATGTTTTTCTAATTTGGTATTACTCACCTTAGCTTGCATACAACCCCTAATAAACGACGGAAAGATATATAGCATTTCAAGTAGGCTTGATGACACTGCCCAAAAAGATCTCAAACCCTCTTTAAAATTTTCATTCTTGATTATCTCAGTCATTTTGCTACTCCTTCACTCACGATTGTCTCCCATCCAAATCTATTTTCCATGGTCATTTTTTCAGGATTAGAAATGTCTCGGAATAACACTTTTTTTGACGGGAGTATTTCAGCAAGTTTATTTGCAAAAGCATATCCTTCGCTTTCCTTGCCCAAAGCTTCTATTTTTATATTATAATCTTGATCCTTATCACATTGTACAAGGATGTCAGAAATATCATAATTATTATATACCCATTTTTTATGAAAGTCAAACATGCCATTTTGTGATAAACTAAATTCATAAAGCTTAAAAGAAGAAAGGGGTTTGTATTCAACATTTTTGCTTGGCATAATTAGGTTTCTTACATTGTGAACTTGATCATCTTTAAAAGGTATGTTAACAAGGCTTACTTTGGTAGAAAGCAACAAATTATCTTCGTTATGATAATTAACAGCTAAAGAAGCAGCTTCATTAACCTTTTCAATAGTGTCATCTTCCCCTTTAAACTTATCAAAATAAATAACTGTATAATCGCCATACGTATTTAATTTCAAAATCGGCAGATAGAAATCAAAATCCTCTTGTGTAGGCTTGTATTTAAAGAATCTTTTAGGAACATATAAATCCCCCTGAAAATCAACGCGTTTAGCACTAAGATTCTTTACAGCGCAGTTAATTAATTTATTAAAATCCTTTTTATCTGTTCTTAAATCTGAGAGAAGAGTTTTAACAGGCTCAATTGTTCCACTATAAATAACTCTCATAATATCAGTCATTTTCTTGCTCCTTCACTCATCATACATCACAAACTCTCCATTTTCTACTGTCTTTATTGCTAAGGGCTTGATTACTTCTCCATAGCTGTCAAAGCTGGTTGTTCCTGCTATGCCTGGATAATCCTTGGTTTCATACAAGCCTTTTTTTATTCCGTCAGGTGTGAATCCATATTTATCTCCTGCTAGAACTATTAATTGTAATGCATCATATCCATTGGCTGACATAAAGTCTGGTTCTTTGTTTGTTATTGCCTTGTATTTTCTTCTAAACTCTTGAATTACTGGGTCATCACTGGTTATATCAACTGCTTCACTGCAAAAAATCATTCCTTCTGCTGTTTCACCAGCAATTTCTAACATGTCATCGCTTTCTGCTCCTGGAGTTGCATACATCTGAAAATCATAATCTAGTTCATCTGCTTGTTTCAAGAAGTATCCCATCTCTGTTGCATGGGCTGCAAAGAAAACATCTTTTACTCCTTTTTGTTTTAATTTTAGTATTAATGTTCTGTAATCTGTTTCTGCTTTGTTAAAGCTTTCTGTAAGAATGATCTCTCCTCCTATGTCTTCAAAAGTAGGATTAAATGCTTTAACATAAGTTGCTGCATTCTCAGAGTTTGAGTGCAGAACAGCAATCTCTGTAACACCTGCTTTGGTATAAATGTATTTAGCAAAGTATTCTGCTAGGAAAGAACCGCTCATCCGGCTCCTAAAAATATAATCACCAGCATATTTTATCTTTTCAGAGCTGGCCAAAGGGGCAAATAAAAGAATCTTATTTTCTTCAGCAATAGGCGCAACTGCTAGTACAGTATCACTTAAGCCAGGACCAAGGATTATATCAACACCATTGATATTAATTAATTTCTGAATAGCAGATACAGAATGCTTTGGGTCTCCTTGTCCATCCTCAATAATCAATTCAACTCTTTTACCATCCTTGTTAATATCTTCCAAAGCTAAATCAATACCAATCCTAACCTTTTCACCATAGGCAGCTCCTTTGCCAGTAAGAGGAAGGATTACGCCTATCTTTGCTGGTTCTTTATCTTTTACAATAACAATCTCTCCATTCTTTATCTGTTTGATAACTATTTCTTTAACAGCATCTCCGTTTTTATCAAAAGAAGTTGTTCCTGCAACACCAGGATAATCTTGTACTTTGTATAACTCATCTTTTACACATGCTGTGTCTTTAGAATCACATCTTTCAAATATATCTGCTAATATCATTAAGTTGTCATAGCCTTGGGCTGCCCAGACTGGTGGTTCTTCATTAAACCTTTCAAGGTATTTATTCCAGAACTCAGAATCAGTATTTTCATTATACTCAGCCACTGGGTAAGCTATTCCTTCTGCTAATTCACCTAAAGCATCAATTGTTTTTGAGATTTCTATTGTTTTATCAGCGATTACTGGCTTGTCAATCCCAAATTCATTCATTTGCTTGACAAACAAAACAAACTGGTTCTTGAATGCCACTGGAAAAACTGCGTCTATATCATCTCTTCCTTTCAGCTTTAAGAGTATGGTCTTGAAATCAGTTGCATCTCCTTCAAAACCTTGACTAAATACAACTTTTCCTCCTAATGCTTCAATATACTTGGTGAAATAAGTGTTATCAGCCACAAAAGCGCTATTGCTTGAATCATAAACAATTGCATAATTCTTGTAACTCTTATAAGCATGTTCAGCAAGCGCTTTCATTTCAATGCTTGTTCTTCCATGATTCCTGAAAATATAATCTCCTGCTTCAGTGATGCTCTCAGCAGCAGAAGCAGGGCTAAACAAAAGGGTTTTATCCTGCTCAGCAAGAGGCGCAATTGCAAGAGTGCTGACAGAACAAGCAGCACCAATAATATTATGAACCCCCCTTCCTCTTAAAGCATGATAAGCAGTAACTGCCTGCTTGGGGTCACAAGCTTCTTCCTCATAAACTAATTCAATCCTTTTTCCATCTTTATTAATCTCTTCTAAAGCCAAATCCAAGCCATTCCTTATAGCTTCTCCAAAAGCAGCAGCTTTGCCTGTCAAAGGAAGGATAACACCAACTTTGATAACATCATCTTCTTTAACAACTTCTCCTGTGGGTGTTGTGCATGCATTAATCAAAAAAACAATTGATATAATCAATACTAATCCTAGCAAAAGCTTTGTTTTATTCATTATTTTCACCCTCATATACCACAAACTCCCCATTCCTTATTGTTTTTAGCACTAGTTTCTTCACTGCATCTCCGTTCTCGTCAAAACTGGTTATGCCTGCTGCTCCTGGATAATTCTTTACTTCATAGATTCTGTTTTTTATGCACTCAGTGTTTTGTCCGCACATGTTCTTTGCAATATCATAAAGGATGTTTAGCACATCATATCCTTGAGCACTTAGGAACACAGGCTCTTGATTGTAAGTAGCTAAGTATTCATCCCAGAAAGAAGGATCAGTATCACGATTAAACTCTGGTTCTGCGTAAATAACTCCTTCTGCATTTAATCCTAGGAGTTCAACAAATTTTGGGTTGCCAGCAGTTGCTTTGTCTGCTATTATTGGCTTGCTTATTCCTAGTTCTTTTAGCTGCTTCATGATTATCTGAGCATCTTCAATAAAAGTCTCAAGGGAAATAGCATCAAATTCATCAATGCTAGTTTTCAATTTAAGAAGCTCTGTTCTATAATCAGATTTTCCGCCTTGGATAGGTATCTTAATAACATTTTCTTCTCCTAAGAATTCAGTCATAAACACGCTTGCCTGGTACAAGGCATCATTACCACTATCATAAATAACAGCATAAGACTTATACTCGTCTTTAAATGCATCAAGAACAGTTTTTATTTCAAGCTTAACATGAGTATGGTCTCTGAATATATAATCTCCTGCCTGAGTTATAGAGGCAGCAGAAGAAGCAGGAGTGAATAAGATTATCTTGTCTTTTTCAGCTATAGGAGCCATTGCTAATGTAGCAGGAGAACAAAGGCCACCAATCACCATCTTTACTCCTTTAACATTCACTAAATAATTATATGAAGAAACTGCTTGTTTAGGGT
Organism: Candidatus Woesearchaeota archaeon; assembly: GCA_019322375.1. Taxonomy (GTDB): domain Archaea; phylum Nanobdellota; class Nanobdellia; order Woesearchaeales; family SM23-78; genus SM23-78. The sequence goes on from JAHWIP010000011.1 coordinate 11,276, forward strand.
CACACACACTATCCTCGTAGATTACTTCTAAATTAGGATCATTAATTTCTTTAATAGCAATATCTATACCATTTCTAACATACCCACCCCAAACAGCTGCTCTACCAGTCAAAGGAAGGATTGCACCTATTTTGATAACATCATCTTCTTTAACAACTTCTCCAGTGGGTGTTGTGCAGCTGGTTATGAACAATACAACTAACAAAATTCCTGTTGCAAAGATTAATTTGTTTGCTTCCATCTTCTCCCCCTTATTATTATTTTTCCGACTTGTAGTAATTCCTCTACTTTTTTTGTTCGGTTAACATATTTCTCTGTTAGTTTATTATCCAACAGTCTTTTTAGAGCAGAATATCTTTTTTCAAGAGAAGGACTCTGGGAACTCAGAATTGATATATTTATGTATTCATTAATTGTTTTTCTTATATAATTCTCTGAAAAATATTCTTTAACATGGTTAAGAAATCTCTCTGAGAATTTTTCTGAATACAAATCCTTTGAATCCCAATATAGTTTATCTGAAAACACATCATTAACCCATTTCTTTTTTTGCTTTATTGTAAAACAAGAGCTCAGGGCTTCTGATTCAAGAAGAGCAACCCCAACAAGAGATGGCTTGAATCTGAGTTTTGCATTATTAAAAGAAGTAACAACATCTTTTTTACTCAGAATCTTTGAATTCTCCTTATAAAAAGATTCTTTTTCATGAATTGATGAATATTTAAACACGTATTCTAAATTCTTTTTTACAAGAGTTCTTTTTTGTTCTTTTGTCAAATATTTCCTGACAACAGGATCACCATAATATGCTTCAAAAAATTGTTTAAACTTGGATTCATGCACATGCTCTGGATTTTTATAATAATACTCAAGTTTTTTTAATCTTGAATCCAGCGACCTTCTAACAATATCCTTAACCTTGGTCTTAGGAAGGTTGTTCTGAAAGAAATCATTCTCAAGAATCATGCGAATAACAAATAAAAAATCTGTTCTGGTTCCCCACACCTCAGATTCTAATAGGCCTATTTCTTTTTTAACATGCTCTTTAACTTCTTGCTTAGAAAAATATTCAGGGTATTTCTCTATTAAAAACAAAGTGCCTATATAAGGATGTTTTTGCTTCATCTCATCAAGAAGCAATTCCTTAATTAATTCCTCTGATTTCTTGTCATCTCCCTGCGATTTCAGCAATAATATTTTTTCATCAAGAGAAAGATTATAATTGTTTTTCTGCACAATTTTTTCAATTTTTAAGTTGGTCATTTTATTGCTCTCCATACTCAACCATCTCCCCATCTTTGAACTGCATAGCAACATAGTTTGCTGTATTAACATCTCCGTACTTGTCAAAGGTTATTTCTCCTGTTAATCCTTGATACTTAACTCTGTACAAAGCATTCTTTATATCCTCAGGATTAGTACCTACCTTTCTCATAACACCAGCAAGAATTCTTGTAGCATCATAAGCATTTGGTGTGCACACAGTCACTTCATCACTGCCTGTGTGAGCCTTCATCTTATGCTTGAACTCTTCATTCTCAGGCGTGAATTGATATGCAAACAAGGCTCCATCAATAGTGCTTCCAAGTTTTTCTTGAACACCAGGATCAGTCCATGTATCTGAACCCAGAACAGGAATGTTTATTTCAAGTTCTTTTAACTGCTGAAAACCAATAATTGTTGCTTCTGTATAACCCAAAAAGTATATTAAGTCAGGGTTTAAATCCTTTATTTTAATGAGCGGTGCTCTTAAATCCTTGGTTGTTTGTTCATAACCTTGTTCAAGAATTATTTCTCCTCCTAAGCTCTCAAATTCCTGCTGAAACCTTTTGTTAAGAGCCACACACCAGTCACTAAGACAGTAAAGAGTAGCAATTTTTCTTGCTCCTAATTCATCATAAGCAAAACCTGCTGCAAACTTTCCTTGAAAAACATCTGATGGAAAAGTCCTGAAGATGTAATCACCAGCATAAGATACATCAGGGCTTGAAGAACCAGGAGAAATCATAACTGTTTTTCCTTCTGCTATAGGAGCAGCTGCAATAGTCTCAGAAGAACAAAAACCTCCAATAATAGCCACAACCCCATCAATATTAACTAATTTCTGAGCAGCAGTAACAGCATCCTTTGCATTGCACCTGCTATCCTCATAAATAACCTCTAACGGTCTTCCATTAATACCACCAGCATTATTTATTTCATTAACAGCAATCTCAACAGCAGCCCTGGAATTCTGGCCAACACCAGCAGCATCACCAGATAAAGGACCTAAAAAACCTATTTTAACAGGTTTTTCAACAACACTGCCAGTTGTGCAACTAACTAAGAGAAAGCTTAACAATACAAATAAAATCAAACTAAAAAAATATTTTTTAGTCATCTTCTTTTCTCACTCTCAGTTAATCCTCTTAAACCATGATCATATACCATATCATAATACTTCTCTGCACGATGAGAATCGAACAGTGCTTCCCTTACAATTTTCCCAATATAGTCTTCTGTTTTCTTTCTGAAATAATTTTTCAAAGGTCGTGGTGCTAATTTACCAATTGATTTGCCAAATAAATAACCTATTTTGTGTGCTTTAACTTGTTTCTCTGAAAGATTTTCTGGTAGTTCTTCAAAAGAGTCAGCATAAGCCTTGGTAAAAGACAATCTGAAACGCCTTCTTGCTCTTATTACTCTGTCACAAAGAGTCATTTTCTTTCTCCTTCACTCATTTTTGATTAGCTTTCTTTGCCAACCTAAGTATCACTGGTATTTGTTCTTCTAGTTCAGGAAATTCAATTGTCACTTGTTTGGTTTCTTCTTGTTCAGGAAGAGTTATTCTAATAGAATCATAGGAAATCTTTTTATCTTTCCATAGTCTGCCTTCCTTTTCTTCATCTTTTTTTTCTAGTTCAACTAATTCTTCTCTTTTCACAGGGTTCTTGAAATAAAATGTGCCGTCAACAACATGACAGTCACGTAAGCCTCCGCCAATATCAGTCACATCATTCTGGAAAACCATTCTTGTTCCTGTAACCTTGTCTGTTGCTTCATACATAGGGTATGCTAATGGCTCTAAATTATTTGAAGGAAGTATTTTTGCTGAAAAGCCAAGTTTCTCAAGAGCCTTTTCTATTCTGTTCTGCTGGGAAAGATATGACCGTGTAACCTTGTCAGGCAGGTATATTTCATGCACCAATGAGCCAGGCCCTAAAGTTAAATACAGGCTTTTTTCAGGCACCTCTGCATAATCAAAAAGACTGATAAATGGATGCAAAAGATCATCAACATCCACATTAATATAAGGCCCTTGTTTATCTATAACCTTTGTTTGTCTTAATACTTCAAGCCTTTCAGGAGAAAATGTAAAAGCAAAATAATTTTCCTTGTCTTTCTTAACAGGATTGGTTTCATACACTTTCATTCGGTTATTAACCAAATTTAACCTAGGGCTGTTCAAATGAATATTAATACTTTCATAGCTGCCCTTCTCAAAAGAACGACCATACGTCCCTTCTACTGGTCCTTTTATGTAAAGATAAGTATTGCTGTTTTCATTCATAATCATATCTTCTAAAAAACACTTAATACGATCCCTATGTATCTTGCTCTTAACAAGCTCTGTTCTTTTAATCTCCCTAACACCTAAAATAGAGTAATCAAAAAGCTTCGCTTTCTTAGCAAGCCTTGAAATATAGTTTTTATCAATCATTTTATTTCTCCTTCACTCACCTTCTATTCAACAGACACTACCTCTCCGTTAACCATCTCTTTTACTGCTCCTTTTATTCCTAACACTTCTCCGTTTTCATCAAACTTGTATTTGCCAATGGTTCCTAAGTACCAGTTCATGTCATAGAGATAGTCTCTTATGCAATCAGTGTCTTCGCCACACTCTTCAAGTGCGTTCCTGGTTATGTAGACTGTATCATATCTTGCTCCTGCCTCCCAGAAGCTGAAAGGCTCTTCATATCTTGCTTTGAACTTTTCCATGAAGGCATCTGCTTTTGGGTTGGATTCATCTAGAAGTGGAGCATCAAACACCTTTGCTCCTTCAAGAATATCTCCAACAAATTCTAAGGATTCAGGTGCAAATAACAAGAAATTACCATAGAACTTCACATCCATTTCCAGTTCTGCTGCTTGCTTTACTATTAAGCCAGGAGCATTACTGCTAGTAGCCACATTAACAAACAAAGCATCTGGGTTTGCTGATTTTATTTTTGTCAGATAAGTTCTGAAATCTTTTTCTCCAGAAGCATAGAGTTCATCTGCAACAATATCAACATTAAAAGAGGGTAATTGCTCTTTAAGTCCTTTTCTTATTCCTATAGCATAATCACTGTTCTCTGTTATTATTGCTATGTTCTTGTTCTCAGCTATATGAGGCAGTAATGGACCAATTAAATCAGGATGAGTATCTGGTATTACTGTTCTGAAAACATAGTCTCCTGCTTGTGTTATGTCAGGGCTGCTTGAAAAAGCAGAGAAAAGTATTACTTTGTTTGCTTCTGTAATAGGAGCTGCTCCTAAGGTTTCACTTGAACAGGCACCTCCTAAGATTATTTTAACATTATCAATATTTATTAATTTCTGAGTTACTGTTGCTGCTTCTTTACCATTACACTTACCATCCTCAAAGATTACTTCTAAAAGTCTTCCATTAATTCCCCCAGCATTATTAATCTCTTCAACAGCAAGCTCAACAGCATGTTTTTCTGTTTGACCAAATGCAGCTGCGTCACCTGTAAGAGGGCCTATAAAACCTAATTGGATAGGCTCCTTGGCTTTAACCTCTTTTACTACTTGACCTGTCTGTGTGCAACCAACTATTAATAAAACAAGCAAAGCAATGCCTGCTAAAAACATTAAATTAGTTTTTTTATTCATTTTGTTTCACCTCCTCGCTCATCTCTTTGTTCATTTTTCATCTATCTTAACCTGATATTCTTTTAACACTAAAGGTAATCCTTGCTCATCAAGTTTCCAGGTGTATGGCTTGCCTTTGTACTGCAGAATTGTTTCCTTTTTTCCATTAAAGTCCAAGTCAATGCTTTTTATCTTAATTTCACGTGGCAAGACATAATTGTGCTCTACTTTTTCTTTTGCTGTTTGCGGAATTGTCCTGCCAATACGTTGATCAATATACATTGTAAAGAGTATTCCTGCAAGAACTCCTCCCACTCCAAAAAGAACTCTCATTAGTTTTTCTTGTTCATCTGTGTACATTTTCTTTCTCCTTCACTCACTTCTTTGAATAATCAATTTTAATAGTGATTTCTTCTGGTTTTACTTCAAGTTCATAATTCCTAATCACTGGCCTGCCTTGCTCATTCAGCATTAACATGTACGATTTCCCGTCATATTTAAGAAGAGTTTCCAGCTTTCCATTGTTGTTCAAGTCTTCTTGAATTATCTTTGCTTTGCGGGGTTCAACATGACCTTCTTCAATTCGTTTTTTGGATGTTTCTTTAGAAACACCTACAAAAGCCGCTAATGAAAGATAAGCTATCAGCCCTACCTTAATAGCCCGGTTAATCTTTCGACTTCCTTTCTCGAAACTATTTTCGCTCATTTTGATTCCCCTTCACACTCCTTTTCGTGTTTTTGCTGTAAAAAATAATTATAAAAAAATTTTATTCCCTCACTACCACAAACTCTCCATTTCTTACTTCTTTGACTACTGCTGGGCTCTGCACACTGTTCTCATCATCTATGTATAATGTTCCTAAGGCTCCTTCATAGTCCTTGATTTTGTGTAGTTCTCTTACTACTAAATCTGGGTTCTTGGTTTTTGCTTTTTCATAAGCCTCTACTATCAGCATTATGCAGTCATAAGCATTTCCAGAAGCAACCAAAGGTTTTTCTCCATATTCTGCTTCATATATCTCTTTGAAGTGCCCCTTTTCTTCTGCTGTGTTAATATACCATCTTCCTTCAAGATAAGGAATGGCTGCTTCTTCATACTCAAAAGTCTCTATATTAGAAACATCTCCTTGGTAATTCATCTCTTCCAGTTGCCTCATTAAGGGTGTTACTTGTCCTGGAAGCATTGCAGTGTATAAGGTGTCTGGGTTAATCTGTTTGAGCTTGGTTATTTCTGTTCTAAAATCTTTAATATCAGGATCTATCACTTCATTAAAGACAATTCTATTGCCAAGCCTCTTCTCAAGCTCTAGAAATACTGCTAATACTCCTTGCTGATTAGTTGAGATCATACCTACAGTTTTTAGTTCTCTTCTGTCCAATTCCTCAACATATTTTTCTGCTTCTGCTTCTGGTGTTACCCAGTGCTTAAATACATACTTTCTATCCTTAACAATAGCAGGATCACTGGCTACTGAGCAAGTAATCACTTGGTTCTGCTCTGCTAAAGGAGCAATTGCATTACCGCTTCCAGAACTAAAAGATACTAAAGCATTTATTTTGTCAACTCCATTAAGTTTGTGAAATGCACTTACTGTCTTAGCATTTTGGAGCTGGTCATCTTCTATTACAAATTCATACTTGAAATGAGTATCTTTGATTGCAAGCTCTTTTTGAGCTATAATCATTCCATTCTTAAGAGCTTCCCCCCATTGAGCAGCTTCTCCTGTTAAAGAAGCAATTACTCCGAACTTGACAACTCTGTCTTCTTCTTTAACAACTTCTCCTGTCGGTGCATTACATGCTGTTATCAAAAAAACTGCAAATATAATTGATAAAAAAATAAGAAAAATTTTTGTTTTTATCATCTTTGCTCACCTCTCATACTCCACTGCTTGTCCGTCTTTGTACTCTTTGACAACATAGTTTGCTGTGGTTAAGTCTCCGTTCTTATCAAAGCTTATCTCTCCAGAAACCCCAGAATACTTAACCCTGTACAAAGCATTCTTAATGTCCTCAGGATTAGTGCCTACTTTTCTCATTACTCCTGCAAAGATTCTTACTGCGTCATAGGCTTGAGGTGTTGCTATGGTTACTTCATCACTGCCTGTATGTTCTTTCATCTTTGCTCTGAACTCATCAGTGATTGGAGTGTATACTTCTGTGTAAAATGCTCCGTCAGCAGCATTTCCTGCTCTTTGCGGGATGGTTGGGTCTGCCCAGGCATCTCCGCCTATAATTTGGGTTGTTATTCCTAGTTCTTTTGCCTGCTGCAGTCCTACTACTCCTGATTCTGTGTATGATAAGAAGTAGATTATGTCAGGCTTAGCATTCTTTATCTTGGTTAACTGTGTTCTTAGGTCTTTGGCTCCTTGCTCAAATCCCTGCTCTATGATTACCTCTCCACCTAGCTCTTCAAATCTTTCTTTGAATCTTTTATCAAGACCCAGACACCAGTCACTTAAGCAGTATATTATTCCTGCTTTTCTTGCTCCTAGCTCATTATATGCAAACTCTGCTGAAAATGCTCCTTGATAAACATCTGATGGATAATCTCTGAAGATATAATCACCAGCAGTTGTTATGTCTGGGTTTGAAGAACCTGGTGAGAGCATCACTGTTTTTCCTTCTGCTATTGGTGCAGCTGCTAGTGTTCCTGAAGAACAAAGAGCTCCAACTATTACTGGAACTTTGTTAATGTTCACTAACTTTTGAGCTGCTGTTGCTGCTTCTTTTGCATTACACTTGCTGTCTTCATAGATTACTTCTAATAGTCTGCCATTGATTCCGCCTGCTTTGTTAATCTCTTTTACTGCAAGCTCTACTCCGTCTTTGTTGTTCTGTCCTACAGCTGCAAGGTCTCCTGTTAATGGTCCTACAAATCCTATCTTTACAGGTCCTTCTTCTTCTATAACCTGTCCTGTCGGTGTTCCACACCCTGCTATTAAGAGCAGGGCTATTGCTAATATACTTATCAGAACTGTTGTGTTTATCTTATTCCCCCTCATTTGTATCAACCTTTTTAGTTTTGTTTTTTGTTTGTAAAAAACATTCAAAATTCTTTTTGGAATTTTGTTTTTTTTACTACTAGCAGTTCACTAAAACCCCCTAAACTGCTGTCACTGGGTAGTAACTAGCTAGAAGAATATATATTTTATCCTTATATTATATATATTAACATATATGTATATGTTTTAGAAAACTTTATATATTAGCACTTATTCCTTATACAAAAATGAAGCAAGAAAACAGAATGTTTTCGGTTCCAGAAATTCACGAGGTGAATTTGTGAAACGAAAAATAGTACAGCTAGGCAAGTCAACCCTTGTAGTATCTTTGCCAGCTAAATGGAGCAGGAAATACGGCTTAAAACCAGGAGAAGAACTGGATGTTGAAGAACAAGAAAGAAACCTGAAAATATCAACAGAAAAAGGCTTTCAAATAAGCAAAGCAACAGTAGACTTAATCAAGATAAACAACTTGTTAAAAAGACTAGTAGCAGCACTATACCTAGCAGGATATGATGAAATAGAAGTAAAACTAGATAGCATACAAAAAGCAAGAGAAATACAAAAACGAGCCAAGGAACTCATAGGCATGGAAATAGTTAACCAAAGCAAAGACTTCTTAGAACTAAGAGAAATATCACAAATAAGCGAGGAAAGCTTTGAACCCATGCTAAGAAGAGTATTTCTGCTATTATTATCAATATCAGAGGAAAGTGAGAAAGCCATACTAGCCTCACAAACAGACTTAGAATACATAAAAGACATGGAAACAAACATTAATAATTTTACAGATTATTGTTTTAGAGTCCTGAACAAGATAGGCTATACAAAGCCTAATAAAACACCTGATGTGTACTGCCTGGTAAACAACCTGGAATTATTAGGAGATGAGTACAAAAAACTAGTTGCATTTATCACAGACAAAAACATAAAGCTATCTGCACAAAACAAAAAAATATATTCAGAAATAAACAAATTACTCAGAGAATTATACAACACATACTACAAGTATTCAAATGAAAACGCAATCAAAGTAGCAAATCACAGGGACGAAATAATAAGAACAACAGAGCAATCATTAAACAATGCAAAGTCAGTAAAAGAAGCACTCTTACTGCAAAGGTTTCAAATCATTGTAGAATTAATAATAAATACTTTAGGACATGTTTTGGTAATTGAGAGTTAACTACTTTTTTGATTCATTTCTAGATTCTTGCATCTTAGGATTAAGCTCAAAAATCATTCCTTTATGAACAGCTTTTTCAGAACGAGGCGGCCTGCCTGCTTTAACCCAAGCCTTATATTCTTTCTTAGCAGCATCTACTTCTCCATTATACCAGTCTTCTACATATTCTCTCTTATGAGCAAATACCCAGTTATCCACATAACCTCTTCCTATTCTGCCTAAAGTAAGGCTTCTAAAATCACTATAATTATCAGTAATGTATTTTTCAAGCACATCATAATCCTCAGACTTAGTCTCCCATATAGCTTCCATAGTTATTTTAGAGTCTACAAAAAACAATTCAGCAGTTCTTTTATCATCATACTTTTCATATAAAAATCTTAAATTTTTTTCAGCAATAACATCAGTTGAGTTCATAGGAATGTTTTCTCTAATAGCATTCAAAACTCTTAGCTTATCAGTCCAATTATATAATTTATCTGAACGATTAGATGAAATTTCATGCTTTACAGTCTGTTCTGACTGTTTATTATACAAGTTTCCTAAGCCAACAGCAGCAATTATAGCCAAAGGCATAACAGCATAAGCAGCTCTTCTTGCCCATGTCTTCTTGTTTTTGCCCTTTGCAATGTTCTTTTTTAATTTTTCTAACTCCTTATCCATTTCTTTTCCATTAGTCTCAACAATTGAATCCAGGGTTTGAACTGAAGCAATGTTTTCCTGTGAGCCTTGAGCATGAGGGTTGTATTTTGAAAGGTAGTCTTCCAGCCTGCCTCCTAAATCTATTAATCCTTCTCTAAAAGTGTGCATATAATCAGTTATTTTCTGCTTGAACTCCTCAGGTACAAGACCTTTTTCTATGGCATTGTCTATTCTTCTCATTGCTAATGTATATGAGACATCAGCCATATGTTTCATTGGAAAGCTTTGACCTCTGTAAGGCACTTTTCTAAGCTTTTTTAAATCATACATGTAATGTTCAATAGGTTGCGACCTTTTCAAATACCTTGCAGCTGTGAACAGTTCCTGTGATATTCTATTAAGTTCATATCTGCGCTGAGATGTTTGTATTTCTTTTTCAGAAATATTTCTTCCTTCTAATTTTGCTTTGTTCTCGGCAGCATATCTTACTATTTTTTCTTCTAGTTCAGGGCTTGCTTCTGTTTTAGTTAGTAATTTTGCATAATCAAACTCTAAAAAGCCCTTGCTTAGTCCTTCTAAATCAATTATTTTAACACCATCATCTGAAAGCAATACATTTCCAGGATTTAGGTCTTTGTGAATAACATCATCATTTAAAGTGTTTAGCTCTGAAAAGTACTGTCCAAGTATTTTGTCCATATCACTTCTAATCTTCTTTCTTTTAGGACGTTCTATAACCATGTGATAACCTTTTGTACTGCAGTGCTCATCAAGCCTTGAGAAAAAGAATTTATCAAAAGCTCTTTCTATATCCATTAAGTCATCTAAACTGGATCTTCCTTTATAATCCTTAAAAATGTGCTTGTTCTTAGTTAAGTCTAATGAAAACCTTTGATAAGTATCAATTATTTTTTTCAAAGCATCTTGTTTTTGTTCATCACTCATCCCAGAAGATACATCTGCAAATGAGCTTGCATTAATCATAGGATAAGAAATCATGTTCTTCTTATCATTCTTAAAAGCCAAAGGCACAATTATTTTTTCTAGCTCAGTATCTTTGAAATGATTATCAACTTTCTCTTGAGCATCAACTGCTTTTTTATAAGCTTCTTCAGATGAAAATATTTTGATAAAATTGTCTATTACTAAATCCTTTGTTAGAGGCAGCTTTACTCTGAATAATTCTCCTCCCTCTACTGTGTGCTTGGTTGCATAAGGCAGCTGCACTGCAGGAACATCAAATATATTATTTCCGTGTTTCTTCAGAAGTTTGTTTAAACGCCTTAGAGTGATTATATCTGTTTTTCCTTGCCCAGCCCATTCTTCTATTGGTTTGTAAACAAAGTCCTGGATAAACCTGTCAAAATCATATCCAAGTATTTCTTTTAATGAAAGCCTTGGACCTTCTCTTTCTGCTACCGGAGGTGTATCTATCATTCACCCACCTCCTCAAGAACATCTATGGTCAGCTTTACTACTGTTTTAGGCTTTAATTCTTTTTCTAGAACTCTGGGTACTATGATTACTGCCTGCGAGCCATGCTTAGCTACCTTCTTTGTAATAATAAACTGTTTATCCCCCAATTGTATCAACCTTTGGTTATGTATAAATTATACATACAGGTGGCTCCAGCCCTTTATAAATCTTTTGGTTTTTAACAACTTATTAGTGGTAACAAAATATAAGGAGAAGGGTTTAAATATAAGGGGATATATAGGACAAGCAGGGTGATATATATTAAAGAGCAGAAAATCCTTTTAATCATATCCATCATCTTAATAATATTCATCTTATTTTCTGCCAGCTTCTTCATGGTCTTGGTTGACAGGAGCTTTTATGACAAGAGTTTAGAAAAGCATGGTGTTTATGACGAGCTAGGCGTCCTGGGAGTTAGGAACACAGTTGACTATTTAATTAATTACTTAACTAATGAAAATACTGAAATTAATGAAATAAAAGAATTAGACATCTTCCTGCCAGAAGAAAGAGCTCACCTCGAGGATGTAAGAAATGCTATTAGCTGGGTAAAAGCTCTTGGCATTGGCGCCCTGGTCTTGCTAATAGCCATTATTATCCGCCTCAGCATCTTAAAAGACTTTAAGCCTAATCTTAGAAGAATATTTTTTTACAGTGGCATAAGCACTCTTGCAGTGCTATTGATTATCTTTGTTCTCAGCCTTAACTTTACTCCTTTCTTTGACGTATTCCATAAAATCCTTTTTCCCCAGGGCAACTACACCTTTCCTTCACACTACTTATTAATCAGGCTCTTTCCACAAGCTTTTTTTAATGATTTTGCAAAGAAAATGTTTTTTCACACAGCACTTCTGAGCTTAATTCTTATATTTTTAGGCTCTTCCTCTGCTCTGGCCATCAGAAACCCCAGACGCAATTAAGTGAGCAACACGAATAGCTTCAGGAACATTAGCTCTTGAGCAGGTTATTCTTAATAATTCCTTTGTTTTCTCTAAATTAATACCAACATGCTGAACATAGATATCATTAATCTTAACAGGCTTAGGCATGTTCTTAATAATATCAATCTTCTTATCCATGCCCAGCTTTTCAAGAGCAGAAAATAATTTCTTATAATCAGGATAATCACGAATAACAACAACAACAGGAATGCTGGTTTCCTTGTGCAAAGATTTAGGATTAATAACATTAAAACCAGCAACAGCAATACCATCAAGAAAAACAGCTTGTATCTGAGGCCTGAACTTAGAATCCTTAATCATCTCAATGATTTTAAGAGTAGCATCCTCCCCATCCTTTTCAACATAGCAAGACAAGAGACCATCCATAAAGTTGCCCCCGCGATAAACAGTGCCAACAACTAATACATATTTCTGCAAAGGGTCAAACTTATCAAAAGGAGCATCATCAATGCCAATAACACGGAGTTCCTTCTTCACTTCAACCTCCTCACAAACGTAAGAAACCCTGTGTGCCCATGGTCTTTGGTTTTAGGCCTTGCTCTTTTAGCATCAACTGTCCATTCCCTTTCAATCACTTCAATTGTTTTCTCTATCAAAAATCTTTCTGGCAAAGCCTTTACAAATTTTTGCACTTGATTAATGTTTGGAAGATAAACAACCAGAAAACCACCAATTTTCAACACTTTAAGAGCTGTCTTAATTGCTTTCCAGGGCTCAGGAACATCAAGCACAAATATATCTATATTTTTTTCATTAATCTTGGTATATGTATATATATTTCCTTCCTTAACAACCACATTTTTTAAGCCAAGAGCATTAACATTCTCTCTGGTTACTTCCAAGCTTTTCTTATGATTATCAATAGTAATAACTTTCTTGGCAAGCACTCCCAGGAAACAAGCCAGAGCACCAGAACCAGCACCAGCATCCAATACATTTGAATCCTTGGTTAAGCCTGTGTTAGAAATGATTGCACCAATATCTTTTAAAGTGATAATCTGAGCCAATCTCTTAATCCTTTTGTAATGGTCAAGAAAAACAGGGTCAAGAATAATGTATTCATGATTAGCAACCTTTGCAGTAGAGCCAGCTTTTTTTAACAAGTTATTCTTGCTAATAATTCCATGCTTGGTATGAAAATCCTTGCCACTATCAACAAGATGCTTTTCAAACCCAGAAACAGTCACTTCCCTATTCAAATCCTTGACAAAGGTTTTCTTCTCCTTCTTGATAAGAACCTTTTTGCTCCCCATTTTAGAACCTAAGCGCGGGGTGAGACTCGAACTCACGATACAAGGGTTGCAGCCTTGTGCCTTAGCCGCTTGGCGACCCGCGCAGTAGTCTAATGGAGAGAATTAGGCTTAATAAAGGTTACGAAAAAATTGTGCAATAGTCGTAATTTTTGTTCCTAAATACTTCTTTAGTTTTAATAAGTGTTCATCTCCTGAAATAATGTATTCAGCACCAGAAAGAACTGCTGTTTCTAGTAAAAAATTATCCTTGGAATCCTCTTTTATCACTTTTAGTTTATCAGGGACTTCTATTACTTGTGCGATTTCAAATAAAAGAGAGATAAATCTTATCTTCTGCTCTTCTGAGAACTTGAATTTGGTGTAGTTCATTACTCTGTGTAATTCCTCTATTTGTTTTTGCGAGGTTATAAGTTCAAATTCCTTGTTTAATATTCTTTTGAATAACTCCCTCGGTTTGCCTTTCCACCCTAATGCTGATATCATAATATTGGTATCTGCCACTATTTTTTTCTTGCCCATTTAACTGCCTCAGAAACATCTTTTGCTGTAATTTTTTGTTTTTTGAATTGCTTTTCTATTTCTGTAGATAGGTTTTTAAATTCTGTTTTTATATTTGGGATGTTTATTCTTCTAAATATCACTCCCTCTTTTATCGGGAAAGGTATAAACCTATCCCCTGCTTTTAGACCTTCCATATTCCTTATGTCCTGGGGGACTACTAATTGTCCTTTGGAACTCATCTTTACGATTTCAGTTGTCATTTTTATTACCTCACATATTTATAGTTCAACTGTTTAACTGTTCAACTATTTAAATTTTTTGTTTGTGAGGATAAAAAAGAAAAATAACAAGCACTTAAAAACCTCGCGTCAAGATGTCCAGTGCAAAGTGAAAATATCACGAAAAAACATAAAAAAGAGCGTGATATCCAAATATGAAATGAATGCGCAAACAGTAAAAAAAGCTCTGCAAACCCTTGCAAACCCTAACCAAGCAAAGCTATTGCAAAGATTCTTTAAGACAGGCCCTGGAGAGTATGGTGAAGGAGATGTGTTTCTTGGTATTAAGGTTCCTGTGCAAAGAAAAGTTGCTAATAAGTTCAAGGATTTAAGTTTAAAAGAGGTTCAAGTTTTGCTTAACAGCAGGATTCATGAGCACAGAATGGTAGCTTTGTTCATTCTTATTGATAAATACAAAAAAGCAGATAGTAAAGTTAAAAAACAAATCTTTGATTTGTACTTAAAAAACACCAAGAACATAAATAATTGGGACTTGATTGATTTATCAGCTCCAAGCATTGTAGGCAATTACTTGCTTGATAAGAAAAAGGATATATTATACAAATTAGCGCACTCAAAGAGCTTATGGGAGAAAAGAATATCTATTTTAGCAACTTTTGAATTTATTGCCAACAAGGAAACAAAGGATACACTAGCAATTGCTGAAATATTATTGCATGACAAACATGATTTAATCCATAAAGGTGTTGGCTGGATGCTAAGAGAAGTAGGAAAACGAGTAAGCCAAGCAGAAGAAGAAAAGTTTTTGAAAAAACATTACAAAGTTATGCCAAGGACAATGCTAAGGTATGCTATTGAAAGGTTTGATGAAAAGAAAAAGAAGTTTTATATGAAAAAATAAAACGGACCCGGAGGGATTCGAACCCCCGACCCTCAGCTTAGAAGGCTGATGCCCTTTCTAGCCATTAGGTATCCAGACTAGGCTACGGGTCCAATAAGAGAATAAGTATGTTATTTTGTTTATAAAGGTTTTTGCTATTAAGAAAGTCTTTTTGAAGAAGCCCATAATATTTGAAAATATCTTCTAAAGCTGTGTGCTACTGCTTTGCTTTCTATCATTATAGCCATTGGGTCTTCCTGTAATAGTATGAATATTATTACTTTGTCAGCATATATATCTGTGCTTGTTGGCATTTCAAATTCTTTGGGTAAAAACCGGAATTCTGTGTGCGGAAGTTTTTTTCTTTTTTCAAAAAGAGCCTTGTATTTTTCATTTAGGAGATGTTTAAGCATAATTACTTTTTTAGCCCGAATCTTTTGCTTTTTTGTAAAATATATTTCCCATGGTTTTGGTTGCTCTGTTAAGCCCATGCTCAGCCATTCCTCTCCTTTTTTCAGGGTTTTTATTATATCTTCATTAGCTGATTTTATCCCTTCCCAGCCTGTGAATATCTTTGCTTCGCTTTTCTTTGCTCTTTTCTGTTGTAGGATTAGCTCAGGAATTATCTTTTGGATTTCTGTTTTTTCCTTTGTAATTTCCTTTTCTTTTTCTTCTAGATAATCCATTATTCTCTCTGGATTGGCAGCCTCAAAGTATCTGACTCTATTCTTCATAACATAGGATACAAGTCCTTTTTTTATCAAGCGGTCTAGCACTTCATATGTTTTTGAGCCTGAAATCCCTGATTTTTTAATTACAGCCCCTGTGCTTGTTGAACCTAGTTCTATTAGAGCCAGGTACACTTTTATTTCTCCATTTGTTAATCCTATTCTTTGTAATGCTTGCTTTATCATATCAGTTAGAAGAATGCTTTTATTCTTAAATTTTTCTATATTTTAACGTATATAGGGGGGAATAATATTTTTATCTAAGAGGGTGTTGCCTTTTGCAATAAAATGAAAAACAAGATAATACTAAAACTTTGCATATTAGCATTAATCCTGTTCTCAGGATGCTCAACCAGCCCAACAGGACAAATAATTCAGGAGGATGCTATAAAGATAGGGTTTGTAGGCCCATTAACAGGCCCAGCAACTGAGATTGGAATAGTAGAGAAAAACGTAGTGGAAATTGCTGTTAATGAAATCAATTCTAAAGGAGGAATAAAAGGAGAAATAATTAAAGTGATATATGAAGATGGAAAATGTACAGGAAAAGAAGCAGCTATTGCAGCCCAAAAATTAATCAATATTGATAAAGTTAAGATAATTTTATCAGTGTGCTCTTCAGAAACCCTTGCAATTGCTCCTTTGGCAGAAGAGAACCATGTTCTTCTGATAACTTCTTATGCAATGAATCCTTTAATCTCAGGCGCAGGAGACTATGTTTTTAGAACTGGATACTCAGATAAGATTACTGCAAAAATAATAGCAGAAACAATCTTTGAGGATTCAAAAACTTTAGGGATAATATATGAACAAACAGACTATGCAACAGCCTTAAAGGACTATGTAAGCAAAGAATTTACAAGAGCAGGAGGGGTTGTTTATTCAGAAAGTTTTCCTCAAAATGATAAAGATGTAAGAACACAACTGCTTAAGATTCTAAACAAAAATCCAGAAGCAATTTTTGTAAACCCAGACACAACAAAAACCGGGCTTATGATATTAAAGGAATTAAATGAATTAGGATATCAAGGAAAGGTTTATGGAAACTTCTTTGGAAGCAGTCCAACAGTAATAGATGCTCCTGAAGCAGAGGGAATGATTTTTTTTGGAGACCCGGATATAAAGGAAAATCCAGTTAAAGCTCACCTTATGTCTGAATATATAAAACATTACAGAGAAGAACCATCATTTGAATATCCTGCTTTATCCAGATATGATAATGTTTACATATTAAAACAAGCTATTGAGGAAGTTGGTTATAATCCTGATAAAATAAAAAACTATCTTTATCAAATGGAAAGCTATACAGGAGCCCTGGGAACCTACAGGTTTGATGAAAATGGAGATGCTGTAGGAATAAAGCCATGTGCAAAACAGATAAAGCAAGGAAGAATAATTCCTTATAGACCTTGATAAACTTTTTTGCTAAAAAGATAATTCGTCTTGGCCCTTAAATTTGGCCACGACGCATTTCAAACTTGTTTGAAATGTTCAAAAACATAGTTTTTGTTAACGAATTATCTCTTCACAACCTCAACTTATTTGCCATTATCACGAGAACAAAGTATATGGGGGCTGCTAAGAGTAAGAGAACAAAGGCTAGTATCTTGAATAATAATACTAATCCATAGGCTTGGGCTATCCATGAGCCTATTGGTATCAGGATTATGAATGGTATTATCACTGCCAGGCTTAAGGCTGCAAAGTACAGCTTTCTCAGGTTCTCTGTTAATAGTTTCCTGACAAGCAAGCCCTGGCTCACCCCTAGTATGGCTGCTCCCAGGATTGAGAGGGCATTGGCTATGCTTATGCTCATAAAGTAAGGGTTATAAGCAGATACCAGGGGCATCATTGATAATAACAATGTTCCAAACACAAGCGTTGGTGCTAAGCCTACTTTTCTGTTAAGGTATTTTGAAAAAGCAGGCCCTAGAAAGGACACAATGATTGCAAAGGTGAATATCACTGCTATGTTCATAAAGCCTCCAAAAGCCATGAATTTGAATTTATTATAGATATAGATTCCATAGTAGGAATTGCCAAGTATCTGGATAAGCCCTGTTATTGAGCTTGCAAAGAGCAAAGTCAATAAGTACTTGTTTTTAAGAAAGGTTTTTGTCTGTATTCTTATCCTGTAATAATATCCTTTTATCAGTCCTTTAATCTTCCCTGTCTCAACCTGTTTTTCTTTTACATAGTGCAGTACATAGCCTGAGAGTATGAAAGCTATTGCTGTTATCTCAAAGGCTATTAAGTAGCCGTACACTGGCAGAAGCTTGCCAAACAAATTAATCTTAACAGTATTAATTATTGGGAACTTGTCAAACAGCCAGCCTGAAACCAAAAACGATGCTCCTGTTATCAGCACTCCATAATGAGATATTCTTAGCAGGAACTTGCTCATCTTTTCTTTTTTCAGGGTTTTTTCCACGAGGCGGTTGTACAAGTCACCATAAGTCACAACTCCTATGCTGCCAATAAGAAGAGCAGCTGAGAACAAGAACAATGATTTAATAACTATTGCAAATGCTATGAACAAAAAGCTTATGCCAAACAAGATGCCTGCTTTGCTAAGGAACTTTCTGCTAATATCTTTGAGCTTTGAGTATTCCTGGATGAAAGAAGATATTATTAATGAGAGTATTGCTTTCAAGCCATTAACAATCCCTATTAGGAAAAAACCAGCTCCTGTCAGGTAGAACAAGATGTTAATGAACTGGGTGGGTGCAAATCCATAGCCCACTCTGTCAAGCACTTCCTTGATTGTGAGCAGCCTGATATTCTTCTTATCATCCCTGCCAGTCTCAGCCCCTTTGACCTTCTGGATAACCTCAATAACCTCTTCCTCCATGAAGCCCTGGCTAACCAGGTCAGCTCTTATCTCATAAACTGATTTATTCTCTTTAAGAGCCTGCTTAACCTTTTCTAAGACTTCCCTGCTCATAACAAAAATATTTGATATATATGTTTATAAATTTATTGGCTGGGGTTAGGTATGTTAAAAAAATCAAAAACTATATATAAGCTAAGTGTATATTCTTTACTTAATGAGCAAAATCACTTTTGGTTTTAAAAAGCTCGGAAAAAAGAGGGTTGGTCGTCTTGATTGCAAATGGGACTTTGATGCGCAGAGTTCTATTGCTAGTCCTCCTTTTGTGGCTGATATTGATGGTGACGGCAAAAAAGAAATAATTTTTGGCACAAAAAACGGCAAGTTGTTTGTGCTTGACTCTGATTCTGGTGTTAAGTGGTTCTATGATTCTGCTGAAAAAGTGGATGAAGTAGAATTAATGTTCCTTGATGTTGATAATGTTAGCAGCATAGAAGCCCCTCCTAATGTTGCTGACCTTAATGGTGATGGCAAGCATGAAGTTGTTTTTGGAACAGAGCTGGGCATGGTGTATGTGCTTGATGACAAGGGCAAGCTGCTCTGGAAGTACAGGGCCAAAGGCCCTGTGAGAGGCCAGGTCCTGCTCTATGACTTGTATGAGGATGATGATGTCAAGGTAATCTTTGGATGCGAGGATAACAGGCTTTATGTGCTTAACAGCAAAGGCAAAGAAGTGTGGCATTTTGATGCTGGCAGCCCTATTCAGAGCACTCCTGGCATTTTGCACAAAGATAATCCTATGATAGTTTTTGGCACTAATGACGGCAGTGTTTTGTGTGTTAATAAAAAAGGAGACCTAGTCTGGAAGTTTAAGACTAAGGATAAAGTGTTTGCCCAGCCTGCTATTGGCAAATTATTTAATGATGACCGTATTTTTGTGGTTATTGGCAGCACTGACCATTATCTTTATGTGCTTGATGATGCTGGTGAGTTGTTCTGGAAGTACAGGACACAAGGAGCTGTTCTTGCAAAGGCCTGCCTTGCAGATATTAATAATGATAAAAAACTAGAAGTTGTTTTTGGCAGCTGTGACAATAGTGTGTATGCCCTTGCTCCTAATGGTGACAAGCTCTGGAGTTATGAAACTGATTTCTGGATAGCTTCTGAGCCCATAGTAGAAGATATTGATGGGGACGGCAAAAAAGAGATTATTGTTGGCAGCTATGACCATAATGTGTATGTGCTTGACTCAGAGGGCAGCTATGTGCTTGACTATGTTCCTGGGCTGAGCGGGGTTGTGCACCAGGCAGGGCATTACAGTGATATTATCACTAACGAGCCAGGCAAGGTTGCTGGTAAAAAGATTTGGCAGTTCAAAACAGAGGGCATAATTGTTGGCTGTGCTTATATCCCTGACAATAAGAGTATTATTGTTAATACTAAACCTGGCAAGGTTAATGAGATTGTGCATAAGAAGGATTAAGGGGGCTGAGGCAACTTCCCTAGAGAAAAAGCTTTAAAAACAAAAATTAATATAAAGGAAAATATACATACAAAGAAGAAAAAGGTAAAAAAGAGGTATTATGGGTAAATTGGCAGGCATTATTTCTAGCAAAGCAGAGATTAAGAGAATACCTTTATACATAGAAGGCTTGGATGAGAACATCCAGGGAGGTGTGCCTGAAGGGCATATCACTCTTATTAGCGGAAGCGCTGGTACTATGAAGTCATCAATAGCTTTTAGTATTCTTTATAATGAAGCCATTAAGAGCAGGATTTGTGTTTATTGCTCTCTTGAGCAGTCCTATAACTCTATCATCAAGCAAATGATTAATATGAATTTTGATATGAGCAAGGTTAATCTTGTGGTTATTAAGGATTTATCAGAGTTAAGAGCGACTATCAGCAAAGTGAAGAGTAAAAGTAATGGTGCTCTGATAATAGTTGATATTGGGTGTATTAGAAAAGAGATTCGCGATGTTAAGACTGCTGATAATAAGAGCTGGCTTAATGTGATTAAGAACGTGGTTAAAAAGATAAAAGAGGAAGGGGACTGCCATTTATTCTGTCTTGACTCTCTGAGTGCAATGTATGTGCTCTCCAGGTTTGAGAACCCAAGGATTGAGTTGTTTTATTTATTCGAGTTCTTAAGAGACCTGGAGATTACTTCTTTTCTCATAGCTGAGTGCGAGCCTGAAGGAGGCAGGTATAGTGAGTTTCAGATAGAAGAGTTCTTGTGCGATGCTATTATTCATTTAAAACTCACCCCTTTCAGAAGGAATGTTGTGCGTGAGGTTAATGTTGTTAAGATGAGAGCAACCAAGTGCAATAATGACATATTCTCATTAGAGTTCAAGCACAGCAGGTTCCAGGCCTTGTATGGCGGACAGAATCCTTTGCTTTAAACAAATATTTTTGCTTCTTTTGCTTGTTTTAATTTAGGAAAAGTCTGATATTTATTGTAGTTATTAATATAAATAGGTTTTTTTCTTCTTTCCATGGCAAATCCCAGATAAGTATTCCATTCAAAAACATATCTTTGTGCAAGTTTTGAATTAATATGTATAATTAGCACTTTATCCTCAATTTGTGGGAACTGGTTTCCACATATTTCAACAATACTTTTTTCTGAAGGGTTATAGTTCCATGCATGCGGAAAAAAGCATTCTATAATATCTGTGGCTAGATAAGAGGGTGTTCTTGTTTGATGAACATTAAAAGAACCACTTCTTATTGAATAACCTAAAACCCTTTTTATTAGGTCTGAAGTTTCTTTGCAGTGATGAAGAGAACGATAAGGATGATTGGAACAATCAGATAAATTAGAATATTTTCTCTCAAAAAAATTCCTTATATTCCATAATTCTTTTATTTCATGTTCATCCATGCCAGAGAGTAATTCTGTTTTTTTTAAAAAAGTATTGCTATAGACCCAAAATTCATAACTTATATATATGCTTGTTCTCCTCTTTTTCTAGTATTATGTGTGGTATTGTTGGTTTTAACTGGGAGGATAAGGCTCTTGCCCGTAGGATGAGCGATGTTATTGCTCATCGCGGACCTGATGACAGTGCTTTTTTCACTGACAGCGGCTTGAGCCTGGGCATGAGAAGGCTTAGTATTATTGATCTGACTAAAGGTATTTATCCTCTTACTAATGAGAACGAGGATGTTTTTCTGATTTTTAATGGCGAGATATATAACTTTAAGAAGCTCAGAAAATTGCTTGAGGAAAAAGGGCATGAATTTAAGACTGATTGTGATGGCGAGGTAATGGTTCATGCTTATGAAGAGTACAAAGAGAATTTTCTTAAGCTGTTAAACGGCATGTTTGCTCTCTGCCTTTATGATGCCAAGAGCAAGGAACTTATTCTTGCCAGGGACAGGGTTGGTATCAAGCCTGTATATTATTATTTTGAAAAAGGCAACTTTGTTTTTGCCAGTGAAATCAAGAGCATCCTGCAGCTCAGCACTGTTAAAAGAGAAATTAATGTCAGGGCTCTTAACCACTTCTTTGCCTTAAGGTATAATCCTCTTGATGAAACCATGTTTAAGGGCATACATAAGCTTATGCCAGGGCATTTTATTAAGTTTAATCTTGAAGAAAAAAAAATGGTTAATGGCAGGTACTGGGATATTAATCTTGAGAAAAAAAGCAGCAAAAGCCTGAGGTTTCATGAAAAAAAACTGTTTGAACTGCTCAAGGATTCTGTTAGAAAAAGGCTTATTAGTGATGTTCCTCTGGGAGCTTATCTTAGCGGAGGAATAGACAGCAGTGCTGTTGTTGCCATGATGAACCTTATTAGAAAAGAAGAAAAGAGCAATGCTTCTATCAGAACTTATAGTGTTGGTTTTGCTGGGGGAGACAAGGTTAATGAGACTGAGTATGCAAACCAGATAAGCGAGCTGTTTGGCACAACCCACCAGGAATTCCTTATAGAACCAGATGTTGTCAAGCTATTGCCCAGAATTATATGGCACACTGATGAGCCAATAGCAGACTCTGCTCTTATACCTGTTTATCTGTTATCAGAATCAGCCAAAAAAACTTCGACTGTGATTTTAACAGGCGATGGCGGTGATGAGATGCTTGCAGGCTATAATCATTACAGGCTTTTAAAAGCAGTTCACAGGGCTAGCAGGCTTCCTTTGTTCAAAACTCTTGGGCCTGTGTTCACAAGAACCATTCCCCTTAAGATGTGGGACAAAGTGTACAAGCATGCCTCTGACATGGGCAAACCTGTTTATGAAAGAGGAAACATGGTTATCAAGAACATAAAGAACAACAAGGCAAAGGCTTATTATGAGCTCATGAGTGTTTTTAATGACAAGGAGAGAAAAGAGCTGGTTAATAAAAAGTTTTTTAAAAAGATTAATTATGCAGTTATTAACAAGGAGTTCTTTAATAAAAAAAAGGATTATTTAAAGCAGGTTCAGTACTATGATTTCAAGCAGTTATTGGCTGAGAGTTTTCTTATGAAAACCGACAGGATGACCATGGCCAAGAGCATAGAAGCCAGGGTTCCTCTGCTTGACCACAGGATTGTTGAGCTGGCTTTTAAAATGCCCACCAGGCACAAGCTTAAAGGAATGAATACAACAAAACATGTTTTTAAAAGAGCTATGAGAAAGCACCTGCCCAAAGAGATTCTTAAAAGAAAGAAGCAGACCTTTCATGTGCCTGTTGAGAACTGGCTTGATAAAGAGTTAAAAGGAACAGTTGATGACTTGCTGAACACTACTAAGCTGTTCAAGGAAAAGATTCTTAACCCTTACTATGTAAAAAAGATAAGAGATAATTATGACAAAGGAAAACTTTTTTATGCAAGGCAGCTCTGGAGCCTGATAACCTTTGAGTTATGGTACAGGATGTTTATACAGAGAGAGAAGGTGAGGTTTTGATGAAAAAAAACCCTCATAAGGACAAGAGAATCTTTTTTGTAATTCCTGCTTTTAATGAGGAGAAGAGTATTAGCAGGGTTTTAAAAGAGCTGAAAAGTGCTGATTACAGGCACCTGGTCATTGTTGATGACTGCAGCAGGGACAGGACTTTTCATGTGGCTAAGAAGCACAGGGTTGATGTTCTCAGGCACATTGTTAACAGGGGGCAGGGAGCTGCTCTTAGAACAGGCATTGAGTATGCTTTAAAGAACGGTGCTGAGTTCATAGTTACTTTTGACAGTGATGGCCAGCACAGGGTTGAGGACCTGCCTTCCATGCTTAAGCCTGTTGTTAATGGAAAAGTTGATGTTACTCTTGGCTCAAGGTTTTTAAGAAAAACCAGCATGCCTCTTGACAGGAAATTCTTATTAAAAGGCTCTGTGCTTGTTCAATGGTTTTTTTATGGTGTTAAGCTGAGTGATGCTCATAACGGCTTTAGAGTGATGAACAGGGAAGCTGCCCAGCAGATAAGGATTGATTCTGACAGAATGGAGCATGCCTCTGAAATAGTAGAGGAGATTGTTAAAAAGAAGATAAAATACAAAGAAGTGCCTGTTATTATCAGGTACACTGGTTATTCAATGAAAAAAGGAGAAGGCTCATTCTTTGGAGCAGCAAAAGTATTGTTTAAGATGGTTATGAGGAGGTTAACGCGTTAGAACAAACTTCTAACATGTTTTAATCCATGTTTTATTAATTCTGGCTTATTAATCGCAACTTTAAATAATAATTGAAATAATTTATCCCTATTTACTTTTTGCAGTGCTTTTTTTGATTCCTTAGTGTTCAGCTCTTTGATTAGCTGGTTCCAGTCTTTTGCAGAAAATGAATCCATTATGTTTCTTGTCTTTAAGTGCAGCAACAGGCTTGGAAATAAATGCAGATATATTCCTGCTTCATAGCTCAGGTTGTTGTTTATGGTGTGAGCTAGTATTTCTGCTGATTTAAGCCCTTGTACAAGTCCTCCGCCTGTTGTTGCTTTTACAAACCCAGCAGAGTCTCCTGTTAGGAAGATGTTATTTTTTCTTATGCCTGCCATAGGATTAAATATTGGTATCAGTCCTCCCTGTCTTTCTATAACTTTGCCTTTGTATTTTCTTAATAATTTTTTTAATATTTTGTTGCAACCCTGTGGGTTGGTGCTGAGTGCAACCCCGACTCTTAGTTTGCTCTTGTTTTCAGGCACTGCCCATGCAAAGCCGTGCTTTAATGGGTAAAAATCTATGATATTGCTGTTTTTCTTCTTAACAATTGTTTGCAATCCTACAAAGTATTTTCTTTTCCTGGTTATGCCTGTACTCTTTGCAACTTCACTTCGAGGCCCGTCTGCTCCTATCAGGTATGAGAACTTTATTTTTTTTATTTTGCCTGATTTCAAGTCCTTGATTAAAGCATTATTTCTTTTAACTGCAATAAATCTGTGGTTAAAAACAAATTTTACTCCTTGTTTCTTTGCTTTTCTGTAGAAATAATTATCAAACCTGGTTCTGTTTATTACTAAGTCTGGTTTTTCCAGTTTTAACTTGAGGTGCTTTCCATTTGAAGAGAAGATTCTTACATCTCTTGTTTTGTTAATCACAAAATTATTTCTTTTAGGCACATATCTGTATATTTCCTGGGTTACAATGCCTGTGCACTGGACTGGCAAGCCAATTGTTTTGTGTTCTTCAAAAACAGTTACTTCAAAATCCTCAGCCAGCAGGCTTGCAGCATAGCATCCTACAGGGCCTGCTCCGATTATGGTTATCATTAGAGGGAAGAAAGCAATCATAGTTTAAATAGTTTATTATCACTTCGCAGTGGTTATTTAACGAAAGATTTATAAATTATTGTGTTTTCTCAGTGATCAAGCAAAGGTGATATAAAATGGATGAAGTGGAAGGATTAGAAAACAAAATAGGAAAAATAAGTGTTGGGGATGTAATTCTATTACATTCTAAAGAGATAAACGTAGTTGGATATGTTGCTGATTACAATCCTAGACAGGTAAAGCTTTCTCATGAAAACCCACATTCTACAATGACAAAGTATCAAGTGTATAATAGGAATTTTAGAGGCAACATAGGAAGAGGAGACAAATGGTATAATTTAGTTAAATTTGACTCATTTAAAATCCTAATGAAATATAAGCCAGAACCAGCTGAAGAACAGAAAAATGAAACTGATTAATTATTTCAGTCTTGAAGAAAAAACAGGCAAAGAATGGTCAAAGCTGAAAAAAGGGCTTGCCATAGGAACAAGCATGTTCATGCTTTCGCCAATAGCAAGAGAAATAATTGGAACGCAAAGCCAGCCTGTTAATACGATTAACCCAAACACATCTTCTTGCATCCATGTACAGGAATCAAATCCTTGGAGCGGAGAGCTTTATGCTGGTGAGATAGAAGATTACCAGGAAAAAGACAAGAAACAAGAGGATAAGAAAAAGAATGAGAATAAAAAAGAAAAAAAGAGTGGGTTCGAGCGCTTCTTAAATACTGTGAGATCAATCATGATTCTTACTCAGCCCAGTTATAGAAAGCTTGAAGGAATGTTTAACAAGCTTTCTTCTTTGAAAAAAGAAGATAAAAAAGAAACATCCAGAGAAACAGAAGCAAAAAAACCAGAAACAGCTCAGGACTTGGCAGGCATGGTTAATGAGTACTCACTGCCAGAAATAGAGCTAACAGTAAAGGGTCCTTATGGAAGACGTCATGGTGATTATACTATTAAGTATGTTGATGGAAAAGGCCCTTTTATTTTTGACCCTAATAATGACAGGCTGGACTCTCTCCCAATCCCAGAAGATGGAATTATAATTCTTAAAACAAAAAGCCCTTACCCAGATCACAGGATTGACCTGATGATGAAAGACAGCACAGGTAAAAAGCTAATCCATCCATTAACAGGAGAAGCAGTTCATCTTGGTTATATAGACACATCATTTTACAACTTACCAGCAGACACAAGAGGTAACATTGAAATACTGCTTGAAGTGATAGGAGAACAGCGTGCAAGCATAGTGGTACAGTATAATGTTGAGGATTTGGAGCTGCCAAGAGAAGAAGCAGAGTATTATCCTGAAGAGGAAAAACCCATACCTCCAATTGATGAGATGCTCAGCGAGTTTGTTGAACCCGAAAAACCTGGAAAAGAAAAAAATCTTAATGCCAGGTTTATACTAAGCGCTGGCACAGATACTGTTAACATAACTGAGGAATGTTCTAAGGAATTTGATTCTGCTGTTGACTTAAAGGCTTATGCAGGGGACTTGCACTTAACTCTTAATAAGAACCTGTTGGTGCATGCTAATTTTAAGTATCATCATAAACTAGACTTGGTTAACACTGTTTGGGAGCAGGAAGTTGATTATATTAATTTAAAAGCAGGATTTTATTATGCTTTTGCAAGGCCTCTTTTAGCAGGACTTGAAGCCAACCATAATACAATCACTTCAAATGTTGTTGATATTTATGACCCTTATTTTAATTCTTATCAAAAGCATAAAACCCATAACACCTTGCTGCTTGGAAAGCTAGGGTTTGGAAGCTTTGGCAAACACAACTTTGCTCTTGTTGGAATGGGAGGCCTGCATATCCAGCACAGGAATGTAGAGGACAATTTTGTTGATTCTGATTTCAGCCAGGTAACCCAGCAGGACCTTAATTATGTTTATGGTGCAGAATTATATGTTGATCTTTTCAAGGACCCAGAGAGTCTGCCCTGGATTATTATAATGGGAAATGTTCTTAAATATGGTGGAATAGACAGGGTTGTTGAGCATGCTGAGCTTCCCAAGCTTAAGGACGGAACCAGTTATAATATTTTAGGAGGCTTAGGACTTAAGCACAAGGGAATTGGTGCGGGTATTCTTTTAGGTTATAGCAGCAATGAGTTTAAATATATTGATAACAGCAAAGCAACCACCAGCAACTTTACTATCAGAGGAGCCCTGAATTTCACTTTTAATTTAGATTAAAAAAACAAAAACCTTTTAAATTCTTAACTATTTCCAAGTGGTGAAATGATTAAATGGTGTGTTCGGGGGATTGTTGTATTTTTTATCTTAGTTTTAAGTATATCTTTTGTGTCAGCACAGCACACATGCATGATAAGCCCTAGCATAGGGCACCCATTGCTGCCAGACACTGATTGTGATGGGTTTGTTGATATAGAAGACAACTGCCCATTCATAACCAATCCAATGCAAAGAGATTCTGACAAGAACGGGTTAGGGAATGCATGCGACTTATACATTGAGAGCATAAACACTCAGCCAGCAGACTTTGTTTATAATGGAAGAGCCTTTAACACCATAGTAACCATGTATAATTACAGAGAGCATAACATAAGAAATCTCAAAGTAAGAGTGTTTATTCCTGAGCTGGGCATAGAATCAGTTAGATACA
This sequence comes from Candidatus Woesearchaeota archaeon, assembly GCA_019322375.1. Lineage (GTDB taxonomy): Archaea > Nanobdellota > Nanobdellia > Woesearchaeales > SM23-78 > SM23-78. The sequence goes on from JAHWIP010000011.1 coordinate 39,164, forward strand.
TAGATAATCTTGAGGTGTGCAATGCAGAAACAATTGAATTCTTTTTAAGAGCACCTATGTGTGTTCCAAAGAATGATTATAAAATATTTGTTGAAGCCAGTTTTATGAATCTATGGGGGGAATACGAGATAATACCAGGAATAACAAGTATCAAAGTGGTGCCAGACCTTTACTGCAGGATGATACTGGAAAACAATGAAACCATAGGCAACACTTTTATTGATGTAATGGAAATACAGGATGTTTACAAAGGACAGGAAGCAGTGTTTCCAATCCATATAGCAAACAGGGAGTTCAATGACAAGGAATACATTTTTTCAGTCACAGGTATAGATGATGATTGGGGTTATTACAGACTAGAACCAGGCAGCTTAATAATTGTTCCAAGCCAGGCAGAAAGAGTGATGGATTTGTATGTAGGAGCACACAACAACATGAAAGTTGTGCCAGGAGAAAGAGTGTTTGTAGTGACAGTTCAGAGCGGAGAAGAATACCAGAGGTTCCTGTTAATAGCCAATGTAAAGGAAGCGCTTGAGCCAGACCAAAGCTTTTTATGGATGTTCAGCCTCAGAGTTTTATTAATAGGTGGGATAATTGTTCTAATAATTATTGGGGTGGTCTTAGGAATAATAAAGTACATGAAGAGTGTTAAAAGTGCTGAGACAGTTCAGTATTATTGACTAAATGATTTTTAGAAAATGAAAAGACACAACCTCCACACCCACACAGCTTTTTCAGATGGTTATTTCTTGCCAAAAGGATTAATAGATATGGCTAAAGAGGAAAACCTTGAAATACTAGGTATTAGTGAGCATGCATTCACACGAAAAGTAAATATTTATTCTCAAATAACCGATGAGTTATACAGATACTTGGACTTTGTAAAAGATATTCAAAAATCTACAAAGGATTTGGATTTAAAAATAGGCATTGAAATAGATGTGTCTAAATTTTTTGGTGCAAATCCTGCTGAGCTTCCATTTGACGCCCTGAATGAATTTGATTATGTTCTTTTTGAGTATGTTGGCAAAGAAAAAGCACTTTTCCCAAGATTTAAGCTTAGGGATATTCGCAGTATTGTGGATGTAAGAGATAAATTCACTGTTCCTATAGGGCTTGCGCATAATGATTTACAAAAAAATTATAATGAAAAAGAAGAGGAAATCGCTAATATTTTAAGCAAAGAAGATATTTTTCTTGAATTAAATGCTGGGGACAGAAATCTAAGAGGGGGTATGTACTATTACGAGCATTTTTCTAAAAAACTGCTAGAAGAACTGGCAAAGAATAAGGTCAAGGTAGTTGTTGGCACAGATTTTCATAGTTATGAAGATAAGGCTGACCTGGATGATGCTTATTATTTTGTTAAAGAAAACAATCTAAAATATCATGAGCTTGTGCTATGATTTTTTTCTTTAACCACTCCAGAATGGTTATCAAACGAAACCTTTATATATTATTTCTTACTCTCTTAAAAGGAGGGTGGAAAATGAATAAACACGTAATAATTGGAATCCTATTTTTAAGCATGATATTCTTGCTCAGCAGCCTTGCACTGGCACAGACACCAGAAGTAGAGCCTATAAGCATTGACACAGGTATAAAAGACACAACTATTGATTACACTCCTTACAGGGAAATAGTTGTTGATGAGCCAGGAGTTGTTTATCATATAAGAATAAAGAATACAGGAACAAGAGAAAAAACCTATGAGCTTGTTCCTAACATTGATATTATAAGAAACATAGGCACTTACAGTATTGATCCTTCTGACAAGATAACCTTGGAGCCTGGTGAGGAAGAAACACTTTACTTTTACCTTGCTGTTGAGAAACCAGCAAAAGACAGAACCATTATTCCTATTGACATAAGAAGCGGTTTATCAGAAACAACCATTGACCTGGTGGCAAGGCCAATAGGACCGTTCCTAGAACAAGAGCAAAGAACTGGCTGGGTAGCAACTGCTTTCAAAGTCATCCTGATAATAGTCCTTGTTATCATAATTATTATTGCATTAATCCTTAGCTTAAGAAAAGTCAGGAAGAAAGAAGAGCCTGAGGAAGAACTGCCTGAGTTTGACGAGGACATAGAGACTTATTACTGAATTACATTCCAGATTAAATTACAATTCACAAAATACACAAAGGGGGAGTTGAATATGAAAAAAATCCTTGGAATAAAAACTTACATAGCATTTCTCGGAGTGCTTTTGCTGTTATTAAGCTCTGCACAAGCAGCACTGATAGTAAACGTGGTGACAGACGAGTTTTCTTTAGAAAGCCCTTATCCTGTTGATAATGTTAAGGCCTGCGAGTGCAGTACAAGAAGCGATATATTAGAAATAAAGAATATTGGTGATTTTAAAGCTCTTTTTAAAATAGAAATATTCTCCCCCATAAGAGACTTAATCACTCTGAGCGATGACACTTTTGAGCTTGAGCCAGGAGAGGAAAACAAGGTTTATGTATATATTGATGTTCCATGTGATGAGCCTTTACAAACATATTATGTTGCAAGCGTGAGCACTAATTATGGCAGGAGCAAAGAGATATACAAAGAAGTTGTTTCTAAGAAATGCCAGAACATCAAGTTCACAAGCAAGGTGCTTAATGATGAGATATTTCCAGGAAACATAATCACAATCCAGGTGGACCTGCAGAATGTTGGGGAATTCACAGACACCTTTAGAATAACACCAGAAGAATACAAGGATTTTACTGTGCTGAGTAAAGAAGAAGTTACTCTTGAACCTGATGAGGAAACAAGTGTTTTCATGTACTTGAAATTCCCATTAACATATTACGGCAACACAAATTATCCTTTTGTTATAAGTTCTGAAAAAGCCAGGAACCATGCAAGAGGATTTGAAAACTTTATTATTGAAAGGGATTATGATTTTGCTGTAACAACAGAGACCTTTGAGATAGAAGCATGCGAGGACATAACAAAAAAAGCAGTGATAACATTTACCAATCTTGCAAAAACTCCCAACACTTATTACATGCACTTAACAGCTCCTGGGTTTGCAAGGTTAAGCCAGGCAAGCCTTACCCTGGAACCAGAAGAAGAGGATTCTGTAAGCCTTGTTATTGAGCCAGCCCAGCAACACCTGGGAGTGTATGAACTAATACTAAGCATAGGCACAGAGTACGGTGATATAAATAAAGAAAAGAGTTTCAAATTGGTGGTTAAGGACTGCTTTGATTCAAAGGTTAAGATTGAAGAGCAAGAATCCTTAGTAACTGATAAGACTTGTTGCGGGCAAAAAATCTATAAGTTAAACATAAGAAATGACGGCTTGTACGAAGAACCTTATGCAATAATCATTGACAGCCCTGGCTGGGTAGGTGCAAGAGAAGAAGACAGGTATGTAAGGCTAAAACCAACCCAGAATGCTAACATACCAATATATATTAATTTCCCGTGCACAGACACAACTCAAACAGCATTTGTAATGGTAAAGCAGATAAGGCCGCCTTATGAAACCCATGAGATAAGGCTTGAGCTTGAAAGCATGAGCAAAAGAACTTGCTACAATGTTGACTTGCTGCAGGAAAAGCACAGGATTAACTATGACACAGCAAGCATACCCATGCTATTGCAGAACACAGGATTAAGAGGAGGCACTTATAAACTAGAACTAGGAGAGCTTGAATCAAGGTTTGTATACCTGGACCAGGACACCATGGCCTTTGAACCAGGAGAAACCAAGGTGCTGCACTTATATCCAAAAAACTACAGTGCTTATAAGCAAGGAACCTATCTAAACCAGCTAACCCTGACACTAAGCCTGATAGAAGAAGAACTGGACATAGATTATAAGAGACAATTCTGGATAGTGCTCAAAGACAAGAACTTCATAGTAAAAGCAGTTGATTACATAAAAAACTTTAATTATTCAAGAATAGGCTGGTGCGGGCTCTTAACATTAATACTGGCAGGCTTAGCAGTGATAATGTTAATAGTGGTTATTATCCTGAGAGTAAAGCCAAACCTCAGGATTAAGAGGATAAGAGCGAAATACATGAGGGTGATAAAGGTTATTAACATTATCTTGATTTTTCTGTTAATAATAAGCATATTAATAATAATCCTGATAGGAAACCCTGACACCAGCAAGTTCTATGAAATGCCAAGTGAGAGCACCTCAGCATTATACCATGAATGGAGGATGAACACGCCTTACCAAGTAGACTTAAAACAGTACTTTGATGACCCAGACCTGGATGTTCTGAGCTTTACAGCAAGCCAGCCCAACCATATACATGTAAGCATACAGGAAAGCACAGCAATACTCAGGCCAGAGCATAACTGGGCAGGAGAAGAATATATAGTGTTCACAGCCAATGATAATAAAGGAGGAGTAACAGACAGCCCAATCATGACCTTGAAAGTGCTCAAGAGAAAGCCAGTGGGAGTGATGGGCTACTGGAACACATACTGCATACACATAAACCTGGTGCTGTTCATAGTTTTGATATTGCTAGTGCTGTTATTCTTTGACATACTGGAAGAAAAAGGATACAAGTATTACCTGCCAAAGAACAGGCGCAGAAAGAAGAGGTAAATTATTTTATTTAATTTTATTCTCTTTTATTTGGTGAAGAATGAATGGAAGAAGAGGAAAAACTAAAGATATGGGTTGATAATGCACGGCATTGGTTAAAAGGAGCTAAGAAAGAAACAAAGCCTGGACAAAATGCAACAAGAATAGTTGAAACAGAAAATGAATTGGTAAAAGCATTATTCGCTCTCAGCAGATTCTATCATGCTTCTGGCAATTATGCTCAAGCAATACCATTGCTTCAAGAAGCACAAGAATTAATTGGGCCTTCAACAGAGTCTAAATATTTCCTTGCAGACAGCTTATCAAAAATTGGTAAATGGGAAGAAGCTTATGAAGTATTCTGGGCTGCGCATGGTAAAACAGGTTTACAACAGTGGAAACATCCTATATATGATGATCCTGAATTAATATTGGACGACCTTAACAAATTATTTATTAAATGCATAGATAATTGCTCAAGATTACAACAACCAGTGACTGAGAGCGAATATATCAATTGGCATTGGAACAAAAGATTCAAGGGGCATAAAGAATTGGAATGGATAACATCAAGGTATCATCGTCGCGATTCAAAGCTTGAAGTCCAGTACCATCCTTTTGATTTTGTTAGATTTGATAGAAGAGATCATTTTGACGGCCTTACTGATAAAGGCATCCCTTTTGAAATCGAAGAAAAACCTGTTCTAACCCTAGATCAAAGAATTAAAGTAATCTGTGGTTCTTTCTTAACGCTTCCGAACTCAAATAAACCATACAATGAACAAGTTGAAGATTGGGCAGCCTGGCTTGAAGTAAAATTGATAAAGTCGAAAAAATAATTGCTGAATAAATTAATATTTAATTCAAGAAAAAACCTCAATAAACACCTGCTTAGCCAGGTCCTCTTTTCTCTTGATATTCCTAACCTTTCTTGCAAGAGTTGACATTTCAAAGACTTCCCTAATCCAGATATAGAAATCATTCTTGTACTCGTCAACATGGCTGGAAAAAGTCTCAGGGCTCATATTCCTAAGAGCATCAGGCAGCTCATTCAAGCTCCTGATAACAGTGCCGTCAGCAACATAAAAGTACTTGTCCGCAGGAATATTAATTGTTTGCATGGAATAATATCTCTGAGAAGCAGGTTTAAATAGTTTTCTGTTGTTGGAGCGAGTCTTTGCGATTAAAAACTTGTCTCTAATGTGTTTTCTTGTCAGAAGCATCAGGATTTGTTTTTATACTAATATAATCTATCTCATCAATAATCTTGCTGACTTTGTGCTTCTCACCTGGCTCTATTAAGATGACATCTCCCCCCTGTACAGAAACAAACTGGGAATCAACTTGCATCTCAGCTTTGCCTCTTAGAAAGAAATAAAATTCACAACCATTAGAATGAGTATGCAAAGTTTCAGTTGCCAAAATTTTATTAGTAACCGCCCTTGCAATAGCTAACGGAGCCTTGTTAAAAGCACCGCAAATTCTGCAATCCTTTTCAAATTCTTTAGATTTAAATTTTTTCACAAAGATTATAAATCATTAATCATATTTAAATCTAGCGACTAATCTGACCCATTGAGAAGAATATTATTAAGAAAAACTAATCACTCCCTCATCCAGTATTCTTTTTCAACAGAATTAAATTCTTTTGTAAATTCAGCTTCTCTCTGAGCTCGAACCTTATGGTCAACATTTTTCAAATCAGGGAAAAAAGGCAATAATGAATAAAGCTCGCATGCGGCTGATAAGAAATGTTTTCCATTTCCTTCATAGACTGAATCCCATTGTCTATAAAATGTCTTTTTTTCTGAAAAAGACAGTTTACCTAATAATTCTAAATGTGCTAATAATTCAAGCCCGCCCCTTGCATTATGATGTTTTGTATAATCAGCAATTTCCATTTAATATCCCATATTAATCTCCAGAACTCTCCGGAGTGTTCTCCACCCCTTTTGCTAAAAAGAATGCATTTATACTTATAAAATTATCGTTCAGCTCTCACTCACCTCCCAAACTAAATATTTATAAATCTAAAACCCTATAAATCA
>JAHWIP010000085.1 GCA_019322375.1 Candidatus Woesearchaeota archaeon
AAGATAACCCGATTAGTTTCAATTAAATGGAAGCCCTTTACCAAAAAATTTATAAATTGCATAGTAGTAACAAAACCCATGTTTTCAAAAATCTACAGATATGAAGATATAAAAGAAGGATTTCGAGGAGGATTAGATGTATTAATAGCAGGTTCTGACCCTGTAGGAACTTCTCCAAAAAGAGCTGTTTACATAGGATATTATTCTGATTGTGGTTCTGAGACTTGGTCAATGTTTAATAATTTTAAAGAAAATTTTAATTATGTTGTTTTTTATGAAAGAGTAAGTCCATATGCAGTAGGACTAATAAATCACGAATTTGCCTCATTAAACACAACATCATTAACAGAAGAAAAAGATAAAAAACTCTCCTTTCAAGATATTGCTGAGATTATTGATCAACAAATCGTTTCTCAACCTGAAGTATGGAAAAAAGATACTCGGGCTTCCATTTAACTTCTTCGCTAAACGCTCAGACCCTCGCTACGCTCGGAGAACCTAACACTGATTAAGTTCAATAAATTTTACTCGAGAGTGCAACATTTAACACATAAAAAAATGGTTAAAAGCCAACAGGAGCTTAGGAAACTCCTTGCACTAGAAAAGGTAAAATTTACTCTTCGGATTTGCAAAAAATACGCAAATCCTCGCTCTCACTCCGCCATTCGTGCATGGACAAGTCCTGCACATGAGGGCTCCGTTCGGGTCATATAACCAAGGTTAGTTTCAATTTGCAAACTCTCCCAAAAAAAACCATCACCAGCAACATTTATAAACTAACCAAAACCCTTCTAATTCCGAGGTGAAATAATGGCAAAAAAAGCAAAAAAAATAAAGGAAAAATGCAAACCTTATATCAAGAATTCGTGCAAAGGAGGATGTGGTTATTTCCTAGGCATTGTTGGTGCAGCAATATATTACATATCCACTGCCACTGGTTTTTGGAACGGAGTTTGGGGTGTTATAAAAGCGATTGTGTGGCCGGCTTTCCTTGTGTTTGAAGTGCTGAAGTTTTTAGGGGCTTAGATGAGAAAAACAGTCATTATCCTGTGCATTGTTCTGTTCAGCCTGGTTGCGGGCTGTAAAACCAGGGATGTGCCTTATACAATTAACAACCATGTTGACATCAATGGTCAAAGAATATTTGTTGAAATCCCTAAAACTTCTGAGGAAATGATGAAGGGCTTGATGTTCAGGCAGGAGTTATGTGATAATTGCGGCATGCTGTTCATATTTGAACATGAGGATTTTCATGGTTTCTGGATGAAAAACACGCTCATACCTCTTGACATGGTATTTATTAACACTAATTTATATGTTGTTGATGTGCTGCACGCAGCTCCTTGCACAGAAGACCCTTGCAGGAGTTATGTTCCAGGAGAAAAAGCTCTTTATGTTTTAGAGGTTAATCCTGGCAAATTTGATGAATCAATTATTGGAGAGAAAATAAACATAGTTATTTCCTAGCCAAAACAAAAAGTATATATATCATATTTTAAAACTAAATATGTATCCAGGGGGTGATAGTATGGCTAAGAGAATGGCTAAGAAAGATTATGATAAGAGTCCGTTCATAGCAATTCCTTCTGCTTTAGCAGGAATTTTTTTAGTTATTGTTGTTTTGTTCTTGTTGTTTGCAAAGGATAGTGTTGTGTTCCTGCAAACTATTGTGTGGGCTTTTGTTGTGCTGGGGATAGTAGCTCTTGCTTTTGCTTACAAGGCTGGTGTGAAGAAGAAATAAGTTTTTTTTAACAAATTATTTATAATATTTCACTTCTATTACTTTCTATGCCCATCAGAAAACACAAGCCAAAGCCTTTGAAGCAGAGAAAACTGGCTTTGCAAAGGATTGAGCACTTGTTTAAAGAGGCTGGCAAGGCTTTTAAGAGTAATCCTAAGCTTAGCAACCGCTATGTTCAGCTGGCTCGCAAGATTGCCATGAAGTACAAGGTTAAGATTAGAAGCCCTCTTAGAAAAAGGTTTTGCAAGCATTGTTATAGATATATTAAGCCAGGGGTTAACTGCAGGGTCAGGCTTGGCCAGAAACAAGTTATATATTTTTGTCATGAGTGCAAGAAGTTTATGAGGTTTGGGTATAGGAGATAATGTTTAACTACTTCTAGGTGGCTACAAAATCGAAAGCTTTATAAAGAGATAAAATCCCATTAAACTCCACGAAGAAAGAAGATTAACAATGACATCCAAAGACCTTAAAGAAGAAAGAAGATTAATGAATAAAAAAATCAACAGGAGAGAATGTTTAGGTATAATAACAGGATTAGTATATCTTCTGACCAATCAAAAAACCCGTGAGTCCTTTAATTGGATTGAGGAATGGGCTTACCCAACAGAAAAACAAGGCATAGGAAAATCCATTAGATTAGGATATGATGAAAAAACAAATGCGCCTATTAAGATAGAACAAAATCAGCTTTATGAAATCATAATACCTGACGGAGGCTCATACGGGCTTTGGTATGAAGGTGAAAAAGAGTGGTTTAAAGATAAACCAGACCCCCAGAAGCTTGGGGAAAAAATATTCATTTTGCTGAACAAAACTGCTCATAACATTGATCCGTTTAAACTAAAAAAAGATGATAAAATAAGAGTTGCTGACCTTAACCAAGACAATAAAGTAATGGGAGTATACCTTTGGGATCTGTTGGTAGAAAAAAAATTAAAAAGAATTTCAATAGACGCAATAATGGGTATTAACCCAAACTTAACTGAATACAAAAAACAGATAAAAGATATAGAATGATAGACCAAGCCAAAGACCAGGAAATCCTTGAAGAACTACACAAAGACGAGGATAAAGAAGACTTTAAGACTGTTCTAAGCAAGAAAAAAGTTAATAAATGGGAGATGGATGAGGCAATGCTAGGGGAAGTATAGGTTTTTTCTAAAATGAGTGTTGAAATAATACTGCAACATTACCAGGAAAACAATCCTAAAGACACTATAACAGAAATAGATGTGATTGGAGTGTATCAAGGAGGGAGAGAGCCAGCAGAAAAAGTGGCTGAGAGATTAAATAATGAGACAAATCTTTCAACAAGGCTTCTTTTCATATATCCCATGTCAAAAAAATATGGCAAAAACTTTTTTGGATTTAAAGCAGAATTTTATTATAATTATTGCATAGGAGAAAAGCTTATCCCAGAAGACACAACATTTAAGGATTTTGTGTATAATCCTTTTCTGAGATTTTTTAAAGATAACCCTGAAAAATGGAATGGGTTAGAACCAACAAAGCCAAAACCTGAAAATCTGGCAATTGTAGTGGACGATCAAATGCAGTCAGGAGATACATTGCGATTTGCCATTTTAGACATCATGAAAATTGGATACAAACAAAGTAAATTATACTATTGCATAAAGCATCATGCAGGATACGGCGACGGGGTTTGGTATGCAGGCGATTTTGGAGATTTTAATGACCCAACAGCTCCGTATTGGCATGTAGAAATCTCAAAGGAAGTGCTTTAATTTACAAAAACATTAAAAACAACTTGTTTTTCTCTTAACTGCATGATAGAATTAGCCTATGGAGCAGAAGCCATTATATATCAGGATAAAGATAGGATTATTAAACACAGATTAAAGAAAACCTATCGAATCAAAGAATTGGATGATGAGCTTAGAAAGCAGAGGACCAGAAAAGAAGCTAAACTGCTGCAAAAAATACCTGTTCCTCATCCTGAACTTATTGAATCTGATGACAAGGAAAAAATTGTTATGCAGAAGATTAAGGGTGAAAGGCTCAGGGAAGTACTGGATAAAAAACCTATTCTAGCAAAAAAAGTTGGTGAATTAGTAGCAGAACTGCATAACCACAATATCATACACGGAGACCTGACAACCAGCAACATCATCCTGGATAACAAAGCAAGTGTTGTGTTTATTGACTTTGGCTTAAGCTTTCATTCTCATAAAATAGAGGATAAAGCTGTTGACATTCATCTTTTCAAGCAAGCCCTTAATAGCAAGCATCACAGGATTTATCACAAAGCTCTGGGAGAATTCCTTAGAGGTTATAAAAAAGTTAATAAATACAAGGAAATACTTAAAAGGCTTGAAAAGGTTGAGCTAAGAGGGAGGTATAGAAAAACATGAAGAAAATATTTCTGCTGGTTATACTATTGCTAGTGCTTTGCATCCAGTTAGCAAGTGCAAAAACCTATCATATCACTCTTTTAACTGTGGGAGAAGCAGGGGCTGATACTGTTGGAGGAACCGCAGATGCTTTTCTAGATGTAAAGTATGGTACTGGCAGGATTTTTCTTGACTCATTTCCATTAACAAAGATTGACACCCAGATAAGCACTCGTTATGCTAATGAGATTGCATGCGACCACCTTGACATGGACTGCTCTGGCCATGATTTCTTTTACACAATAAGGGCTGGTTCTACTATTGTAGGAGGCCCTAGTGCCAGTGCACCACTAACAGTTCTTACAATTGCTGCTCTTAAAGACCTTGAATTAAGAAATGATACTGTTATGACAGGAACTATTAATTCTGGCGGAAGCATAGGACCTGTGGGCGGTACTGTTAAAAAAGCCATGGCTGCTGAAAAAGCAGGTTTTAAAAGAGTGCTCATACCCTTATTCTCTTTTAATTTAGAGGAAATAACAAGTGAAAATAAAACTCTTAATACAACAGAAACTAACGTTTCTGAGCATTCAGCAAAGCTGAATACAACAGAAACAAATGTTTCTGAGCCATCAAAGGCAAAGCCTTTGAGTGCCAAAGATGAACCTTTGAGCAATTCAGCAGAGCTGAATGAAACCATCAATGCAAGTATTCAGAATATTACCAATAAAACAAAAAAAGAACTTACCCTGGAAGAGGCTAACCTTAGCATTGAAGTAATAAAGGTAAGTAATATTGAGGAAGCCTTAATGTACTTAACAGATGAGTATGTTGAGCAGATACAAGGAGAGATAGATGTGCCTGATGATTACACTAACACTATGAAGGAGGTTGCTGATAAACTGTGCAACCGCGCCCTAGGTTCATACGAGAGAATTAAGCTTGTTGATGAAAAAGACATTAACAGCTCAGAAATATATGCTAATAATATTAACAAAGGCTTTGAAAAGGGTAATTATTATTCTGCTGCCAGCTACTGCTTCACTCTGGGGGTTATTGTGAGAAAGGCTAATCTAAAGGAGCTTGAAGAAAAGCATCCTGAACGCATAGAAAAGCTTTATGATATTACTAGAAAAGCTGTTGATGAGTTTAATAAAAACTTAGAAGAAATAAATCTCACAACCCTTTCAGAGCTTGAAACCTATATCATTGTAAAGGAGCGCTTGCTTGAAGCAGATGATAGTCTTGTTAAGATTAGCAATAACATCTCTACTGATGAGCTGGCTTATGCTATTGAGCGTTACTACAGTGGTGTTTACTGGTCAGAGTTCTTTAGAATAAAAGGGAAAAGCCTTCAACTTGACAAGGAATATTTAAAACAGGCTTGTTATAAAAAACTTTCAGAAGCAGATGAAAGAATTAATTATGCCAGCTTATACATTCCTCCCCTGCTCCAGAACTCCAAGGACACTATTAAACAAGCCTATGCTCTTGCTCTTAAAGAGAACTACAAGATGTGCTTGTTCAAAGCCAGCTTTGCAAAAGCAGAATCTAATCTTCTGCTCTCAAGTATTTCTATTGACAAAGACCAGGTAGAAGAACTGGCACATGAAAAACTCAAAGCAGCCAAAAAAGTTATTGTAAAAGAGCAGAGCAGGGATATATTTCCAATCCTGGGTTACAGCTACTATGAATATGCCACTTCCCTAAAAGAGAATAATGATTCTGTATCTGGCCTTATCTTTGGAGAGTATGCCTTGGAGCTAAGCAATATTGAGATTTATTTTCCTAAGAAAGAGCTGAAACTGCCAAGGATTAATTACCCTCTTGTTTTGTTCTTTGCCTCTGCATTTATGCTTGGACTGGTTATTGGGATTGCCATTACTGCAAGAGTTGTGCGCAAAAAGAAAAAGATTAAGGTTAGAAAAAAGAAGAGATAATTCTGGTTTTCTTAAAACCCTTCTTCAAACGATCTTATTTCTTATCAGAAGCATAAAACCCAAAGAAGACCTCAGGACGAGGTCTTCCCGGGAAAAAGAGGTGAGTATAAACTTTAGTATAGGAATTTATTACCTCTTTTCGTCTAAAAACCACCCATCTTTTTTTCTTCACTTTAGAATGGATATACTCCTATATAAACTTTTCGTTGAAACACCATTACGTAATGGTGACAAAAAGGTTAAATATTTAAAAGATAAAGAAAAGATGGGTTAAAGCAATGGGGTTGGTTAAGAAAACAGCGATTTTTGCTTTAGGAATAGGACTTCTAGGACAGATCATAGTAAAAGACCGTTCAGAACAATTATCATTAGAAGACATACTTAGATTAACAACAATAAAAGGTGTTAAACGCACCATAGGAAAAGAAATAGACACAGTCATAACCCGCATCAATAACCAAAATAACAGCGGAGACTTCATGGATATAAAGCTCCCGCCAGAACTAATTCCTGCCAAGGAATTCTGGAAGAATATGTATCAAAAATATAATTTTGATGATGTTATCTTTTATAACCCAAAAACATACCAAGTACATGCCATTCATCAATCAGTAGGAAGAGAAGTATACTTTGATATGACTCGGAACCAAAAGAAAAAGATTAGGGATGAGTTAAAAAAAATAGAAAGAGCAGTAGAGCGAGAAGTAAAAGCTGATGTTGGTTATTCAAGAGGGGCTGCTGATATGCTTGCTACAGGGACTGAAAACATTCTTTTTTATTCCAATGAATGTGAAGAAGCAACTGCAGAAGTAGGGGTAAACCCAATCATGGGCTCTGCAATAGGCTTAGGAGAAAGCTGTATGCAAAACCTGGTATCAAGGTCATTTGCTGTTGGCTTTTATCAATTCCTAAAAAAAGTAGCCATAGAGTTAGGCATGATTGTGGATTATTCTATTGACCAAAGATTAGACCCTCGAATATCAGCTCACTATACAGCTCTAAGCCTAAAAGAATACTATGCGCGATACGTCAATCCTCAAATTGCTGCAACAACACATTATGCAGGCCCAAACAACTCGGATAAAGCCTTTGTCTACACTAATTTTGTAATTGAACAAAGAGGAATAGAAGAACCCTTATCACAAGAGGAATTCTTCTCAATCATAGTTAACGACTTTGCATATCAACCCAATAAAATAAGAGGAACTTTTAGGAAAAATTCAAGACACTACCTGGCAATAATATGTGCGCTTATGGAGATAAGAAAAGAAAGGTATTCTCCAGAATTACTGAAAAACTTTGAGCCAGAATATGCTTCAATAAAACTGAGCTATAAAAACCCAAGAGAAAAACTTAATATTAAAGAAGTATTGGAAAAAAAGATAAGAAGAGAACTGCTAAAAAAAGAATTGATGCTAGGAAGAAGTCTTTCTCAACAAGAAAAAGAAAGAATACAAGAACAAGAAAAAAAAGAATTATTTAAATTAAATCTTTCAAGCCTTTATCTGCAAAAAATTAATGGAAACACCAAGTTCTTAAGAAGTTATATGGGCTCAAGAATAAAATGGATCACTCCTCAGATGACAGAAGGAGCAATAATAAGAGTTTCTCTTGAAGATAAGGATTGGTTTATGAACAAATATGGACGCCTCTTTGATAATCCTGAAATCAAGATTCATAAAAAAGAAGATAAGACTATAATTGGAAAAGCACCCTTCTCCCTGGGAGAGTTGTTGTACAAAGGAATAATGCAGATAAGAAAAAAATCAAAGCATGGAGAAGTAACTGAGGAAATGCTAAAAATGGTAGAACAAAGCTATCTCTATGATTTGAAAAGAGAACTGCTAACACAACTCCAAAAAACATACCTAGAGAATGCTCTTACTGTTGTAAGAATGGATATTAAAAAAACAATAAGAGAAAAAAAAGCAGAGTACTGGAGTAAAAGAATACCTAAATATATTAAAACAGTGGAAAAACAGGTAGGGGTAGATAAGGATAGATAACCAGAAAACTTCCGAAACCTCACACTAAAGATTTATTAACAACCTCTTTCTAAAACCATTTATGAAGAAAAATACAAGCATTATTTTAATAATCATAATCTTATTAATCGTAGCTATTGGATATTACTTATTATTAAAACAAGAATCTAAAAAAGAACCTCAGAGTCAGGCAATAACCTCTTATATATCTGACAGCAATGAAACATTAACTATTATGAACTGGAATATCCAGACCTTTGGCAAGAGTAAGTGGAACAAAACAGAAGTTAGAAGCAGGATATTATCAATTGTTCCAATGGCTGACATTACTTTTATCCAGGAAATCAGGGATAAGAGCGGAGATACATTCAGGAGTTTGTGTGCAGAGCTGAATAAAACTCACAAATGCAATATCTCAAGCAGGGCTGGCAGGAGCAGTTCAAAAGAACAATACGGAATAATTTATAAAAAAAACATTGAAATACTTGCAATCCATGATTTTAATCCTGATGAAAAAGACAGATGGGAAAGACCGCCAGTAATGGTTAGTTTTAAAGCAGATGACTATGAGTTTATTGCAACAAATATTCATATCAAACCTGATGACGTAAAAAATGAGCTTCAACATCTTGAGATAATATATAAGACTATGAGTTCAATTACCAACAGGGTTTGGCTTGGAGATTTTAATGCTGACTGCTCTTATTATGATGCAGAGAACAAAGATGTTTTCTTAACAGAATACTGGGTAATAAAGGATATTGATGATACAACAGTTGCATACTCTGACTGTGCTTATGACAGGATAATTATTAATGAGGATATGAAGGAAGAATATTTAAAGTATGGAATCTACACAAACATAACCAAAGAAGTTTCAGATCATTATCCTGTTTGGGTTGAATTAAAAATACCCTAGCTCTTTACTTGCAAAAATAAACATTGCATGGCTCCAGCACAAAGGATTGACTGATTTCTGGATATCATTATCAAACAACTGCTCAGGAATGTATTTATCAATTCTTTCAAGCACAGCATTATAGTGTTCAAGGGCTTTTTCTTTGTTGCCTAGTTTTGAATAATAGATGCTGAGCCAGAAGGTTAGCAAAGGCCAGCTTCCTGCTCCTCTTCTAAAATCAATGCCTTGTTTTTTAAAGCTGTCATAATAATCATAAGCATAGCGATAAACCCCTTTGTTCTTAACAATCTCTTTTTCCATCTTCTCAACAGTGCTTATCATCTTTTTATCCTCTGGCTTTACAATACTAAAAGGATAGACTAAGCCTAATAAAGATGCATCACTTGTTTTATCAGAAAGCTTTCCAAAGGTTCTTAAGAAGTAGCCATCTTTATCACTATAAGAATCCATAATCCTTTTTTTCATTTCTTCACTGGTCTTAAACCATTTTTTGTCAGGAATAATCTTGTTTGCCAATTCTAAGCCATGAGCACAAGCAGCTAAGGAATAAGTATGAGTGTCTTCTGACTCTTCGCATGTAAGACGCTCCTCCCATAAATCCTGGGTTAATATGTTAAAAGTTTTGCCATTCCATGCCTTGCAAATGCCGTCAGCAAGAGTGGTTATCAATTCTTTGTACTTAAGGGCTTTTTTCAAGTCATCCTTGTAATGCTCGTGGATTGCCCAGAGCACAGAACCATTATTATCAGGCTGAAAAGCCAGCCATCTCTTAGGACCATTAACATAATAGTTCTGAAACAACAACTTGCTCTTTTGCAAGCCTTCTGCTCTGTTCCAAAGCCAGTTAAAAAAAGATTCCTGGATGTTGTTGATACCAAGCATGTCTGCAGCAACACAGATATAAGCACTATCTCTTGGCCAAACATACCTGTAATGCTGAACACAATTAGGATAATATTCTTTGTCAGCATTAGCAGCAACAATAGCACCATTCTCTAAGCAGCAGTCAAGAGTTACCTGCTTGCTTGTTTCTAATAATGAGTTGATTTTTTGATTCATAATTAAACAGAATCTTATTGGGTTTTATATAGTTTACTTTTATTATAAAAACCAACTCATTTGAATCCACTGTAGCAAAATTAATAAAACAAGTTTTTTAAATAAATAAGAATTATTTTTTCTGCTATGTTCCTTTATTATCAAACTTGGGTGCTTGGAGGGAAAAGAGAAATCGCAGGGCAAGCACATTTTGGTATTCAGAATATCAAGATAGATAACTTACACAGAACGAACATAACACCTGCGAAATATTATTTAATACAAAGAAAATTTGAGGAAAAGAAAAAGAATACCACAGATAAGAATCTAAAAGCAAAGATTAGCAAGGAAATCAGGATACTGCAAGGAAGAACAACTGTAGAAAAGTTAACAGGCACACCTAATAGAAGACCAGACAACAGGCAGCATTCAAAAGAAATTACTGATTTAAACAATGGGGTTATTGGCAGATTCTATCATTCATCTTCTAAAAAAAGTAGAGAAAACCTAATTCTGCTGGGCAGAAGAATGTTTATAAGGGATGCTTCAATTGGATTTGTTTATTCTAAGCTCAAAAAGCCTTGCATGCGAACAACTCTGTACTTAACATATAAAGGCAAGGATTCAATAAGAAAATATGTTAAAAAACATTTAAATCAGCAGCTCGCTTTTTATAATGAACGTACTCAAAAGATAAAAAAGAAATCATCTCATAAGATAAGGAAAAAAATGGATAGAAGACTTAGTTATGATGTAAAAATAGATGATATTGACATACATATAAATCTGAAAGGAAAAATAGAGATTTTTACTTTTCATCCAGGACTAGAATCCTTACTATGTGATGACTTTAGATTAACAAGAGAACAAAGAATACTTTTGGAGAGATTCACAGAGCATAATTTCTTAAAAAAATGGGTTAAACAAACCACTCCTGATTTCAATATGTTTGTTGGTAAAACCTTTGAGGTATTATCTCAGAAAGCAAATAGTATTCTTGAAGAATATTTTTACAAAAATGCTCACTGACTCAAATCAACTCATACTCCCCCTCACCCAACCCCATCTTTTCTGCTTCTTTTATGTGCAAGTAAGGGTCATGGTGATGTGCTTTCTGGAATACTTCTTTGCCTTCTTGTTTTTTAACAAGGTCAACACTTGCTTTTTCTATAGCAACAATATCTTTGCTCATAAGAACACCAACATCCTTGGCTATTATTTCTCCTGGATTACTAAAACAGTCGCACAGCTTAGTTATATCCCTAACATCATTAACATAATAAACAGGTTTATTTTTAAAAAAACTCAGAGCAGCACTGGTAGCTTCTGCCATTAAGGCGTCAAAAGTGGTTTTTATTTCAAAAGCATTAACAGGGCAGTCATAATAACAAGAACTGCATCCCCAGCAAGACTCTGGATTAATCTTTGCCTTTTTCTCAATAGTAATAGCATTGCCAGGGCAAATCTCTTTGCAAACACCACAAGCAGTACAGTCATCTAGTATATTAAAAGGCATGGCTGTGTTGTGCTGATCTTGTTTTGACTTAATAGAAACACAGCCCATAGCAATATTCTTAATAGCCCCTCCCATGCCAGAGGCAGGATGGCCTTTAAAATGAGTTAGCACTAAACAAGCATCTGCTTCTAAGAGCTCTTTAGAAACCTCTACATTCATATGCTTTGTTTTTACAACCACGTAATCATCAGATATAATCACAGGGCAGCCAATCTTTTCTTTTGTAAAGCCATGCTTAGCAGCAGCCTTTTCATAAGCTTTTTTTGATTCCCTTACACCAGGATAAGCAACTGGCGTGTCAAATAAAAAAGGCTTGCACCCAAACTTGTTCAAAACACTTACTGCACGTTTTGCAAGCTCAGGGCTGAACATGCCTTTGCCTTCACCCATGTGCAGCTTGACAGCAACAGTCATGCCTTTCTTGAATTTGTCTTTAAGTTCTTGCTCTAATACTTCTTCATACTTATTTGAATGAACATCTTTAATAAAATATACTTTACTCATCTTTTCCTCCCTCATAGTTTATCAATCCATTCTAAGAATATCTTTTTTACCTCATCTAAATGCTCTTTTTTTCTAAAAGTATGGGGTGAGCCTTTGATTATATGTATTTCCTTTTTACCAGGTAGCTTTTCAAACAAAAGGTTTTGGTGCTCAACAGGTGTTGGCACATCTTTCTCACCAACAATCATTAGAACAGGCATGGTTAATTTATCAACTTTTTCTAATAAATCATATTTCATCCTGTCCATCATATTATTCCATTTAAGTTTTTTTGTAATCCCTGGCTTTGACCTGCTTTTCTCTATAAGCCAGCCTGTTTTTTCCCATTTTTTTAACTGGTCTTTTGGATAAGCTTCAAAACTTAGCTTGCCAGAAACCATGGTTGAGATTGGAGCAAGAGCTTTTATTTCCTCAGGATGATTTTCAGCATAAAGAGCAGTGCAAAACCCTCCAAGGCTTCGCCCGACTAAAAAATAAGGTTCTTTATACCATTCCTGCTTTTTAGCCCAATTAATAACATCAATCAAGTCTTCGTAATAATTAGTTGTAGTTGCGTTTTCAAAAGTGCCGTTGCTTTCACCAAAAGTATTGGTAGTGTCAAAGCTAACAACAGAAAAACCTTTTTCTAAGAGCGCCTGGCTCATCACACGAACATGAGGTTCTTCTTTAAAACCACCCAAACCATGCATGACAAAAGCAAGTCCTTTATGATTATTATTTAATTCTAGAAGAATGACTATTTTCTGGTTTTTACGATTAGAAATTGTTGTCTTCATTATTTCAACCTACTCTTAACAGCACTCCAAATTAAGGGCAATGCTATCGTAACATCACAAATAACATCTGTAAATCTGGCTTTTTCTTTTAACTTGCCCCAGCTAATACCTTCGCGGAGTTCTGCTCCACTGCTTCCGCCAGGCTCAGGCCTGTCCATGGTTATCTGCACTCCATAAGCTGCTCCTTTGCTGAATTGCAAGGC
>JAHWIP010000086.1 GCA_019322375.1 Candidatus Woesearchaeota archaeon
ATGTGTCTGTGAATCAGGAAGCAGCTCATGAAATGATTGAGAAGTCAGGGCAGATGGGAGTGCCTGTTATTGATATTAACGGCAAAATCATTGTTGGGTTTGACCAGAATGCAATTGAAGCTGAGCTAGAAAAAGGTGGCAAGGAATAATGGTTCAAAAAAAATTCTGGAGATGCACTGTGTGCAATGACATTCATTACGGAATTTTAGGGCCTGAGATTTGTCCTACTTGCAAGGCAAAGAATGCTTATGTTGAGACTGAAGAAAAAGAAGCCGGGTTTGTGATGGGGTTAGCAAAATGAACAAGGACGAAGTGATAAGAATATGGGAAAAATTTGCAGAAAAAAATGATTTTATGCTTAACCCTGATAAAAAGCATGTTGATGCACTTGCAGACGGTGTATTAATGAATGAAAAGAATCATGGCTTAAAATTCTGTCCCTGCAGAATTAGGAATGGAACAAAGGAGCGAGACTTAGAACTGCTATGCCCATGCAATTTTAAGGCTCATGAAACATGGAATAAGCAGGGAAAATGCTGGTGCGGCTTGTTTGTTAAAAGAGAAACAAAAGCAGAGAGGTGATTACTGTGTGTTGCTGTTGCGGGTGTAGAACAAATAAAAAGAAAAGAAAGTAAGGAGTGATGATCATGACAGAACTAAACCAAATCTATAAATGCACTATCTGCGGTAATATTGTTGAGGTGGTTCATGGAGCAGGAGGAGAGCTGGTTTGCTGTGGACAGCCAATGGAACTCTTAAAAGAGAACACTGTTGATGCTGCTAAAGAAAAACATGTTCCTGTAATAGAAAAGATTGAGAAAGGAGTTAAGATAAAAGTTGGCTCTGTGCCTCATCCAATGGAAGAATCGCATTTTATTGAATGGATTGAAGTTATTGCTGATGCAAAGGTTCAAAGAAAATTCTTAAAGCCAGGCGACAAGCCAGAAGCAGAGTTCTGCATATGCAAAGAGCCAAAAGAGCTCACAGCAAGAGAGTACTGTAATCTGCATGGGCTTTGGAAGGCTTGAATTAATGAAAAACCTAGCTAAAACAGTTAATAAGCTCAGAAAGAGCAAAGTAAAGAAAAAAATAAATAAAAAACTTAAAATATTTAGAAGTTTTCAGAACAAAAGTAATAAAGACTGGTTCTGTGAGATGTGCTTTTGCATATTAACTGCTAATTCCAAGGCTAAGACTGCTATCGCCATTCAAAAGGAAATTTCCGCCTTGGGATTCTGCACTTGGTGCCTTAGTGATTTACGAGGCGCTATTAAAAGAAATAAGCACAGGTTTCATAATAATAAGGCTAAGTATATTGTTGAGGCAAGGAAGCATCTGGATATAAAGGACAAGATTAAGAAAGTGGTTAAACAGAAAGGGCAGCAAGGAGGACAAGCAGGTGCAAGGGAGTGGCTGGTAAAGAATGTGAAAGGCTTAGGATACAAAGAAGCAAGCCATTTCCTAAGAAATGTTGGTTATTTTAATGTAGCAATCCTAGACAGGCATATACTGAACTTAATGAAAGAGGATAAAATAATAAAAGAAATATCAAAAGCAATGACTAAAAAGAAATACTTACAAATAGAAAAAAAGTTTTTGCAACTTGCAAGCAAGTTGGGAATGAGCTCAGCAGAGCTGGATATGTATCTGTGGAGTATGAAGACAGGGATTGTTTTGAAATAGAGGAAAAAAACTTATTTAAAAAGATTCCACCAATTATGAGGAGTTCTTTCTTTTAGATAGGCTTGATATAACTTATCGTAACATTTCTTATATTCTTTCCATCTTGGATTACTTGAAGTTATTGAAATAATTCCAACTCCTCTAACAGGTGCGGGTTGTATTGCATATAGAAAACCTTTTTCTTTGGATCCTACCAGATTCGGAGCAGAAATCGAGCCAGAAATCTTGGAATTACTGCCCACCCACCTAAAGATTATTTTATCCTTTTTCTTATACACAAAGGCATGAAATAGGTGTTTATAATCAAAATATTGGGTTTCTACTTCAAATCTGTATATTTTATATGCTCCACTCCACAATTCTGCTACAGGAGATATAAGTGGATAAGACGCAGTTGCAGCTATTGCTGCTATCCCTATTGCTCCGGCTGTGTTCTTTATTTTTTCCTTCAGAGTCTTTTGGGATTTCATTGTAACTGTAGAAATAGAGAAATATATAAATCTTTGCTGTCGAAAAACCGACAACAATATAAATAAGCGCGTATTATTAAGAGAATATGAACATAAAAAGCGTTTTAGAACAGATTGGGCTGAGCCAGGGAGAAATAAATGTTTATTTAGCTCTGCTAAAGCTAGGCTCTGTGAATGTTAACAAGATAAAGCTTGAAACAAAGCTGCACAGAACAACCATCTATGATTTTCTAGACAAGCTCATAAACAAAGGGCTAGTTAGCTATGTTATAAAGAATAATGTTAATTATTACCAGGCAGCAGAGCCTGAAAAGCTTCTTCATTATACTAAAGAAATGCAAACCCGAGTAAAAAGTATTATGCCTAAACTTAAACATCTAAGAACTCAGCCAAAAGAAGAAGTGATAGTGGAAGTTTACAAGGGAGTTGAGGGCTTTAAGTCAGTGTTAAATGACATGCTCAGGAGCAAAGCAAATTTGGTATGGTTAGGTGTTGATGAAGCAAAATTCAATAAAACATTTTCAAAAATTATTATTAAGCAGCATGTAAGAAGGCAGAAAGAGCTAGGAATTCATGAGCGTTTGATAACAAGTGATAAAACAGAATGCATATACGACACTAAAACAGCCACTTATAGATACATCCCTGAAAAATACTTTGAACCAACACCAACAGCTGTATATGCTGACAGAGTAATGAATTTAATATGGGAGCCGCTCACAGCAATACTTATGAGAAACAAAGACTTGGCAAATAGTTATAAAAAACACTTTGAACAATTATGGAAAATCGCAAAAAAAGAGCCCCTTTCTAAAATACGAAAAATAAGGGCTGGTGAATGATTACCTAATCAGTTAACTTTTTATACTACCAAATCCTTAATCTTTTTTATGAAAAAACATATCTACTTATTCAGGCATGGCCAGAGTTATTATAATAAAAAGCATGTGTTTACTGGGTGGAAGGATTCCAGGCTTACGCCTCTTGGAGTTAGGCAGGCTAAGGTGATTGCCAGGAAGCTCAAGAACAAAAGGATTGATGTTGCTGTTCAGACCAGCTTGTCAAGGTCTAAGGATACTTTGAAACAGGTGCTTAAGTATCATCCTGAGTGCAAGATAATCATTACAAATGATAAGATGCTTGAGAGGAGTTATGGAAAGCTTGAAGGAAGGTCGCATGAATCATTTATTGAAGAAGAAGGAGAGGATTCTTACAAAACCCTTTTGCACTGGCACAAGATAGACCATTTGCCTGCAAGGGAAAGAGAGAAATTCATCAAAAGAGTTGGAACAGCAGAGTATGACATTATACATCGTTCTTATGATGTTCCTCCACCTAAAGGCGAGAGTGTTAAGATGGTTGAGAAGCGAGTTCTTAGTTTTATAAAGGAGCTGCTTAAATTCATAAAAAGAGAAAAAGTTAATGTTGCTATTTCTGCTCATGGGAACTCTATGAGGCCTTTCAGAAGATACTTTGAAAAACTATCTATCAAGCAGATGATGGAGCTGGAGAACCCCTGGGATGATTATTTTGATTATGTTGTTGAGGTATGATAAACTTTAAAAAGCAATGCCTTGTTCATTGGTTCTGGGTGAGAATATGACTGAAGTTTTATACCTGCTTGACTGCTATTTAAAAGAATTCGAGGCTAATGTTGAGAGTGTAAAAGACGACAAGTATGTTGTTCTTGACAAGACAGCTTTTTATCCTAATGCTGGTGGCCAGCCTTATGACACTGGCAAGTTGACTGCTGAGGATGGAAAAGATTACAATGTTATTTTTGTTGCCAAGTTTGGCAATACAGTAAGCCATGAGGTGGATAATCCTGGGTTAAAGCAAGGCGACAAGGTCAGAGCAGTGATTGACTGGGACAGAAGGTACAGGCTTATGAGAATGCACACTGCTGCTCATGTTATATCCATTATTATTGAGAAAGATGCAAATGCTCTTATCACAGGCAACCAGCTGGGGCTGGACAAGTCAAGGATTGATTTTAATCTTGAAGACTTTGACAGGGACAAGTTTGCAGATTACATGGACAAAGCGAATGAGTTGATTAAGAAAGGAGCAAAGGTTAATCTGTATCTTATGCCAAGAGAAGAAGCTTTGCAAAAGTATGAAAGGCTTACTAACCTTGCAAAAGGCTTTCCTAAAGAGATAAAAAACATCAGGCTGGTGGAGATTGAAGGAGTGACTATTGAGGCATGCGGAGGCACTCATGTCAAGGATATCAGCGAGATAAAAGGTGTTAAGCTGTTAAAGCTGGATAACAAGGGCAAGAACAACAGAAGATTGTATTATGAGCTGGTTGATTGATTCTTAATGAGGATAAATGCACACTAATTGCAAAACCTTCAACAAAAATCTAAAAACAGATTTTTGAGAATGTTTTGTTAAAAATACAAAACATTTTTAAACCCTCACCCCCACCTATACACTACAATGAAACGAGTTGGTTGTGTTCATCTCGGACAATAGAATTCTTGATTTAAATAGTTACATTTATATAAAAAATAACCTTCTTGTGTATAGTACATCATGGCGGTATTGGTGTAATCTGGTTAGCATAGGAGACTGTGGAAGCAAAAATCCAGGGTTTTTTAGCCCTGCAGGGAACCTGCAGATATCTTCTGGTCCGGGTTCAAATCCCGGGTACCGCCTCATTTTCGCTTTTTTAGAGAATGAGGGGCGCCAAAAGCTTGCTTTTGAGCGCCGCCCTGTTTATGCTTATTTAGGTGATAGTAATGAAGCTTGAAAACTCTAAGGGAACCAAGGATTTTGCTCCTGAGGAAAAGATTGTAAGAGAAGAGGTTATAAGTACTTTAAAGTCTGTTTTTGAGCTTTATGGCTTTAGCCCTTTGGAGACTCCTATGCTTAACCGCTTTGAGTTGTTTGAGAGCAAGTATGCTGGTGGAAGCGAGATTCTTAAGGAAACCTTTTCCCTGAAAGACCAGGGCGATAGAAAACTGGGCTTAAGGTTTGACTTGACTGTTCCTCTGGCTAAGTTTGTCGGCATGAACCCTGAGCTTAAAATGCCTTTTAAGAGGTATGAGATTGGAAGGGCTTTTAGGGATGGGCCTGTTAAGACTGGCAGGATGAGAGAGTTCTGGCAGTGCGATGTTGATATTGTTGGAACCAAGGCTATGCTTGCTGATGCAGAGATTCTTGCTGTTGTTAATGCTGTGTTTAACAAGCTTAGCTTGCCTATTGTGATTAAGCTTAGCAACAGGAAATTCCTTGAAGGCATTCTTGATTTCTCAGGGGTTGCTAAGGAAAAAAGATTTGATGCTGTTATTGCTATTGACAAATTAGAAAAGCTTGGAGAGAACGAAGTAGTTAAGGAGATGGAGCAAAAAGGCATTCCTGATGATGTTGTTGCCAAGATTATGAGCATTATTAACATAAAGGGCGGCAATGAAGAGCTGATTAAGAAACTTAAAGGATTGATTAAGTCTGATGTTGGTATTGAAGGCCTTAAAGAGGTTGAGGAAATAATTAATTACTGCGCTTCCTTTGGAGTTGGGTGTGTTGAGTTCTGTCCCAGCCTTGAAAGAGGACTGGCTTATTATACCGGTCCTGTTTATGAGGTGTTTCTAAAGGATTTTGATATTTCAAGTGCTGCTGGCGGCGGCAGGTATGATCAGATGATTGGGGGTTTTCTGGGAGGAGGCAAAGAGTATCCTGCCACAGGCATTGCCTTTGGCTTGGAAGTAATCACAGAAGCTCTTAAAGAAAAAAAGAAGTTTGAAAAAAAGAGTGTATCTCATGTTTATGTTATTCCTATTAAAACAGAAAAAGAAAGTATTAAGATTGCACAAGAGCTAAGAAAGGCAGGCATTAAAACAGAGATGGATATCTTAAACAGGGGCATTAGCAAGAA
>JAHWIP010000012.1 GCA_019322375.1 Candidatus Woesearchaeota archaeon
ACAAAATTCAAGACCAAATACATGGAGAACTTTATCTATAAAACAAGGCCTGACGGGCTTAGTGTGCTTAATGTGCAGCAAATAGATGCAAGAATAAAGACCTTGATAAAGTTCCTTTCAAACTATGCTCCTGAGGAAATCATGATAGCTGCCAGAAGAGAGAATGGTTGGAAACCAGCCCTGTTATTCGGAGAACTTACAGGGGCAAATGTGTACACAGGCAGGTATCCTCCTGGCATACTAACCAATACCCAGTTGAGAAAGTTCACAGAAGTAAAAATAGTCATTGTAACTGATCCCTGGCCTGATAGGAATGCTGTTGATGATGCCTTTAAAATGGGCTTGCCAATAATTGCTCTTTGTGACACCAATAATCAGACCAACAACCTTGACTTTGTAGTGCCGTGCAATAACAAAGGAAAAAAAAGCCTGGGCTTAATCTTCTGGCTGCTAACCAAAGGCTACATGGAGAACAGAGGCATGATAAACAAAGGAGGCTTTACATATACTCTGGATGATTTTTCTGAAGAGTGAGGTTTTTTTACTTTCCCATAATATCTTTCTTAACACTTTTAATAAATTGGTTTACATCTCTGATTAGTTCCTTGGTTATTGATTCGAATACTATTTTATCATCAACATTTCCGTATTTGTGAGCTAGTATGTTTCTCATTCCTTTTGCATCTTTTAGGTTTTCAGTTAATCTTTGTGAGATAATGTTTTCTTTTTGCAATATATCTATTACCTCTTGGTTTTTTTCAGAAGATTTAACAATTTTCTCTTTAATTAGCAGGTTTATGATGTCAAAGATTGATTCTGTAATCTTTTCAAAATATCTTTCACATGCTGCTTTGGTTTTAATATCTTTTTCATACTCTAAGAATTCTTCTGGTATAAAACTTTCAAGTTCAGAAAGAAATTTCTCAAGTTCTTTTATTTTTTCAAGTATTCTCATATCTGGAAAATAATTTTTCCAGTCTTATTTATATCCTCCTGAATTTTTTTCGGAAGGTTTTCGAATACTTGGATATCCATTTGGTCAGCAACTCTTCCCAAAACCCTTTTTCTAAATAAAGTAGCTTCCCTTAAATTTAATTCTTTTTTGAACTTTACAGCTATGTCTACATCAGAATCATACATGAACTCTTTTTTTACAAAAGAACCAAAGAGAATAATTTGCTTGATATTGTTTCTTAGTTTGTCATTAAGGATTTCCTCTTTTGCTTCTTGTATTTTTTCCTTTGTTTCTGCTCCTTTTTTCAGCTTAAAGTTGTCTGAGAACCTTGAGCATTCTTTTATGAACTCAAATTTTGGTCTTATATCTCTTGAGAGCCTGTTTTTTTCAGACTGAGTCAGGTTTATTCCTATTAATTGTTCTTCGATTATTTTTAATTCTTTTTTGCCAAAGATTTTTCTTGTGTTCTTGTTTTCTTTTAAAAACCTTAACATTTTAATAACCTAAATAATAGTTATTATAATCTAAATATGGGTTATATTTAAATTTTTCTGTTTTTGGGGTTTCTTAGAGAATTTTATGGTTTTTTTGAGAACTGCTGCCACATAGATGGATTCTTATTTTTCCACACCTGTTTTCAACAAAACAAACTCAACTCTTTCAGAAACAGATGTTTTAGGAATATTAATTATTTCATACCCTAACTCTTGATAAACCTTTTCTATTGTATTATGAATGCTTACTGCTTCCTCAAAATTCTCATGCCTTTTTTTAGGGTCATTCTCAAATATTTCTTGCCAAGGCGGTGTAAAGAATACTGTTTTTTGGTATTTATACTTATTTGCAGCTTCATAAAACTCGTTTGGCACTTTTAATTCATATTTAACTAGATAGGCAATAAGGTCAGGTATGCCTCTATCAAAGAAACAAATCTTATTTTCAGGAGTATCTTTATATTGTTTAATTCTTCTTTGAAGCACTTCTTTATTAAATTCTAATCTATGAACATAATGAAGAATTTTTCCACCAGTACGCTTTTGTTCCTCAATAAATTCTCTTGCAACATCCTTTCCAACATAAAATCCTTTTTTTTCCAAAGCATCAATTAAAGCAGATTTTCCAAAACCAGGGCCTCCAGACACTACATATATATTTTTATTCATTATTTCTTAACCTCTTTAACCCCTTCATCAATAATCCTGAACATAACTCTTTTTCCTTCTTCTATGCTCCTGTGCTTTCTAATAATAGCTACCCTGTTAGAACCGCTCTTTTGTAATTCAACCAAGGTCTTGCTAATGTTGGTTATTATTCTTGCTCCAACAATCTTTACTCCTTGTTTTCTCTCAACATCAGCATACACCTGGGCTGTCATAATCACAGGAATATCTTTTTTTCTTGCAAGCTCTAAAAGAGTTCTTACCTGTGATGCAAGAGCAT
This sequence comes from Candidatus Woesearchaeota archaeon, assembly GCA_019322375.1. Lineage (GTDB taxonomy): Archaea > Nanobdellota > Nanobdellia > Woesearchaeales > SM23-78 > SM23-78. The sequence goes on from JAHWIP010000012.1 coordinate 2,396, forward strand.
TGTTCAAGCCATAATTATCTTCTTCTCCTAGCTCTGCCCTGTAAAGCATGGTGATAGAATTAACAATGATTATGCCTATCTTCTGCCTTAGCAAGCCTTTAAGTTTTTTAATAGCTTTTTTCTGCTCTTTAAAATTAGTTGGTTTTAAGAAAAGGATTTTTTCAAGCACTTTCTTGTAATCAGGGCATATCTGCTTAAACCTGTTCAAAGAAAAACTAGCCTCAGTATCAACATAGATAACTTTTTGTCCTTTAACACTGTTGGCAATGCATAAAAGGCAAAGATTGGTTTTTCCACTGCCAGCAGGCCCATAAAGAGTAGTAATAATGCCTTTATCATACCCTCCTTCTAAAAGCCAGTCCATAACAGCAGTTCCAGAGCTGAGTTTGGTCTCCATAAAAAGCCAGAAATGGTTAGGGGTATATATGGTTTACTCTTTACTAGCACCCATACATGTATCATACATGGTTCTTAAGCCTTGTTTCAGGGTTGCTGGGTCTGCTATTTTTGCGTGTACAAAGGGCTTGATAATCCATTTCTCTGCCAGTTTAGGGTTAAGAAAGATAAATGTAAGGTTTTGTTTTTTCTTGAATAAGTCCCAGTTGTCAGCAAGCATCTTAAAGTTGTGCTCATTGCATATGCACACATAGAAAGCTGTTTCATCTTCTTTTAATTTTTTTATATTTTCCAGCTCAAGATTCTCCTTACAGACATATACTGCTTTTCCTCCTTCTTTGTACTCGCATAGAACTCTGTCATTTTCTTCTTTGTAACTAATCAAATCCTTTTTTACAAGGTCTTTTTGCTTTATATGATGAACAGCCCATTCTCTTAAATCCATGGTTATTTCCTCTTTAAAAGGAGAAATATTATGTACGGTATTATAAAACATGCAAGATAAATCACTCCTGTTAAGATTGGGTTATGATAATTGTTCAGGCCAAGGCCCATTGTAATCATGTTAACTCTTTTAACAACTATGAAAAAGTTGAAAATAGCAACTACTGGTATTAAAAGTGAGATTAATAGATGGTGGTGTTGTTCAAGCCAGTGCAAATCCTTGATTATAATGATTACAAGCGCTCCTAGTAAGAAGCCGAACAAACCTGTAAGCACATAACCCCAGCAAGTAGTATTAACTACTAGAATTGGGACAAGCACTAATGAGAAAAGTATTGTTCCTAGTATTCCTATGATTAAGGTGAACCAATAAAGGCTGTTCTCCAGCTTAACAGTATGAGGGTGCTTGTTCTTCTCTGCTTTTTTAATAATCTTCTTAGCTCTGTCAATCTCCTCCTTAGACCAGCCTTTGGCATGAAGCTTTTTTCTCATAACCATAACCTGGTTATGAATGTATTTAAATATTGCTATTTGCTGTTTCAAAACATTTAAATAAATAATAATCATAATTAATTATTAATGAAAAGAAAGAAAACCAAGCCTCATCATCACCCTGAGTTAATCATTCTTGTAGCACTGGTTGCTGTGTTTTGCATGATAATAATGTTTTTAAGGGTTGGTTAGAATTAGCTTTCCTCTTTTTCTCCTTCCTCACCAATATCTTCACTACTTCCCTGGTCATTCCCATTAGCCTCTATCTTTGCTACACTTACAACATGATCTTCTTCTCCCAGCTTCATTATTCTTACTCCCTGGGTGTTCCTGCCTATCACACTTATGTTCTTAACAGGCACTCTTATTAGTATGCCTTTTTTAGAAACAACCATTATTTCATCATCATCTTTTACTGCTCTTATACATTTCACTTTGCCGTTCCTTTCACTGCAGATAATGTTTCTTACTCCTTTTCCTCCTCTGCTTATAAGCCTGTACTCCTCAATATTGGTTCTTTTTCCATAGCCATTCTCTGTTATTGTTAACACGCACTGATTATCTTGTGCTATTATCATGCCTATAACTTTATCATCCTTGCCAAGCCTTATGCCTCTTACTCCATAGCTGTTCCTGCCTACATGTCTTGCATCTGCTTCAAAGAACTTGACTGCCTGGCCATTACTGCTGGCTATAAGGATTTTCTGATGCCCGTCTGTTAGTATTACTTCTACTACTCCGTCTCCTTCATTAAGGTTTATTGCTATGATGCCTGCTTTTCTTGGCCTGCTATAAGCACTTAGCTTTGTTTTCTTTGCCAAGCCTTTTCTTGTTGCAAATAACAGGTAATGCTTGTCATCAAACTCTCTTATTGGTATAACTGTTTGTATCTTTTCATCAGGCTCTGTTCTTATTAGATTAACTATGGGTTTGCCTTTGCTAACCCTGGCTGCTTCTGGTATGTTATAAACCTTTAACCAGTAAACCTTTCCTTTGTCTGTAAATACTAATAGATATGAATGAGTATTAGCCACAAACAAGTGCTTGATAAAATCTTCCTCTCGAGTTGTTGCTCCTATTACTCCTTTTCCTCCTCTTCTCTGAGTCTTGTAAACATCTATGGATTGTCTTTTAATATAACCTGCATGGCTGATAGTGATAACATTCTCCTCTGGCTTTATCAAGTCCTCAACAGCTATTTCTTCTTCTTCAACTTCCTCTATTACTGTTCTTCTATCATCACCATACTTATCCATTATTTCTTTCATCTCGTCCTTTATTATGTTCAAAATCTTTTTTTCATCAGCAAGGATTTCTTTTAATTTTCTTATTAGCTCTAACAAATGCTTGTGCTCATCCTTTATCTTTTGCTGCTCTAAGCCGGTTAGTCTTTGCAGTTTCATGTCCAGGATTGCCTGGCTCTGTTTATCAGATAATTTGTAAACAGCTATTAGATTTTTCTTAGCAACAGCAGGGTTCTTAGAAGTCTTTATTAACTTGACAACAGGGTCAAGGTTTTGCAAAGCAACTATTAATCCTTTTAAGATATGAGCTCTTTCTTCTGCTTTTCTTAAATCAAACTTGGTTCTGCGCCTGACAACAACTCTTCTGTGAATTAAAAAGCTTTCAAGCAATTTTTTTATATTAAGAATCTTTGGCTGCCCATTATCCAGGCCCAGCATTATAGCTCCAAAAGTTGACTGCAATCTTGTGTGCTTGTACAACTGGTTTTTAACAATATCAATATTAGCGCTTTTTCTAAGCTCCAGCACTATGCGCATGCCTTTTCTATCACTCTCATCCCTTATATCACTTATGCCTTGTATGGTTCTGTCATTAACAGCATCAGCTATCTGTTCTATTAACTGGGACTTGTTTAACTGGTATGGTATCTGGGTTATGATAAAGCTCTGCTTATTCTTTTTTTCTTCTAGCTCAAGCTTTCCTCTAACACGAATAAGCCCTTTTCCTGTGTTATAAGTCTCTATTATTCCTCTTTTGCCCATGATTAATCCTGCTGTTGGAAAATCAGGGCCTTGGATTATGTTAATAATATCCTGCACTTCAATGCTTGGCTTGTCTATTAATTCAACAACAGCTTGGCATACTTCTTTGAGATTATGAGGAGGAATATTAGTTGCCATGCCCACAGCAATACCACTGCTCCCATTAACCAATAGATTAGGTATCTTGCTTGGCAATACAAGGGGTTCTTTTAAACTTCCATCAAAATTAGGCTGCCATTCAACAGTGTCTTTGTCAATATCTGTCAGCATTTCATCACTAATCTTGGCTAATTTTGCCTCTGTGTATCTCATGGCTGCTTGGCTATCACCATCGATTGAACCCCAATTGCCTTGTCCAATAACTAAGGGATACCTAAGTGAAAAGTCTTGTGCCATCCTTGCCAAGGCATCATATACAGCCATGTCTCCATGGGGGTGGTATTTTCCAAGGCAGTTATGAGAAATCATTCCATTAGCAATGAACTCATGTTTATTCTCTACTTGTAAATCATATGTTTTTTCACTTTTAGTTTTCTGTGTCTCTTTGATTTTTAGAAAATAGATATCATTATCTATTAACTTTTTTAATTTTAAAAACAGGGTTGGTTCTATCCTTTTTAGTTTTTCAAGAATATTCCAATCTTTAATCTGTGATTTTGTTAACTTTTTGTTTTTTAGGTCTTTAGAGTATCTTATCTTACATCCTGTCTTATACTTAATTCCTAGCCTAAACTTTTTTCCGTTTTGATATTTGTACCAACCTCCTCCTAGGTGATGTTTGGATAAGGTGTTAAAGATTATTCTTGAAGCAAAAGGCGTTTCTTCTATAGCTGACGGCAGAATTCTTTTAGAAGGCATAGTTTTGAGTATTTTATTTTTATAAGAATGCTGTAGATTAATTTTTTTAGCTAAGCTATGAGCATAACTACCTCTTATTTCTAAGTAATAAAAAGAGTGCTTTTCTTTTATTAATCGTGTTCCTCCCCCTATTGAATGTTCTTTTTTTTCTTTTCCCTTATATTTCCTGTTTAAAATCCCTAGTTGCTGTAATAAAATTTGTAGTTGATCAATTAATTTTGTTGAAACAGAACCATAATGAATAACATTCCTGTTTTTATGAATGCTTCCATCCCCTTCTATAAGCCCTGATATAAATGAAAATATTATTTCTTTGGGAGATTTCATTATTTGAAGAGGGATGTGTTTTGTTGTGGCATTCAAGTTTTTTAAATTAAATTTCTTTATAAAGAAATCATTAATTTTTTTTCTATTAATTCTTATGGTAAATCCTTTTCTTTTAATTATGCCTTTTTTGCTAGGATATTCATATTCCCTAACTTCTATTGTTGGAGTGTATTGAAATTCTGTTTCAATAATTCTTTTTATTTTTTCAATAACCTTTTTTTCTATTGAGTAAAAGCCCATTCTTTGGATGTTTCTTTTTTTCTCATGTTCAATCCAGCCATCACTCATTAGAAGACCTAGCAGGTAGGCTAGGTTTTTATTAAGAATTTTATTCTTCTCTAGTTTTACTTTCTTTCTTATTTCAGGAAAGATTGCTCTATTAACAACACAATCTTTTTTTGTTAAATCCTTTGCATATTTCCATTCATATTCAAAGTTTTTATTTATTATTTTTATTTTTTGGAACGGGGTAACAATGTTTTTTGTGCCATTAGTGAGAATAATTTTTATCAATGGTTTTTTTGGCATCTCAAAAAGAGCTGAAACCCTTCCAAGCCCGTTTTGTGTAAATACATAATTGTTTATTTTAATATTCTGGATGGGGATAAGCCCTTTGGGAGTTGTTATTAGTGTATCTTTAACAAAGCATTCCCCGACAATCCTTGCACTCTTTCTTGTCGGAGTATTATATCTTAATCCCATGTCATTCATTGCAAAAAGAATACGCCGATGTACTGGCTTTAACCCGTCCCTTATGTCTGGCAGTGCTCGCCCAATTATAACACTCATTGCATAGTCAAGATAAGATGCTTTCATCTCATCCTCAATAATAGCCCTGATAATCCTTTGCTCAGTTACAGGCACTCCTAGTTTTTCAGCTACTTTCTCAGGCACTTTTTCAGGGCTGTTTTCCTCTTCTTTTTTCAAAGGGTTTTTAATCTTTTTTGGTGTCATGTTATACCTTTAAAATATATAAGATTTGTCGTCTAAAAATAGTAAGCTTTACTGCTTTAAAAGGGTTGTGATTTTTTGATATATTTTCTATATTGAAAAGATTGGTGGGTTTTGGTGGGGAAAGATTATTTATTTTAAGTATATTATTTAAGTTTTCAGTCCCTCTATTAGCCTTTCAAGATTGAATATGTCTGAAACTTTTTTTTCCTTGAGTGCATCTGTATCTTGTTTTATAAACAAATTTGTAATCTCTTGCATAACATCTTTAATTTGGTTTTGAAGAACATCATACATTTTAAGCTGAAACTTTTTTCTCTGTTTTATATCAAAACCTTCTTGAAGTTCCAGGACTTGGTCATAGAAATTCTTTAGCTCAGGTCCATAAAGATAATTTGTTTCTTTTCTTGTTGAATATTGAATTAAGATAAAGGCTTGTGTATTAACAAATCCATACTCTTTTCTGGATAAAGGTCTTTCAATATTCTTCCTGTTTGATAAATCCAATTGTTCTTTTGGAGTTAAAGGTGAATATGTTGAAGCCAGTAAGTCACCAAAGACATCCGAAGGGCTGCTTTCTGAGATATTAATATTAATTTTTTGTTTTCGTGATTTAGTAGTATTAAAAGAATATTTTTCTCTTAAATGTTTTATGTATGCAAGAAAAGGAGCAATATATATCATTTCTCCTGCTTCATGATATAAAGCATATACTATTCTTCCTGAGAATATTGAAAAGAAAGTTAACTTAAGTGATGAAATCTCAAGAAAGCGATTCTTACGTCGTTGGATTTTCACCGTAGCAGAAAGACGGTATTCTTGATCATCTAATAAGTTTTTTAAAACTTTTTTAAATCTTTTATGCAAAGAGCTATTATCATATAACAAAAATTCAAGGTTTTGCCTGTTTTTTTCAACATGTTCATTGAATTTATCTAAATCCATGCTCCTCGGAAATTCAGATGTTTATTTAAACTTATCTGAAGAAACTTTCAACCCCTCCTCAAAATCCTGCTCTTCTTTTGATTAGAATGAATCTTGAATCTATGCCCGCAGTACACGCATGTCTTTACAGCGCTGGCAATCTTCTTGGGATTGGTTTTCTGCTGGTGCTTGCACTTGGGACAGATAACAATTAAGGCCATAAATGCATAGAAAGAATTCAGGTTTATAAAGGCTACGCCAGGATGTCCAGTGGGTTAGAATCTTTTCCCTCGCGAGCATTAGCGAGCGAGTGATGAGTCTTTTTCTTCGTCTTCTTTTTCTTCTGTTTCTTTAACAATCTTATCTATGTCTTCTTTTCCTTTTTTTAACTCTTCAGCTATTTCCTGAGCCTCTTTTTTTAGTTCTGCTTTTAGTTCTTCCTCTTTCTCACTTTCTTCTTCTGTTTCTAGTGTCTGCGTTTCTGACGCAGGCTCTTCTTCTTTTTCCTCTGTTGTTTCTTCTTTTTCTTCTTCTGCTTCTCCTTCCTCTTTCTCTTCTAATAATCCTTCACTTACCTCTTTATGACTCTCTTCTATCTTTTCTTTCTCTTCCTTTAGGTCTTTCATTATTTTCTGAATCTCTTCCTGCACTCCTTCTGTTCCTTTTTCTTCATCTTCACTATCTTCTTCCTCTTTCTCTTCCTCAGTTTCTTCCTTTTCTTCTTCATCTCTGCTTTTTTCTTCTTCTCCTTCCTCACTGCTCTCCTGTTCTTTGCTCAGCTCTTCCTGCCTCTTAAACAACTCATCCTGGTCTAGCTCATCATTCCTTTCTCTGAGCTCACCAATTTTTTTATCCATATCTTCTATGAATCCATGGTCAGGCTGGTGCTCATCAATGGTTATCTTTTTTTCTTCAGGTGCTTCTTCTTGTTCTTCGCCTGCTTCTCCTTCTTTCTCTTTTTCTTCTTCACCTGTCTCTTCTTTCTCTTTTTCTTCTTCACCAGCTTTTTCTTCCTCTTCTTCAGGAGGCACATCAACAACTTTTAGCATACCAACTCTTTCAGGTGTTTTTTTCTCAGGCACCTTTACTTCTTTAAATGCTTCTTTTATATCTCTTTCACCTTCAACATCAAAGTACTTGAAAAACTTAGAAGTTAAACTTAATCTATAACTCCTGCCTTCTTTTTTCTTTTCAACAAACTCTTCTTTAACAAGCTCTCCAACATGCTCATAAGCATTGGTCCCTCTTATTTTTATGACTTCTGCTTGTAATACAGGAGCTTTATAAGCAATAACAGCTAGTGTCTCAAGCACAGGAAAAGGCAGTTCTGTGTCAGCAACAATCTTGGTAACCAGATTCATGTACTTCTCTCTAACATTGAGCTTCCATTTATCATCACTCTGCACAAGCATAAGACTGGTGTCTCTTTCATCATACTCCTGCTTAAGACTCTCCAAAGCCTTTTTAACACTCTCTATAGAATTATTAGTGAGCTCTGCTAGTTCCTGCTCAGTCATCACCTTGCCTGATGAGAACAGCAATGACTCAATTTCTTTTTTTAGCTCCACTTTTACTCACACCTTTTCTAAAATACTTTTCTCCTTTTTTCTCAAGCTTTTTATTTTTAACAAGGGCATTAAAAAAAGGCTCTAACTCTTTGGCAGGAATGCCCACCTTTTGCCCGATTTCCTTTGTTGTGTGGTAGTGCTCAGAAGCAAACAACACAACATTCTGTATTAAAGCATTCATCCCCTTGGTAACAGCTTCCTTATGAATGTTTGCCTGCCTAACAGTATGCGAAATCTCATGCAGCTTTGCTAATAAGTCATTAAGCCAGTTAGTGAGCTCCTTCTCTTTAAATTTTAGCTCTTTAGGAGCAAGAATCTCAATGCTTGCAGGCATGAAATTAACACACAGCCAGGTAAACTTCTCTAAGTTATCAACCAGCATCTCTGTGTCAGCATAAACACCCCACAGGTTTCCTTCTGTTTTCTCTGCCTTGCCAATTTCTTCGCTAAGAACACTAATCTGGGAGTCCTTCTTTATGTTATCAATAAACTCTTTAATAGTCTTCTCAATATGCTCTTTAGGGCTGCCAATAAGCTCAAAGCTCACATGAGCCAGAAGAGCTCCCTGCATAACCTTTTTCTGGATATCCTTTTCTTTCATACCCTTAGGTTGAATTAGGAGAGGTATTTAAATTTATCGCAAGAAAATCTGTGTGCAAATCATTCCCAGTGTATGCTCTGGCTGATACCAATATAAAATGAACCATCATTAAAATTAAGTTGCATGTTTTTTCCTATTTCAGTCAACTGTTTTTTTAGAATACTTGTAAACCCAACATCGATTGAAACATAATTCCTTTTTTCACTATAATCTTCTTTATGATAGAATTTTATTGAAACATAAGGCCCTCCTATAATAAGTTTTGCTAATTCATGTTCATCTTTAACCTGCAGATTATCATACCTGTCCCAGCCATTTCTTACATGAAAGTTTTGTGGGTATGCTAAGTATCCTAAAACAAGGCCTGTTTTTTCTTCTAGCTTGACTTCGATTTCACTGAAGACCAATGGCCTGAAGAATGCGTCTTCAAGACCCAAATCCACAAAGGATGTTCTGACTTGATAAAAGGTTAATGCTGCTCCATAACCTCTTGTGTTGGTGCCTGGAAAATTAGTGTAGTTTCTTTCTTGCATATCTTTTCTTTTGTTATATTTTGAAAGCGCGGCCGCATGGGTAAAGTCAATACCAACACCTGTTTTAAAAAAGAGCTTGTCTTGGATAAAAGCTAATTTACCTCCAAGCCTGGTCCCTGCTTTTACACGGCCATATAAGTTTACACTGTTTTTTTCAATAGGAGCCACGTTTCTGTCTTTTGCATACCAATCATCCTCGTGTTTAGGCACATCCCTCACTTCAAGAGGAATATTTTCAACACTGCCAAGAATACTGCTTCGATACCCTAAATTAACATCCCAGAAAAAAGAGAATCTTTTTGTGCGTTCTTTATTTTCTTGAAAAGGGTCCTCTTTTTTTTGAGTATCTCCAGCCCAGGGGTTTAGGGATAAAGTTCCAATCAAAGAACCAATTATAAAAAATTTTTTAGCAGAAGAAATAATCTTCTCAAGAGATGACTTTTTTTCAGCCTTTTTTAGCTCTGTGCCAGGCTGCATTTTGGTTATAGGAAATAAAGCAGCACTTATAAACTTTGTGGTAGTAACATAATTTATTGTCTTTTAGAGAGAATTAAGCCGACGATGACGAGGGTTAATACAAAACTCAATAAGTAAGGTGCATATTTAACAATCCTCATATTATTTGATTCATACACAACTCCTCCTGTAACTGGCACTAAGGAATAATTAACAGAGCTGTTTAGTTCTTCATTTGTCTTATTATTTTTTTCTAATAATAATTCTTCTATCAAACTTTCTTTGTTCTCTTCACCTTCTAACTCAACAACCAAGGTTTTGGTGTCAACAACATTATCATCTTTTCTTAGCTTAAGAATAAATATATTCTTTCCAGGCTCAACTTCAACAACAAACCTGACTTTTTCAGAACTATTAAGATGTATAGTTTTGTTCTGCTCTCCTGTTCTGCTTTGCAAGATTGCTTTATAAACTCCTTTTCCTTTGATATTTGCATAAAGATTAATCCTTTGCTTATACTTTTTGCTTTGAGTATAAAAAGAACTTATCTCGCCGCTTTCTTCAATATTTTCTTCTTTGCAGACCCCTTTTTTATTACCTTTAATCTCTATTCCTTCTTCTGCTCTTTTACCAAGGCCTTCAACTACCAAGGCATAATACCCGTCATTAAATGCATTCTTGCAATTAGGCTTTAAGAACACCTTTACAGTCAGGTTATAATCATAATTCTTTTTGTTCAGGTAAAAAGTGGTTTTTTCAGATACTTTTTTCTTGTCTTTTTCAACAAAAACATTAACAACACTCTTGGCAGTGTTTCCTTTATGTATGCTTAGCTTAACATTAAAACTGTCTCCAAAACTAAAAATCTTTGACTTGGGAAGATAAACATAATCAATACTAAGACCTGAATCAGAATCATCATCTATGCCAATGCTTATTTCATCTTTTTTTATAATAATCATTTTTTCATTTCCAAGTTCAGAGTTAGAATTATTGCAAGCCACAAACACCAATCTGTTTTTTACAAGAAAAACCCTGTCTTTTTCAACAATCTTTGGGGTGTAGGTTTTTTGATTGGTGTTGCTGGTATTGTATTTTTTCTTTACTTCATTACCAAACAAGTCTTCAACCCAGTACTCAATGATGTATGGAAAACTCTTGTTGTTAATAATGTTCTTAATCTTAACTTTTTCCTTGTTCAGATACATCTCCTTATCAGTGCTCAGGTTTAATTTAATAGAGCAGGGAATGCTGAGGGGGTTAATTACAGCAAAATCCCTGCACATAGATATAGAACTATTGACAATAAACCCGCAAAGAGTATAGATTCCTGCCTCTTCAAAGAATAACCTGCCTGTGTTAGATGAAGAGTAATAGTTTATTGTCTTGTTAAAATAATCTTCCTTGACTAATGTGTTGTTCCTGGTTACATTGTACCTCACCATTAAAAAAATATTATCTTCAATTCCAGAGACATGGTCTAAATTAGTTATTTTAAACAAAGAAGTGTACATCATTCCGAGATAAAGGGTTTCAGGAATCACTATTTCTAGTTTTAACCCTGTTTTAGTATTATTTTCTTTAGTTATGTTTTCTTCCGGGGTTGCATTGATGGTTGTATTCACACTTTGATTGGTAGTTTCATTTACAGTATCATTAATAGTCGCATTAACACTTTCATCTATTACTTTGCAATTTTCCCCTCCAGGACTGCCTCCTATCTCACAAGACTCCTGCCATGTGCCATTAATCAGCTCTATTGAATAATCATTACTATTTGCAAGACTGCCATCATAACCCATAAAGTCAACCAAGGTGTTGTTGTAATAAAGAAAAATTGTGTCCTCTGCATTGTTAAGATTATTACCAATAGTAGCGCCAGCAGAATAGATAGTGCAGTTAATGTTTGTATGATTAAATCCTTCTTCTGCTATCAAGCTAAAGTTTCCAAGCATAAATTTAACCAGCACCAGAGAATCATTGCCTGCAAGGTCGCCGACAGTATAACCAGATAAGTTATTGGCTCCAGATATTTCAACAAACTCATTATTATTATCATCTCCGACAGGATTATACATTATCTCATTGATATGCACTGCTGCAACCAAGGGAAGTGCAAATAACAGCGCCAATAATAAACCTTTAATTTTTTGCATTCCCCTCACACAAGAACAAGTGCTTTATATACTGCTCGGAGAAAAAATCGGAGAACTTCACTTCTCTTCGTAATATATACGCGAGTTCTTACTAATCATTCCCAGTATCCAGGGCAGATAAACCAGTTTTAGTGCTCTTGGTTTAACTATTACACTTATTTCGTCACCAGCACTAAATCTTCTTGGCTCACCATCCATTTCCAAGAAACAATCTTTATACCCATCAAGGATTCTTATGTCCAATGATTTTATTTTTCTATAATTTACTCCCAATTTATTAAAACCCCTTGCGTCCCTTGGCAGGGTTATATGCCTTGTGTTTTGAAAGAATTTTAAGTTGAATAAAAGCTCTGTCCATTTCCAATGCCCTTTATCCTCTAGCAAAAACAATCCTGCAAAACCAGAGTTAAGATTATCCTTTGGGTTAAAGTTGGGCATAGAAGCAATATGCGACCCATTTGCAATCTCAATTGCGAGAATGTTTTCTAAAGTGCCTTGTTGCTCACCTTTGTTTACAGAGTAAGATATTTTCATAGGCTCAAACCCTATTTTCTTTCCTATTGTCTTAGCTCCATAATGAATTTTTTTCCTTAAAGAGCCTCTCTTACGATGATTTTCTACATCATAACAAATAGCAGCTGTTAACCCAACACCTATTGTTGAAGCAGCAAACTCTGGTTGATTATCTCCTAGTTTTACTTCCATTGCATCAGTCTTTATCACATAATCAGCCAGATTAACCTTTTTTTCATCATGGTTTCTAGAAAGGTTATAGTAGTGTTCTATACACTCTTTTTTCAGGCTATTTGCAAGATTATTGGATAATCCTTTTGGGTCAATTAATAAAACCACTTCCTGGGGGAGATAATGATTAATAATGAACCTTATGCCTCCGTCCCCACTAAAAATTCCATAACACTTATTGCCTTTGTTCTTTTCTTCAAGAATGATTCTTTCTGCCTCTGCCTTGGTCCTGGTTTTGACATAATAAAAATCATCCTCTCCAAGAACTTGTTTTGCTTGCTTAACTTTGTCCTGGAATCTGTTTCCAGTAGAAAGGCTTTCTATAATAGGAATTTTCACTCCCACACCCCTGCAATCTCTTGTCCGCACTTAACACACTTGTTTTTTTCTATATTAATTTTTACAGGAATAAACAAGCTCCTCTGAACAATTCTTGCTTTGCACTTTGGACAATATGTATTGTTCTCACCCCCTACATTGCCGAGATAAACATAATCAAGGTATTTTTCTGCTATTGCTTTTGCTTTTTCAAGAGTCTCAAGCGGTGTGGGCTCCTTATCAGTCATTTTATGGTCTGGATGAAACCTTGAGAAATGAATAGGAACATCTTTGCCAAGCTCCTTTGCAATCCACTTGCACATTTCTTCAATTTTTTCAAAATCATCATTAAGCCCAGGCACCAATAGATTAGTTACTTCAAGCCAGACCTTTTCTTCTCTTAGAATCTTAAGCGTTTTCTTAACTGGCTCGATTTCTCCTTTGCACACCTTTTTATAAAAATCATTAGTAAAAGCCTTTAGGTCAATATTAGCACCATCCAGCACCTTGCACAGCTCTCTAAGAGGCGCCTCATTTATATATCCATTACTCACAACAGTGTTCTTAATCCCTTGCTTTCTTGCAATTTTAGCCATCTCAAGCATATATTCATAAAAGATGGCTGGCTCAGTGTAAGTATAACTCATAATACTGCAATCATTCTGTTTGCACAGCTCAATCACTTTTTCAGGCTCTAATTCATCATATCTGTGCTCTATATCCTCAGCATCATCCTTGCTAATCTGCCAGTTCTGGCAAAAACCACAAAAGAAGTTGCACCCAATCGTAGCAATACTAAAAGCCCTTGCTCCTGGCAGGAAATGATAGAGCGGCTTTTTTTCAATAGGGTCAACATGCACAGAACAAGGGCGGGCATAAACCAATGAATAGAGTTTTCCCTGCTTGTTCTGCCTAACCCTGCACTGCCCTCTATCATCTGCTTTAATAACACAATACCTAGGGCAGAGCTCGCACTTAACAAGGTTGTCTTTGAGCTTTTTATAGTACAAAGCTTGCTTCATAACAATGGCTAATAGGAGGTTGTTTTAATGTTTTATTGAAAGGAGATGGTAATAAAGGAAAAAAATAAAAACCATTACTTCATATCTATATGATAATAGCAAGATTTATATACTTTCAAGAATAATAAATCATTTAAAAAAGAGGTGGGGTATGGCTTTGTTTGGTTTTAAGAAAAAAAAGGATTTGGCACTACCTTCTGAACCATTTGACAGGAAAGAACCGCCTGATTTTGATAAGGTAACCCCTGATATACCTGAGCCCCCTGCGGATTTTAGCAAGGCTGAAAGCGCTCCTGAATCTCATGCACTAGAACCAGTTACAGAACCAGCATCTCCAGGTGCAGTAGCACAAACCTTTCAGATGCCAGAGTTTCCTCCATCACAAGACCCGTTTAGAAAGGACCGCCCGCAGAAAGTGGCGCCTAGGAAGGAATCGCCTGCTTTAAAACCTGCTCCAGAGCCTGTGAAAATGCCAGAATCCCCTGCTCCTGTAATTGAACAAGGATTTGAGCTTCCTGATTTTGAAGAACATGAAATAAAAAACCTTGAAAGAATAGAAGCCATGAAAGAAGAAGAGGAAAAAATTGAAGAAAAAAAGCCTGTGCCTGAAGAAAAGCCAGTAGTTAAAGAAAAACCAAGAGAAGCAACAGAACCAGCAAAAGATTCTGAATTTCTGGCAGATCCGCAAGAGCCTGTGAGCAGAAAGCCAGAACCAGACATAAAATATCCTGAGCCAGAAGAATCCATAGAATATCCAAAACCAGAAAAAGCCATCATCAGCCATGAAAAGAGCTTTATAGATGTCAGAAGCTATGTTAATCTAAAAGAAGGGCTTGACAGGGTAAAAGTACTGGCAAACCATGCAGGAAAGAAAGTAAAGCTGCACACAGAGATAAGCAAAGTGAAAGATGATAAATACAACGGGTTAATCACTGCTCTTAACATTATTCAAGACAAGCTAATCCTGATTGATAACAAACTCTTCGAGAGTAATCAAGACCAGAGGTGAACTATGATGAGCGAATCAAATCATGTATTTGTTAAGATTGATAAGTACAAGGAAATCCTTGAAGTGGTAGAGGTTATAAACAAAAAAATAGTTAATGTTAAACAGCTCCTCTCAGACCTGGAAGAATTAAAGAACAAAGAAGAAGAAGAGATAATGAACTGGGAGAAAAGCATGGATGAAATAACGCACAAGACAGAATTAATAAAAGAACAAATATCCGAGGGCTGAACAGATCAAAATGCCTAATAAAACATCAGAGCAAGAAGAATTTTTTATACGCATAACCAACCCGCATGCTTTTAGAAAGAACCTGTTGGAATCCTCTAAAGAAATCCTTCATATTCTAAAAGAAGTCTATACCGTATCACAAATGAGAGAGGCAAAGCACGAATTAATAAGCAAGATAAGTGGAGAAATAAAAGAATTAAAGCTTTTGATACAAAAAATTGATGAGCTGGTGCCTAAGTATAAAAACGATGATTTAAAAAAATTTTTCCCAGCAATTTATCTCCGGAAAAAAGCAGCGGCAAAACCAGAAAAAGAAGAAGAACCAAAACCCCCGCCTAAAAAATCTTTTTCTGACCTTGAAAAAATAAGCAGCACCCTTAACGAAGTGGAGCGAAGACTGGAGAGCATATAGTTCTTAAAACAACAAATCTTTTAAATTAATTCTTTTTCTTTTAAATCTAATGCGGGGATGGCAGAGTGGCCAAATGCGATGGACTCAAGCTAATTGAGTGATGAGCTTCAAGCAATGATTTCGCAGTCCACTTATGTGAAATCCATTTCCTTAGTGGATACGGGGGTTCGAATGAAAAACTGCGTTTTTCACCCGGAAACAGCAGTTCGCTGGGACAGCAACTTGTTGCTGGAGAATGTTAGTTTTTTTGAATGTCCCTCTCCCCGCACCTTTAATTATCAAATCTCGTATAAATATGAGAAAATATATATATAATGAAAATTATGAGAATAGGTTATGAAGAGGGTTTTGATAGTATTAATACTACTATTCTCAATAAGTTCTGTAGCTGGTCTTGTCAAAGTAGAACCTTCTCCGAGCCAGGTGGATGTGTGTGAAGGAAAAGACTTTGTGGTTGACATATCTATAAGCGGAGTTAATGGGGTGTCTGGATTCCAGTTTGATTTATCTTATAATCAGAATGTTCTTGAAGTAATAGATGTTGATGAGGGGGGTTTTCTGAGCAGGAACAATCTGGATAATGTTTATTGGATACCGCCTGACCTCTCGACTTTGGGAATAATAAGAAGTGTTGCTTGTGTAAGACAGAGCGAGGTTGATTTTGTAAATGGGGACGGGGTTCTTGCAACTGTTAGTTTTAGGGTTAAAGACATAACCAGTTTTCCTGTGACAAGCCAGTTTGTAATATCCAATATTAAAATCTCAGATAATGAAAGCCAGCCCTTGGATAATTCAAAACAGGACGGCGCAGTAACAGTGATTGATGACAGCTGCGGGGATTGCACTGATGGAGAGACCCAGAACTGCGGCACTGATGTGGGTGAATGTGAGTATGGCACTCAAACATGTCAGAATGGTGTGTGGGGTGATTGTATAGGGGGTGTTGATCCTTCTCCAGAATTATATGATGGCCTGGATAATAATTGTAATAATTTGATTGATGATTGTGCTGGTTACAGTTCATTGGATTGCAAGACTAGTAATGGGTGTAATGGAACCCGAAGATGTGTTAGTGGTTATTGGAGCAGTACATGTGAGATTTCTGGTTATTATTGTGATAGTGATTGTGATGGTGATAAAGAGTGTGTTAATGACCCTTGCCCTGAATGTGATTGTATTCATGGACAGATTGAGAGTTGTTATTCAGCTAATACCAGCACAATGGGAGTTGGTAATTGCAAGGCAGGCATCCAGTCATGTTCTGATGGTGAGTGGGGCGACTGCATAGGCGAGATCACTCCTGTTGACGAGGTGTGCGATAACAAGGACAATGATTGTGACGGCACTGTTGATGAAGGCTGTGAGTGTGTGACTGGCACTACACAGAGCTGTGGAATTGATACTGGTGAGTGCAAAAAAGGCATACAGACATGCACTAATGGTACATGGGATTCTTGTGTTGGCAGTGTTAGCCCTGTTGACGAGATATGTGATGGAAAAGATAATGATTGTGATGGTTCCAGTGATGAAGAACTAGGCAGCACTCCTTGCGGCCTGGGTGTTTGCGAGCACACTGTAGATAATTGTATTTTAGGTATCCCCCAGGAATGCGACCCTTTAGAAAATGCTTCTGTTGAGGTTTGTGATGGGGTGTTAGATGAGGATTGTGATGGCAGTGTTGATGAAGGCTGTAATTGTACTATTGGTGATTCTAGAGATTGCACTGCCAATAATACTTGTGCAGGAGAACAGAATTGTATTAACGGAACCTGGGATGAGTGCATAACAAATCTTAATTATTGCGATACTGATTGCAATGAGACCTGGGAATGTGTTGATGAAGAATGCTTTAATTGCACAGAATGCATTGAAAAAATGACTTGTGGTGAGTATGGTCCTTGTGTTGATAATGTTAAGAGCAGAAACTGTACTGTTAAGAATAAGTGCACTAATGAAGAGTATGACATAGTTAGCACAACTTCTTGTGGTGAGCCTCCCGGCCCAACTCCCACCTGCCAGGAGAGCTGGGTTTGCAGTGCATGGGGTGGTTGTGAGCCAGAGGGTTTAAGAAGAAGGAGTTGTTTAGACTCTAATACCTGCGGAACCACTGTATATAAGCCTAGCGAACTTGAGACTTGCTTGTACACTGGCAATTGTAATGACGGCTTGATGAATGGTGATGAACAAGGAGTTGATTGTGGAGGAAGCTGCAGCCTGCCTTGTGCTAACATAACATTAGACGCACCTAAATTGATTATTTTTGCTAATCCTATTAGTGCAGAAATCCTGGATAATTATTTGTTTGAAGTGAATATAGAAAATATTGGAGAAAAAGAGGCTAGGAATGTGGAGGTTGTTGTGAATGGCTGGGCTGATGGGCGCGAGACTATTCTAAGCCTTTCTCCAGGAATGAAGACCAAGAAAGGGTTTTTGCTTAGCCTGCCGGGAGATCCTTATGTGAGTTCTGTGGATGTGCAGCTTATCCAGGACGGCTCATTGCTTTTAAAAGAGTCAATACCTGTGAGTTTATCAGTTCCTGAGTATAGTTTTAAGCTGAACAAGGATCCTCAGACTGGCAAGCTTTACCAGGTTTTAATAGTGGATAATAGAAATAAGGAAAAAAGGAAAATAGGAGTGGAATTTTCTGTGAGCAAGGGTAAAGAAACTTACTTTATTGACACTGATAGAAAATATGAGGTTGGAGCGAATCAGGTATACCATCGGGTTGATTATTTACAACTTGAAAATCTGCCTGCTGGAGAGTATGAGGTTGAATCATCTTTTTACGAGCAAGGGAAGAAGATTAAAGAGGTAAGTTCTCCAATGATTTTAGAAGGAGAGGAAAAATCAGGATTTAGTTTAGGATACTTATTTTATTTAATAATCATAGCTTTGGTGGCTGTTTCAGGCTATGTATTTTATGTTACTTATAAGAAGAGGTGATTTTTATGGCGTATGTTTTTGGAATTGAAGGAGTCCCGATTTTTGAAATGCTGTTTTTATTGTCCATCCTGTTGCTGGCAGGCCTGGTTTTTATATTCCTGGAACTAAAAAAATTAAATGCTTTGTTTGGAAGAGAAAAATCAGATTTGACTCGTTTTGAGGCAGACCTGGTCAGGTTTAAACAGTGATAGTGGTTGTTTCAGGCTATGTGTTTTGTATAACTTATAAGAAGAGGTGATTTTTATGGCGTATGTTTTTGGAATTGAAGGAGTCCCGATTTTTGAAATGCTGTTTGTATTATTCATTCTGCTAGTGATAGGCCTGATTTTTATCTTGCTGGAACTGAAAAAACTAACTGCAATAATTGGAAGCGAGAAATCAGATTTGACTCGTTTTGAGGCAGACCTGGTCAGGTTTGAAGGTGATAAAGGCAAGAAGTCTTCTAACGAGGTAGTGGCGTATGTCAGGAATGCCATGACCAGCGGTTTGTCAGAAGCCCAGATAAAGAACGCCTTAATCCAGCGGGGATGGCCCAGAGCAGAAGTAGAAAACATCTTTAAAAAGATAGGGTTTTGATTTTGTTTTTTCTTATTTATTTTACTTTTTTTAATAAATTTAATAATGTTTCTGGTCTCTTAGACCAAAAGGTTTCATATACTCCTTTTCCAAAATATACCAAAGCAGATTTTGCCTTATGCTTAATCCTTTGTGATTTTTTATTAACATGATTATCAATAACCTTCCAATGGTATTTTATGGCAGAGACACGATAATTAAAACAACCAGATGTGTTGTGAGAATGTGTTCTATACCTAAGCAGGATTTCTGGAATATGCTGGCACCCATATTTATGTGCAACGCGGATAATCAAATCAATATCAAATTCCCGAGGCATGTTTGGATTATAATTACCAACAGAAAACACAGCATTCTTTCTGAACATTACAGCAGTGTGTTTGAACTGCATAATCGCTCCTGAAAGAACATTATTTATGAAATCACTTCTTTCAGGTAAAGGATTGTACCTGTGAGTTGCATAAACCTTTCCCTGCTCATCAATTAGCTCAACATCTCCATGAACAAAGCCAATGTTTGTTTCTTTTAGTTTTTCAGCCCGCGCCTTTATACTGCCTGGTTTAAGCACATCATCATGGTCCAGAACAGCAACATACTCTCCCTTTGCTATTTCCATACCTTGGATTAATGCATGAGGAAGCCCTTTATGTTCTATGTACTGATATCTTAGCTTTGGATTGTTTAAGTCCAAGAAGGTATTCAGTTTTGGTTCTGAACCATCATCTACTACTAAGACTTCTAAATTATTATAATCCTGCTTGAGGGCACTGTTCACGGTTTGGTTCAAATATGCTTGTTTTGTATTATATGCTGTTATTAAAACAGTCACTAGTGGTTTTTGATTCATCCAGAAGTTGTAAGCTCCTTAATTATAAAAAACTAACTCTTTCCCAACCCAAAACTTTAAATACTCTGCTCATGGTTAATTCTAATCATGGGACTTCAAATAATTACTGTTGGCGGTTACTCAGAAATTGGCAGGAACTGCACCCTTGTAAAAGTGGATGATGAAGCTGTTATTCTTGACATGGGCCTGCACATGGATAATTATATTGCTTACACAGAGGAGAGAGAGGAGCTTCACATGGAGACAGACATGTCTGCAGATGCATTGATAAAGGTAAAGGCTGTTCCAAATATTTATCAGATACAGGATTTGTGGCTAAAGGTGAAAGCCATTTGCATAACTCATGCCCACCTGGACCATGTGGGCGCTGTTCCTTTTATCAGCAATAAGTTCAGTGCAGACATTCACTGCACCAGGTACACAGCAGAGGTGCTGATTGCTATTCTCAGGGATGAGAAGATTAGCTTGAGAAACAAGATTATTCCTCATCCTGTTAATTCCAGGTTCAAGGTTTCCAAGAAGATAACTGTGGAGTTTATTAATGTGACTCATTCTGTTCCCCAGACAGTTATAATTGCTGTTCACACTCCTTATGGAACAGTTGTTTATGCTAATGATTTTAAGCTTGATAATGCCCCTACTCTTGGAGAAAAACCTAATTTTAAGGCTCTTAAACGCATTGCAGGCAAAGGAGTAAAAGCCTTGATTGTTGACTCTCTTTACGCAGACACTCCTATGAAGACTCCTAGCGAGAGCATTGCAAAGGAAATGCTAAAAGATGTTTTGCTGGGTGTTAATTCAAGGGGCAAAGCCATAATCATAACCACTTTTTCAAGCCATATAGCCAGATTGAGAAGCATTATAAGGCTGGGGAAAATGCTTAAGAGAAAGATTGTATTAATAGGCAGGTCTCTTAATAAATACACAGGCGCTGCCAAGGATGCAGGCATTATTGACTTGACAAGAGGAGCAGAGATGGTGAGGTATGGCAACAAGGTAAAAAAGTTTTTTAATAAAATAAAGCACCCTGAAAAATACTTATTCATAGTAACAGGACACCAGGGAGAGCCAAACGCAGTGCTCACAAGAATGGTGCGCCAGCACCTGTACAAGTTTAAGAAAGAAGACCATGTGATTTTTTCCTGCAGCATAATACCTGTAGAGAATAATATTATCCACAGGGAAAAACTAGACAAAGCCCTGAAAAAAGAAAAAGTCAGACTGTTTGTTGATGTTCATGTATCAGGGCATGCCTTTAAAGAAGATTTGCGGGACCTAATACATCTCTTAAAGCCAAAAAACATCATCCCAACCCATGGCAGCAGAAAGAAACTAAGGGCAATGAAAGAATTAGCCATGGACATGGGATATAAGCCTGAGCAAGTGAAGATACTAAAGAATGGGGTGCAGGTTAGTTTCTGATGTGAAAAAAATAAAAATTTTTATCCTATAACTACTGGTTTTTTGTTTCTAATTTCTTTTAGCTCAAATTGTATTGATATCATGTCTCCATTTGGTTTAAAACTATAAGTTCCTATTGCTCCATCATAGTCTTTTAAGTCATAAAGATAATCTTTTATGCATTCAGTATTTTCATTGCACTCTATTAATGCATCTGCTATTATGTGAACTGAATCATACCTTGAACCTACAAGATATTCACTTGCATAGTCTCCATATATTTGTTTATACTTTTTTATGATATCTAATCCTTTTTGTGTAGATAGGCCTGGTGCATCAAAGAACAGGATTCCTTCTGCTGCTTCTCCTGCATTTTCCACACTGTCAGGACCACCCCATACATATGAGCTATAGATAGGAGCTGTTATTCCAAATTCCCTTATTTGTTTTGCTGCTAATCCTCCTGTAATTCCTGCCTGTGGGTTTAGAAAGATTGCATCTGGCTGGTTACTTTTTATTTTTGTTATTTGACTTCTATAGTCCTTTGAGTTCTGTTCAAAAACCTCATCTGCTATAATTTTCCCTCCAAGCTCGATAAATCTTTCTTTGAATATATCCCTTACTCCTATAGCATAGGGTGTGTTTTCTGTTAGCATACTAACTTCTTTGTAGCCTTCTTTGTAGATTGTTTCTGCTGCAAATTGTGACCAGTCATGATCTGTTGGCACATTTCTAAAAATGTATTCTCCAGCATCACTTATATCTGGATTACTTGCTAATGCTGAGAACACTAATATTTTGTTTGCTTCTGTTATTGGTGCCATTGCCAATGTTTCTGCAGAGCAGAGTCCGCCAAGAATTATTTTTACATTATCAATCTCAATTAGTTTTTTAGCTGCGGTTGTTGCTTCTTTTCCACGGCATTGCCCGTCTTCATACAAAACTTTTAAAGGCCTCCCAGCAATTCCGCCTGCACTATTAATTTCTTTTAGTGCAATTTTTATCACATTGACTTCTGTTTCTCCATATGAAGCAGCATCGCCTGTTAATGGTCCTAGGTATCCTATTTTTATTGGTTCTTTTTTTTCTTTTGTTACTACTTCTCCTGTTGGAGTTTGGTTGCAAGCACTAATTAATATCATAGTTAACATGGCTATAGCTATCGCTAATTTGGTTAGTTTCATTTTCAATCCCCCTTTAGTTTTTTAAAGCTTAAAAGCTCAAGAAGTTTAGCACTTCTTGAGCCTCAAAGGTTGTACAATTGAGTTTAGTCACTAGTAAGTAATCCTAAGTTAATAAAACTTTGTTTTAATTTTTCCTTCAAAACGCAATATTTAAATAATATAAAGGATTTTTGATTTAATATGATAGTGAATAAATTAGATTTAAAAGACAAAAAAATACTTTATCAGCTAGATATTAATGCAAGGCAATCCAACTCAGAGATAGCCAAGAAAGTAGGCTTAAGCAAAGATGTGGTTAATTATAGGATAAAAAAACTAGAAAACCAAGATTACATAAAAGGCTATTACACACTTTTAGATTTTTCAAGAATAGGATATTTCTTGGTAAGGGTTTATATCAAACTATTAGACTGTACTCCTGAAAAAGAAAAAGAAATTTTAGATTTTCTTATAAAAAAGAACACTCTATTTGTAGCAAGAGTAGATGGAGCTGTTGATATAGCAACCGGCTTTTTGGTAAAAGACATATGGGAATTTGAAAATATTTATTTAGATTTTAAAAAACATTTTAAACCTTATCTAGGCAAAGAAGAAATGGCTGTGTTTACCCAATCTCACCAGTTCCACAGAGCATACATTCTAAATAAAAAATATGATGAAGTGACTCCAGAATATTCTGGGAGAGAAAAAGTTGTTCTGCATGATGAATTAGATCTAAAAATACTTAAATTAATAGCAAAGAATTCACGGGTACCTATAATAGAATTAAGCAAAAAATTAAAGACTCCTCCTAGGACAATAGCTTTTAGAATAAAACAACTAGAAAAGAAAAAAATAATTCAAGGGTATAGGTTTATATTTAATTTTGGGCTTTTTGGATATAAATATTATAAAATAGATTTGATACTTAAAGATATCTCTAGACGCAAAGAACTTTTTCAATATGCTCATCAACACCCAAATATAATGTACATTGATGAAACAATTGGAGGCTCTGACTTTGAATTTGATATAGAAGTGGAAAATGAACAAGCATTTCTTAAACTTATGAATGACTTAAGAGCCAGGTTCCTGGAAATAAGAAGCTGGAAATACTTTACTTTAAGAGGTTATCACAAGCTCTTATACTTTCCTGAATAGTAATTCACCACAAAACTTATATATCAGTGTAAAGTCTCTTTTCTTACAAATATTAAGGGGGATGTGAATATGAAACTAACACTTGCTGATCCAAAATACTTAAAGGAGAGCGTATCAATTATTTCTGAATTAGTGACAGAGGGGACTTTTAAGATAACACCTGATAATATTGAGTTAATAGCCATGGACCCTGCTAATGTTGCTATGATTGTTTTTAAGCTCATGGGAAGCACTTTCACAGAGTATGATGTTAAAAAGCCAGAGTTTTTAGGCATAAACCTTAACAATCTTAAGCAGGTGCTGAAAAGAGCAAAGGCTAATGACAGCATAAGCTTAGAGATAGAGGAAAGTAAGCTGAAGATTACTCTTAAAGGAACAAGCACCAGGACTTTTCACCTGCCATTAATAGATGTTGAGGAAAAAGAGCAAAAAATACCTGACTTAAAGTTTGCAGCCACAGTAACAACAGACTCTGATATTCTTAATGAAGCAATAGAAGATGCTGACATAGTAGGAGAATCAGTAAGCCTTATGGCAGAACCCAAGCGCTTTGTAGTGAGTGCAACAGGCGACTTAAACAAAGCAAATATAGATATAAAAGCTGGTGACGGCACCAAGATAACAGCAACAGAAAAAGTAAAAGCCAAGTACTCAATCGAATACTTAAAAAAGATGATACAAGGCAGCAAGCTCAGTAACAAAGTAAAACTAGAGTTTGCCAAGGATTACCCACTAAGACTAGAGTATCTTGAGAAAAACAAAGTTCAATTGGCATTTGTACTGGCGCCGAGGGTGGATAGTGACTGAAAAAAATAAAAAACAAGAAAAACCAGAACTAACCAGAACAATCCTTCTCGGAGAGCTTGTTTCTTATTATCCCCCTGCAGTTGAGGTTCTTTTCAAGCACGGCATTCACTGTGTTGGCTGCCCTATGACTGCTTATGAATCTCTTGAGCAGGGCTGCAAGGTGCATGGATTAAGTGATGAAGATATTGACAAGATGGTTGAGGAGATGAAAAAGGCTGTTGAGGAGAAAAAAAGCAAACAGTAACCTTTATAAATCCCCTACTACTTTTCTATGTGTGAGTTATCATGGCTAAGTACAAGATTGAACTTGATGTTGAGCAGTGCACTGGGTGCGGGGCTTGTAGTGCTAGTTGTCCTGCTAGTTTTGATATGATTGAGGATGACAAGGGTTCTCCTAAAGCCAATGTTAAGACTCCTGAGGTTGATGATTTGGGCTGCTGCATGGATGCTGCCCAGGTTTGCCCTGTTAACTGCATTCATATAACAGATTTGGATGAGGTTAAGAAGCTGATTTAAGGGGATGCTTGATTTTTTTCTGCTTTTTTTGCTTTTTTCCCTTATTTTTGTTCTTTTTGTGATATTCATTCTTTATTTTATAACATACCTTTTCTGAATTATATTTTACACCACAAAAATATTTATAAAGGATAACCCACCCAATCTATCCATATCTAGTGTTTTTTGTAATATAATACACTATATACGGGGTTGTATCTATGAAATGCCCATTTTGCTCAAACAAGGAAACCTGTGTTATAGAAACCAGGGAAACAGATGAAGATACTACCAGAAGGCGCAGGGAGTGCTTGAAATGCAAGAAACGCTTTACAACTTATGAAAAGCCTGAGAACTTTAATTTAAGGATTATTAAGAAAGACGGCAACAGGGAATTGTTTGACAAAGAGAAAATAAGAAAAGGGGTTTTAAAAGCATGCGAGAAAAGGCCTGTTAGCAATGAAGCCATAGATGCATTTGTTGATGATATTGAAAAAACCCTGAGAAACAAGCATCCGCATGAAGTCAAGAGCTCAGTGATAGGCAACCTGGTTGTCAATCGCTTAAAAAAACTTGATTCTGTGGCATACATCAGGTTTGCATCTGTTTACAGGGAATTTGCAGACCTGACAGACCTGCAGGATGAGATAAAGAAACTGTTGAGAGAAAACAAAAAGAAAAAACAAAATTCAAAATGAATTTTGAATATTTTTCAAAAAAAGAAAAATAAAAGAAAAGCAGCAGTAAAAATAAAAAGTAAAAGCAGAAAGAAAGATGAAAAATGGCAGAATCATATACTATTGACAGAGTTAAAAAAAGAGACGGTAAAATAGTATTGTTTAATGAGGACAAAATAGTTCAGGCCATATATAAAGCTGCAAAAGCTGCAGGAGGAGAAGACTATGAAACAGCAAAGGCTTTGGCAAAAAAAGTGACCAAGGCTCTGGAAGCTTTTTTTAAAGGAGGCTCAATCCCGTCAATAGAATTAATACAGGATTTTGTAGAAAAAACCCTGATAGAAGCAGGGCATGCTGAAACAGCAAAGGCTTACATACTTTACAGAAAACAGCATGAAGAACTAAGAAAAGCCAAGAACTTTGCATTTGATGTGCAGAAAACAACCGAAGGCTACTTAAAACAGTCAGACTGGAAAGTGAGTGAGAACAGCAATATTAATTATTCTTTGTCAGGACTGTTATTTTACTCAGCAGGAACAGTGCTTTCCAACTATACCTTAAACAAGATTTATCCTAAAGAGGTTTCACAAGCGCATATAAACGGGGATTTTCATATACATGACTTGACAATGGGAATAGCAGGGTACTGTACAGGGTGGAGCCTGAGGCAGTTAATAGAAGAAGGTTTTAACGGAGTCCCTGGAAAAACAGAATCTGTGCCAGCAAAGCATCTTTCATCACTGCTATGGCAGATGATAAATTTTGTAGGCACCTTGCAGAATGAATGGGCAGGGGCGCAGGCATTCTCATCATTTGACACTTACCTGGCGCCTTTTGTCAAAGCAGATAAGTTAAATTATAAACAGGTAAAACAGGCAGTGCAGGGCTTTGTTTTTAACATGAATGTACCGTCGAGATGGGGCGGCCAGACTCCCTTCACAAATATAACTTTGGACTGGGTCTGCCCTGAAGACATGAAAAACAAAAAAGCACTGGTTGGGGGGAAAGAACAGCGCTTTACTTATAGTGAATGCCAAAAAGAGATGGACATGATAAACAAGGCGTTTATGGAGGTGATGACAACAGGAGATGCAAAAGGAAGAATCTTCACTTTCCCAATACCAACTTATAACATAACAAGAGAGTTTAACTGGGATTCAGAAAATGCAGACATGCTGTTTGAGATGACAGCAAAGTACGGCATACCATATTTCCAGAACTTTATTAATTCTGAACTAAAACCAGGGGATGTGCGCAGCATGTGCTGCAGACTGCAAATGGATATGAGAGAGCTAAGAGCAAGAGGCGGAGGCTTGTTTGGCAGTGCAGAGATGACTGGTTCAGTAGGAGTGATTACCTTAAATCTTCCAAGAATAGGCTACTTGTCACAGACAAAAGAAGAATTCTTTAAAAGAATAGAAAAATTAATGGACATGGCCAAAGAAGCACTGGAGATAAAAAGAAAGCAAGTAATGCACAACATGGATAGATGGTTAATGCCTTTTTCAAAAAGGTATCTTGGAACCTTAAACAACCATTTCTGTACAATAGGGATAAATGGAATGAACGAGGCATTGCTGAATTTCTTAGGGCCAGAATATAATATAGCAACAAAAAAGGGGAAGGAATTTGCAGAAGAAATCCTTGATTTTATGAGAGAAAAATTAAAAAAATTCCAGGCAGAAACAGGGCACATGTACAACCTAGAAGCAACGCCTGCAGAAGGAACAGCATACAGACTGGCAAGAATAGACAAGAAAGCTTATCCAAGAATAATAACAGCAGGAAGCAAAGAGCCTTATTACACAAACTCAACACAGCTGCCAGTTGGCTATACTGATGACATCTTTGAAGCCCTGGAGTTGCAGGACAGCCTGCAGGTAAAGTACACAGGAGGAACAGTGCTGCATGGGTTTCTTGGAGAAAGAGTGAGCAATGCAGGGACATGCAAGAAACTGGTTAAAAGAATCGCAGAGAACTTCAGGCTTCCATACTTTACACTCACACCAACCTTTAGTGTGTGCCCTGAGCACGGATACATAAAAGGAGAGCATAATATATGTCCTGTTGACAAAAAGATAAAAATTAAAGGGGATGCACTTAAAAAAGCGGTCCCTGCTTAGAAAAACATTATAAAAAAATTGAAAAAACTGAAAACAAAAAACTTAAAATAAAAAAACTGGAAAAGAGGAAATGAAAAAATGACAACAAAAATGCCAAAAAATAAGTGTGGAGAGAAATGCGAGATATTCAGCAGGGTAGTAGGGTATTTCAGGCCTGTAAACCAGTGGAACCTGGGAAAGCAAGAAGAGTTTAGGCAAAGAAAATCTTTTGATGAGAAAAAAAGTCTTAACAGCAAGCACGGGATATTAGGAAAGCCCAGCCAGAAGATTCTTTAGAAATGATAATTCAAAATGTTAATAAAAGGTTTTCAGGCAACAAGCCTGGCGGATTATCCAGGGGAAATAGCATCAATAGTGTTTGTTGCAGAGTGTGATTTTAGGTGTCCTTATTGTTATAACAAGTTGCTTGTTCTGAATTCTCCTGATTTGATTGAGCTGGATGAAAAGAAAATCCTTGAAAAGATATCTGAAAGAAGAAAACTTATTGATGGGGTAGTGATAAGCGGAGGAGAGCCTGTCCTGCAAAAAGGCCTGCCAGAGTTTGCTGGAAAGATTAAGGAGCTTGAATTAAAGGTTAAGGTGGACACTAATGGAACAAACCCTGACATGATACAGGAATTGATAGACAAAGGGCTTGCTGATTTTATAGCCATGGATATCAAAGGACCATTGGATAAATACAATGAGATAGCAATGGTTAAAGTGAACAAGAGTGCAATAAAAAAAAGCACAGAGATAATCATGCAGGGAAAAACAGATTATGAGTTCAGAACAACAGCTCTGCCAGACCTGTTAACAAAAAAAGATTTCTTAGAAATAGGCAAATGGCTTAAAGGAGCAAAAAAATACTGCATCCAGCAGTTCAAGAAGATGCCTGACATGATTGACGAGTCGTTTGCTGGCAAAAAAACCTATTCTAAGGAAGAGCTTGAGGAGATAAGAAAAGAGCTTGAGCCATACTTTGAAAGGATAGAGGTAAGAGAATGACTACCAAAACACAATAGTTATTAATACTTATTTTTTTCTAAGCTAAAAATGATAATGTTCCTACTCCTGGGCTTTGTTGATGTTATTGTAGGAGCTCTAATGCTATCAACACATCTTGGTTTTTTGAATGAATGGAAACTAGCAGTAATAGGAGCAGCTTATCTGATTGGCAAGGGCTTGGTTTTCAGAAAAAGCTTTCTTAGCATACTCGATATACTGGCAGGCATTTACTTTATCTTGATAATGCTTGGTGTTAGAACATTTATGGTTTATGTTTTTTTAATAATAATGATTTATAAGTTGGTGGTAAGCCTGATGATGAGGGGCTAGGGTTAAGAATCTAGCTTTTTTAAGGGTAAAGGGTTTTCATCTTTTGCAACGATGATGTGTGTTCCTGTTGTTCAGCAGGAACTCGATTTCAAAGTCTTTTAAACCACGGAGGTGTGAAGGTGTGTTTTGTTCAAAAGACAACCCAGCCGCCTCATTAAGGCTTTTGTTCTGTGAGGTAAAATAGTCAATATCAGTTAATTCCTCCTCCTGACAAAAATGCTTTCTCATCCCACCACGCATCTTTGCCATCATTATAGTATCTCTATGGTAAAACCTTTATAAATAGTCTGTGAAGGCTTTTTACAGTTCTAAATTCCACAACCTTTTTAAATGAATTCGCGCTTTTTACTACTCTATGGTATACTGGCTGGATTTTGTTTATAGTCCTCCTTGGTTCTATGGCAAGGATATAGCAATAGATGTTGTGAGTGCTGTTGTTGTGTTACTAATAGCTGTTTTCAGTTTTAGGAACTTTCTTCTTGACAAAAAGAACAAGAGGCATTTCTTTTTAAGTGCTGCATTTTTCATGCTAGGAGCATCATTCATAATAAAGATTTTTACGAACATACTGACTCATACAGAGAGCCTGATATCAAAGAAATTCTTAATATCATTGATGGGAGCGCAGATAATACGCTCATACTCTGACTTATCAGCAATAGGCTTCTTGTTATTCGCGCTTCTGACCTTGTTTGGCTTTTATGTGCTGTATGCTTTATCCTCAAAAGATGAGCTGTCTATGAACTATGTTATAATAGCGTATTTTATCCTTATATCAACTTATTTTACAAGAGTGACGTATTTTATAATTTATATAACAGCCTTTATCTTCCTGTTTGCCATAGCCAGAAGATACTTTTTATCATACCAAGATACCAAGTATAAGAACACTCTTTTCCTGTGCATAAGCTTTGGCATAATAACCCTGAGCCAGTTTGTGTTTATATTTACAAGCTCAAACCCTACTCTCTATGCAGTTGCTGAGCTAATCCAGTTGATAGGCTACTTATTCTTACTCTACACATTTGTAATGGTGCTTAGGAATGCAAAGAAAAAGAAGTAGAATAGACATAATATATGACATGCTTCATGTTATTAGCAGTAAAGGCGGCAGGATAAAGCCAACCCATCTCATGTATAAAGCAAACCTATCCCACACACAGATGAAGCTTTATCTAAAAGAATTAATGGAAAAAAGCCTTGTAGAAGAAGAAGAAAAAGCAGGCAGAACAATGCTGATAATAACCAACAAAGGCTTTTCCTTTATCCAGCAGTTCAACCAGATGAAAGAGTTTGAGAAGACGTTTGGGTTGTAGTTATTCTGTTAAATATCTTTTGTTAAGTCCTTCTACTATTCTTTGAATCTCTTCTTTAACTGTTTTTAAATCTATGTTGGTTTTCACATCTCTTCTTTGTGCTTTAGGAATCATGTTGTCTCTGAGAAAACAAAATGCTTTCAGTTTACTGATGTTTTTTAGGTCTAAAGAATTTTCAACCAGAATATTTTTTCCGTTAGGTGTTTTTGTTTTAAACCTTTCATAAGCTGGGATTACCTTAACTTCATATCTTCTTTTGTGCTTTGGATTGCCTGCAATAACCTGATATCCTGCCAGACTGCCATTCATTAATGTATGGAATGGTTCGATTTCTAGATTAATTTGATCCCATCCTTCTTCTCTTGCAATTTTAGCAACGCATGCAGGAGCGTTTATCATATAACTAATGCGTGTTTTGAAATTTTTAATTAATGTTTCTAACATGTTTATCCCTCCTTATTTTCACATATATAAACAAATATATAAAGCTTTGTTGTTGTAACTCACCACAACATTTATATATGTGACTTGGCATCTGTGTTGCTATGGAAGCAAAAGACCTCTTAGACGCAGAACTAACTGAAAACCAGGCTGAGGTATATCTTGAAGTGCTAAAATCTCCTGGGCAGACAGGGGGAGGAATATCAAAAAAGGTTTCAATGGACAGGTCATTTGTTTATAATATCCTGGATTCGCTTGCTGAAAAAGGGCTTGTAAGCTATATTGTGAAAGAAAGAAACCGTCTTTATTATCCTGCAGACCCTGAAAACCTGTTAAAAGATATTGAAGAGAAAAGAGCCAGAATAAGCAAAGTTGTACAAGAACTAAAAACAATAAAAGAACAAACCAAGCCTGAAAGAAGCGTCAGGGTGTACGAAGGAAAAGCAGGATTAAAAGCCTATATAAGGGATTTTTTAGAAGCTGACAGCTATGCAACCCTGGGAGGCGGAGGCAAGTTAAATATTCTAGAAGCCCTCAAATATGAATACCCTCATTATCTAAAAGAATTCAATAAAAAGAAAATAAAAGGGAAATTAATAACTTCTCCAAAGAACAAGAAAATAATGAAGAAAATATACCAGAAATCAAAAGTAGAAATAAAAACCTTTGAAGGATTAAAAAGCGAAGTAAGTTTTACAATCTTCAAAGACAAACTGGCAGTTTATTCTGCACAAGAAAAGCCTTTTGTAATAATAATAGAAGATGAAACAGTTGCACAGGGATTAAAGGATTATTTTGACAAAATATGGCAATATGCAGGATGATATTGTTGGGTTTGAAAAATTATTTATTTTTTCGTTAACTTTTTAAGAAGGTATTGTTTTCTGTATTGTATCCGGAGGTGATATTTTGGCTGAAGAACGAGAAGTAGGCGCTGTAAGCCATTATTACACAAAGATAGGCGTGGCTGTGATTGAGTTAACAGACACTTTGAAAGTAGGGGATAATATTCATATCAAAGGAGCAACCTCTGATTTTACCCAGAAAGTTGACTCTATGCAGATAGAGCACAAAGGAGTGGATGAGGCTAAGAAAGGCGAGAGCATTGGCTTGAAAGTCAAGGAGCATGCCAGGGGGCATGACAAGGTGTTTGTTGTAGAAAAATAATTGTTTTTATAATATTTTTATGTTTGTAGAGTTCTTTTTCATTAAACTTATAAATACATTTCAATAGTAATAGTATTATGCAGAAAATAGTGGTTATTGGTGGTGGAACAGGCTCGTATACTGCTCTTAGAGGCTTAAAGAATTACAATGCTGACTTAACAGCTGTTGTTTCTATGATGGATTCTGGGGGCAGCACAGGAAGGCTCAGGGATGAGTTTGGGTTTCTTCCGCCAGGAGATATAAGAAAGTGCCTTATTGCTCTGAGCCCTGAGACCAATGCTCTTAGAAGATTATTTGATTACAGGTTTAGCAGGGGCAAAGGCTTGAACGGGCACAGCTTAGGCAATTTATTCCTGACAGCTTTAAGAGACTTAACTGGCAATGAAAAAGAGGCTGTAAAGGAAGCTGCAAGAATCCTGCATATCAAAGGAAGGGTTCTGCCTGTAACCATGACTAACTGCCAGTTAGGAGCAATTCTTGAGAATAAGCAGGTAATAATAGGGCAGACAAACATAACCATTCCTAAATACGACCCTAATCTCAGGATAAAAAAGATTTTTTCTATTCCAAAGCCAAGGGCAAATCCTGAAGCAATAAAAGCCATACTAAAAGCACACAAGATAGTGCTTGGCCCAGGAGACTTGTTTTCAAGTGTTCTGCCTAATCTCCTTGTAACAGGGATTAAAAAAGCAGTCCTGAAATCAAAAGCCAAAAAGATATATGTTTGCAATATTATGAACAAGTATGGCGAGGCTACTAATTTCCAGGCCAAAGACTATGTTGAGGAAATAGAGAAATATCTGGGCAAAGATGTTCTTAATTATGTTGTGTGCAATAATAAGAAGCCAGGAAAAGCTCTGCTTGATAGGTATAAGAAAGAGAAAGCTGGTTTTGTAGAGCCCAATATATCGTCTACAAAAAAGCTTAAAGTGATAAAAACAGATTTGCTTGATAATATTCACCTGGCAAGGCATAACCCTGACAAGCTTGCAAAGGTAATTATAAAGATTTAGTCATAGGAATATAAAATGATTATCACAAAAATCAAAGATTTTTGGGATTTCAAAACAACAAAAACTGAAGTTTTTGTGTGCCAGAAACAAAGTTTCTGAGCATTTCATGAGGTGAAATTTTGTTAAAACTACTGATATTTGACCTTGATAACACCCTATTTGATACTTATGGCCAGCTAGGAGTAAATGTTCTTGAGGAAATGATTAACAGGATGAAGAAGGCAGGGCTTAAACATGAACAAGAAAAAGTAATAAGAGACAAGTACATGCAGATGGGTTTTAGGAGCCTTGCAAAACAACTAGGGCTTTCTGAGAAGATAAAAAGTATAGGCATGGATACTTATAAGAGCATGGACCTGAGCAATATATCTCCTTTTGATGATGTTAACTTGATTAAGGAGTTTAAGCAGAAAAAAATACTGGTGACTTCTGGCACAGAGCAGGTTCAGAATGAAAAGATTCGTATTCTTGGCATAGCAGGCTTGTTTGATGAAATAGTTGTTGATGTTCTTGGGAATTGCGAGAGCAGGGTAGGCATCTTCTGCAATATCTTAAATGAATATAAATTAAAATCAAAAGAAGTTATGGTTCTGGGTGATAATGCAGAGGTAGAGATAGCTGCAGGCAAGAAGCTAAGAATGATAACAGTGCAGATACTAAGAAGGCCATTTGTCAAAGGAAAAGCAGATTACTATGTGAAGGGTTTGGAGGAGGTGAAGGAGATAATTAAAGGAATTAAATGATTTTTAATGCTTTTTATAACCAAATTTCTTGTTATAATCTTTATGGTCTAGTATGTCAAGAACGAATGAGATTATTTCTATTTCATTCTTTTCTTTTTTTAGACTGTAAAGCATACGCCAGAAAAGCGGGAGTTTAATCCTGAAAAGATTATTAATATAATATTTGTCTTTATAGTATTTTGGGATGAGCCCTTTAGGTATATTATTGCCGTAATGAGGGTTTTTCTTGATAATCTCAATTTTACTCATTATTGCATTCAGAAGCATCTTTTCTTTTTTTGAATTAGCAGCAGATTCTGTAATAAAAGACAAAACTTCCTTTGCTTCGTCTGAAAATCTTATCTTTGCCCTAACCATTAACTTAGCAGAATTCAACTTGTTAATAAATTTCTCCTCTTTAAATCTGCAATAATATCATCATAATCGTGAGCCTTTCGGATTGCTTCTCTGAATTTGGGGTTATCATTAACAAGCCATGTTATACCTTTAACACTCATATAAATTTTATTGCTTTTTTGCAAGTAATCAAGAATATTCATCAAAGTATTATGATTAACTTGTTTAGGCAGTATTTTTTTAAGACCAGCAACTGTGATAAGACTCTCATCCATATTCTTTAAAGCATCCTCAACCATAAGAACAGTATTAAGAGTAGGAGAATGCTTAAGTTTTTTGAAATGCCTTGATTTAGGTTTTTTCTTAGCCATTTTTACAAGTTCATAACAAAAAGTTATTAATTCATAACAAATAGATACTAAGTTGTATATAAAGGTTTTGGTTTGGATAACCTCTTTTTATGTTAAATAAGCCACTGTTGCTAAAAAGGTATTGTATGCGATTTCTGCTGCTGACCATATTGGCAGACAGTATTTCTTGTGCACTCTGTTGGTTACTATGTAATCGACTCCTAGATAGGGTACTGTTCCTATTGCAATTGCTTTTGCAGCGTTCTTAGCTCTTACCAAGTTAATTGGATCTCTATTCTTAACAGATAACAATCCCCAGTAGAACATGTTTGGTATGAAAAATATTCCTCCTATTGTTATTGCCTTTGCCCATGGCTTTGATACACCTATTTTTTTAAAAGCTTTTTCAACTTTAGGTTTGTCTACAATGTAATTAGTTAAATCTATGAACTTAGGGTATAACAATGACTGGTACACAGCTGCAAAACTAGTAAAGGCTGCGTCTCTCCAGTTGTATTTCATTCCCTGCGAGCTTTTAGCTATAAAATCTCCGCCCATTGTTCCTGCCAGGGTTGAAAAGAACCTTGTTGGTGCTTCATATTTATCATAAGCATGATTGTACATATCAACAAGTTTTTCAATTCCAGACCACATGCGGTTTTTAACTTTATTTTTCATTTTTTACTTAACAACAATTTCCTTAGGTTTTACCCAGTATTCCTTGCATTCTGGCTTTCCATCTTCTCCTACCAAAAACAAATATGATTTGCCTTCGTATTCCAGCACATACTCTTGGCTTCCATTGCCGTCAAGGTCTATTAATTTCTGTTCTAGTTTGACTGGATTAACATATGCCGGACTGAGATTTTCTATGTCATTGCTTGGGATGTATTTTGCATTGTTTTCTGGGTATGTTATTTTCATGAGAGCTGCACCTACAAGAATTCCACTCATAAACATAAATGCTCTCTTACTATAATCTACAAATTTTGTCATACTATCTTTACTTTGTTTTTCCATTTTTTATCACCGTTGCTATTTTTAGACATAGTATTACTTATGTAATATTAAAAACTTTTTAAAGAAAATTTTGTCATTTTTAGAAAAATATATAAAATACTGTTGCTATGTAAATATTTATGATGAATAAACTTACCAAAAAAGACCAGCGAATACTCTTTGAATTAGACCAGAACTCAAGACAGACAGACTCTCAGATAGCAAAGAAAATAGGCTTAAGCAAGCAAGTGGTTAACTATAGAATAAACAATCTTCTAAAGAAAAAAATTATTTCTGAGTTTTATACAACATTAGACATTGCAAAATTAGGATTAAACACTTATTATGTTTTTTTGCAGCTAGCAAATATTAACCGCCAAAAAGAGGAATCCCTAATAAAACAGCTTGATGAACTTGATTTTGTTGGGTGGCTGTTATCAGGGCTGGGAAGATGGGATGTTTGTGTCTCTATATCCGCAGACACAATGGAGCTTTTTGATTCTCTGCTATCAAAAATAATTGCTGTTTGCGAAGATTATCTCTATGACTACACTTTTACAATGCTTTTTGAGAGCTCACATTTAAGCTATAAATTTGTTAATCCAAAACAATTCAAGAAAATAATCCAGCAGGAGAAAAAAGAAAAAATCTCTCTTGATAAAATAGACATAGCTATTTTGAGACAAATTGCTTCTAATGCAAGAATCAGTTTGACTGAGATACAAAAAAAGACGAAAATACCAATCCACACATCTGCTTACAGGCTGAAGTCACTAGAAAAACAAAAACTAATCTTAGGATATAAACCAAAACTTGACTTAGGAGTGCTTGGCCTGCAATGGCACCTGCTTTTATTAAAATTTCAAAACGTATCTGAAAAAAGAAAAAAAGAGCTTATCTATTTTTGCGAAAACCATAAAAACGTTTACTATCTCACCAGAACCATAGGCTCATATAATCTGATGCTGGACGTGCATGTAAAAACATCAGACGAGTTCAGGAAAGTAGTCTTAGAACTAAGAGATAAGTTCTCTGATGTGATAAAGATATATGAATCAATATTTGTATTTAAAGAGCACAAAATAAGTTATTTCCCAGAGGAGTTGTTGAAATGAAAACCTCACTAACCTCATTAGACTTGCATTACCTTGTCAAAGAATTCCAATCCTTAGTCGGCGCTAGAATAGATAAAATATATGAGCAGGATTCTGACAAGAACGAATTCTTATTTATTTTTCATAAATCAGGTGTTGGCAAGCTCATGCTTAGGTTTAATCTGCCTGGAGTTGTGTATCTGACTGATTATAAGCAGGTTTTTCCTGATACTCCGCCTGGTTTTTGTGTTTTTCTAAGAAAACACTTGGCAAGTGCAAGGATTAAAGAGGTTAGGCAGAAAGGCTTTGAAAGAATTCTTGAAATTGTTTTTGACACTAAGAATGGAGTCAGGACGCTTGTGTGCGAGCTTTTCAGCAAAGGAAACATGCTTTTGCTTGAAGAAGATTATAAAATCAGGGGTTTGTTAAAGTCCCAGAACTGGCAGGCAAGAACAATAAGAGGAGGAATCAAGTATGAGTATCCTCCTAAACAAATAAACACTCCGAGCCTTGGCGAGGAGCAAATAAAAAATATTATTTCTAAGTCAAAAAAGGATTCTATTGTTAAAACTCTTGCTATTGATTTAGGTTTAGGAGGTCTTTATGCTGAGGAATTATGCATGAGAGCAGATATTGCCAAGGAAAAGAAAAGACTTGATGATACTGAGTTGAAAAAACTGTTCAAAGAACTCAAGGGTTTATTTAATGAAAAAATTAAAGCTAATAAAACTAATGAAGTGGTTTTGCCATTTGAATTAAAAATAGAGGGGCAAAACAACCGCGTGTTTTATGACAGTTTTAACCAAGTTTTAGATGATGTTCTTACAGAGAAAGTTGTTAAACAAGTTCAGGAGAAAGTTATCAAGGAAAAACAGAGCAAAGAAGACAAAGTAACATTGATTATTAAGAAGCAGGAGCAAAGACTTAAAGCCCTGGAAAAAAGCATTACAGAAAATCAAAGAAAAGGAGAATTAATCTATGAGCATTACCAGGAAATAAAAGAGTTATTAGAAAACATTAATCTTGACAGGAAGAAAATGAGTTGGGAAGAAGTAAAAAAGAAGTATAAAAATAATAAATTAATCAAAGAGATTGATGAGAAGACAGGGAAGGTTGTTGTTAAGCTATGATTTTTTTCAATTTCTCTTTAATAAAAACAAAACCATTAACAAAGCCTGGAGTGAATATTTCTGGGTTTTCACTGACTTTTTTGTCAAGTTCTTCAAAACTTAATCTTTGAAGCTCAACAAGCTCCTCATTAAGCTTAACTTCACCACCATATTTTCCCAGAAATATTGATGAAAAATGCTTAAGTATGATTCCCTTTTCTTCAGTTTCATTTAAATATTTATCTAAGAATTCTAACTTGCATTCAATACCTAGCTCTTCTTTCAATTCTCTGTGGGCTGCTTCTTCATAGCTCTCGCCAGAATCAACATTACCACAAACAGAAATATCATACCTATTAGGAAAACTTTTCTTATTAGGAGATCTTTTTACTATTAACAGATTTTTGTTATCATCCAGGATAAAAATAACAGAAACTCTAGAAATAAACTCTTTTTTAAACTTATTATCTTTAGTATCTTTTCCAATAACATTGTCTTTTTCATCAACAACATCAATGAAATCTTTAGAGTCCATAATAAACCTCATCATTCCCCTTCAAAATCAACTAGATTAAACACGCTGTAGCCTTGTATCTTGTCCCTGCCTTTGAGCTCTGGAAGTTCGACTACAAAGCAGCACTCAACAACTTTTCCCCCGAGTTTTTCTATTAATTTAATAGTTGCCCCTATTGTGCCGCCAGTTGCTATTAAATCATCAACAACAAGAACATTATCGCCTTTGCTGACAGCATCCTTGTGGATTTCAACAGCATCCTTGCCATATTCTAGTTCATATTCTTCTTTTTCTGTCTCTGCAGGCAGCTTGCCTGGTTTTCGAATAGGAACAAAGCCAACACCCAGGAGATAAGCAAGCACTGCTCCAAAAATAAAGCCTCTTGATTCAATTCCAACAATAATATCTATTTCTTTGTCCTTGTATCTTCTGTAGAACTCATTGCAGGTGTTCTTAAAAGCTTCTCCGTCTCTGAGAAGGGTTGTTATGTCCCTAAACATAATGCCTTTCTTAGGAAAGTCAGGGATTGTTCTAATAGTTTTCTTGATATGAGAATAATCGTGTTTTTTCTCCTCACTCAAATTTTCTTCAGAATTTTTTTCATTTTCCATTTCACTTCACCTTTGGTATTGCTGTTAATAATAATTTTATTACTTTCTCAACATTGGCTTTGAATACAGTAACTATCTGATCCCATGTGACTGGCTCTTCATCCTCTTTCCAGCAATCGAAATCCGTATTCATAGCAACAGCAGCATAAGGAAGCTCTAATTCATTAGCAAGAATACATTCTGGTGCTACGCTCATGTTAATAACATCTGCTCCCCAGGCTCTGAACATGTTGCTCTCTGCTTTTGTGCTAAACCTCGGGCCTTCAATTGTAATAACAGTTCCTTTATCATGATGTTTTAGTTTTAACTCTTTGCAGCTCTTTATCAAAACCTTTCTAAGCTCACCAGAAAAAGGCTCTGGCATTGGTGTGTGCTCGGCTCCTTCTTTGAAATGCTCAAAAAAAGTTATCTCCCTGTGCCTAGTAAAGTCTATGAACTGGTCAACAATAACAAAGTCACCTCTGCCAATCTTTTCTCTTAAAGAACCGCAGGCAGTGGTTGCAATGATATGAGTGCACCCAGCATCTTTAAGCGCCCAAATATTTGCCTTGTAATTCACTTTGCTGGGGGTAATCTCATGCTTTCTCCCATGCCTAGCTAATAAAACAACATCAACACCCTTAATCCTGCCACTCTTTAAAGCACTGCTGGGTCTGCCATAAGGAGTATCAACTATTACATCTTTTGCATTCTTAAGAACATCTGGGTTGTCAAGCCCACTACCGCCGATGATGCCGATTTTTATCATTAAATTATTGGAGAAATAAAGATATTATTAAATGTTTTGGCTGATATCTAATTACTCTGTTCTTATCCCTGGTTTTTAATAATAATTTCTGTCAGGTATTGCTAGGAAATGTCTTAGATAATTTTCTGTTGACAGGTCTCCTCTGGTTTGTATTTCCACTTTTTTTCCTTTTTGCACTCCCATGAACTGTATTATACATCCTTCGTTTACCCAGAACGAATTCCCCTTATAATGCATATGGACTTGCGGTGTTATAATTTTTTTAGATTTTTTAAACTCTGCTCTTGCTCTTTCATTTTGAATTCTCTCTATTACTTTTCCAAGGTTTTCTCTGCTGTCTGTGTTAAAACTAAAAACAACAGTGTTGTCTTCAGGTTTTCCTATGATTTTAGAATGTTTTATTTCATAAGGTTGTTTAGTTGCCATTTTTGAGTAAATATAGACTTTATTGTATTTAAGCTTTTTGATTTGGGAGGGTTTTTCTCTAAACTCATTAAAATAAGCTGAAAAAATCCCAAAATCAAATATATCTCTCCGAAAAATCACCATAGCATTATTTAAAACACCTGTTTGATTGTGTTTCTAACAAATATTCGGAGGGATAGATATGGGATTAACCTATAAGAAAGAACAACAGCTTAGAAAAATGCCTGTTATCCAGAGCAGGATAAAGGCTAGCAGGAACGGCAGGTACATAATCCAGCAGACAGTGATAACCAATGTCAAGCCAATAGAGTACTATAATGCGATTCTGGCTAACACTGTCAAAGTAACAGATGAGCCATTAGGAGAAGACGAGCTCATGTTTGAAGACGGTGCAGAGCTGGCCAAGAGTGTTGCTTAGATTTTTATTTTTTTATTTTATTTTTTATTATAATATGTTAAACTTTTTATTTAATCGAAAGTTATATAAATAAGTTATACATTATTAGAGGTGCTTTGGATGTTAAGAATAACTTTTTCATCACACGGATGGAAAAGATTTATACAGCGAAGTTCGGAGTTTAATCTATGCATTGAGGAAGCAGAAAGGAGAGTGTTTGATACAGTACTCCAAGGTCGATACTCAAAAACAAAAAAGTCAAGAACTAACAAGGTTTATTGCAAGTATTATAGTGATAACATTTGCTTTTTCGTATATGGATTTGAGAATAAAAGAAAAGGCATTTTGAGGGTCGAATCAGTTATTTTGAAGAGAGGAAGAGAATGAAATCAAAAAAATTATATTGTGTCTTCTGCGACACAGAACTAAAACCAACTATGCTAAGCATTGATGGCTTGAAACTAGAAGGATTAAAATGTCCTAAATGCGGGGATAAAGTGTTTGATGAAAAGCAATTCCATACAATGGTTGTAGCACTAGACCAAAGGAGATTAAAAGAAGAATACAAGAAGCAACCGGTCAGGATTGGACACAGCACAGGAGTCATATTCCCAAAGGACATTGTCAAGGTCTTTAACCTAGATGCCAAAGGAACAGAATTAGGCATAAGAGCATATAAAGCCAAGAACAAGATAGAGATAACTGTGCTTTAACTTATTCTTAGAAATTAAGGTGGACAGCTTTCTGGGTTTCCCACACAAAGTGCAGTACAGCCCAGAACGTGAGCGTGCTTAACTCTCTCGTGGACCAGTTATCTGAGTCCATTCCGAGTTCGAACTTCCCTTTCGGTTCAAACCAAAATATGGGATCGGGTGTAACCACGCTGCTATGACCGTCCAAGAAGATAGAAATAAGGGGTATTTAAAAGGTTTTTGATTCCACAACCTTTAAAAACACTCTTATCCTGTCTTTTATACTATGAAAATACTATGCATTGGCTCTGGTTATGTAGGCTTGGTTTCAGGCACTTGCTTTGCTGACCTTGGCAATGAGGTTGTTTGCCTGGATATTGACAAGAAAAAAGTTAATACCCTTAACAAAGGAGAAATCCTTATTTATGAGCCTGGCTTGAAAGAATTAGTTGAGAGAAACCTTAAGCAGGGCAGGCTTAGATTCACTGCAGACACTGAAAAATCAATTCAAGAAGCAGAAGTAATATTCATATGCGTAGGAACTCCTCCTAAGACTAATGGAGAGGCTGACATGAGTTATGTTTATAAAGCTGCTGAGAGCATAGGGAAATATATCAATTCTTACAAAATAATTGCTACCAAAAGCACTGTTCCGGTTGGAACAGCAGAAAAGATTAACCGAATAATAAATGCAGAACTAAAGAAAAGAAACAAAAACATTGAGTTTGATGTTGTTTCTAACCCTGAATTCCTAAGGGAAGGAGCTGCTGTCAAGGATTTTCAGAACCCTGACAGAATAATCATAGGCTTAAGCAGTCAAAAAGCAAAACAAGTGCTTGCAAAGCTTTACAAGCCAATAAGCAGGGCTACAAAACCCATTGTTTTTATGACTGAGAAGAATGCTGAATTAGTGAAATATGCCAGCAATGCAATGCTTGCCACCAGGATTAGTTTTATGAATGAGCTAAGCCATTTATGCGAGGAAATAGGAGCTGATATAAAAGCTGTTGCCAAAGGCATGGGGTTGGACACAAGGATTGGACATAGATTTCTGCAGGCAGGGTGCGGATACGGTGGAAGCTGTTTTCCAAAGGATGTTAAGGCAATATCTCAGATACTAGAACAATACGGATTTACATCTAATCTATTACGAACAGTTGATTATATTAATGAAAGACAGAAGAGAAGCCTGGTTCCAAAACTAAAAAGATTTATTCCAAAGCTGGAAGGCAGAACAATAGCTGTATGGGGGCTTTCATTCAAGCCAAGAACAGACGATATAAGAGAAGCGCCTTGCTTGACAGTGATAGACCAGCTATTAAAAGAGTATGCAAAAGTAAGGGCTTATGACCCTGAAGCAGTTGGGAATGCAAAAAAATATTTCAAAAAAAGAGTTTTCTTTGCAAAGAATGCTTATGAAGCATTAAAAAATGCAGATGCCTTGATTATTCTGACAGAGTGGGACGAGTTCAGAGAGCCTGACTTTGAGAAAATAAAGCAGTTAATGAAAGAACTGATAATTATTGACGGCAGAAACATATACGACCCTGTTGAGATGGAGAGGCTGGGGTTTAAGTACAAAGGGGTTGGCAGGTAAAACATGAGAGCTATAATTCTGGCAGCTGGTTATGGAACTAGGTTGGAAAAGGGTCTTAATGAGCTGAAGATAAATAATCCTGAAAAGCACACTCAGATAAGCCCCTTTATTAAAGGAAAAGCCAAGCCCTTGGTTATTATTGCAGGCAAGCCAATGATAGAATACACCTTGGATAACCTTAAAAGAGCAGGCATTGACCAGGTGTATGTTGTTACCAATGAAAAGTTTTTTATTGATTTTAAAGATTGGCATAATGGTTATCAAGGAGATGTCAATGTAAAAATTATTAATGACAACACTAATTCCAATGATAAAAGACTAGGAACAGTAGGAGACTTAAAATTTGTTCTTGAAAAGGAAAAAATAGAGGATAATACTCTTGTACTGTCAGGCGACAACCTTTTTATCTTTGAAATAAAAGACATGGTTGAATATTATAATGAAAAACAAGAAAATATTGCACTGGTTTACAAGGAAAAAGACAAGGAAAGAATAAAGAAAAGCGGGAACGCGGTTTTTGATGAAAACAAGCAGATAATGCTTTTTAAGGAAAAACCAGAAAACCCTGTGTCAGAATGGATATGCCCTGCCATATATATCTATACTTCTGAAACCCTAAGATTAATAAAAGAAACCAGCTTCCAAGGTGATAAAAAGGATTTGATTGGCAATATAATCGTGATGTTCCACACAGCAATTCCTTTTTATGCATTCACAAGAGAAGAAAAAATAAGATTTGATCTTGGCTCAATTGATGATTTTGAAGATGCGGATAGATATATGATGAGTAAAAAGAGGTAAATCAGAATAAGAGGCAAATTAAAATGAAAATCTTATTAACAGGATGCGCAGGATTCATAGGAAGCCATGTATCAGAAGCCCTTCTTGAGAGAGGGGACTCTGTTATTGGTGTTGATAATATTAATGATTACTATGATGTGAAAATAAAAAAAGGCAACCTTGAAATCTTAAAAAACCATGATAACTTCACTTTCTATAAAGAAGATATAAGAAACTATGAAGACTTAAAAAAAATCTTTGAAAAAGAAAAGCCAGAAAAAGTAGTGCATATTGCTGCAAGAGCAGGGGTTAGGCCGTCAATAGAACAGCCTCTTCTATACGAAGAGGTGAATGTGAAAGGCACCACTAATCTCCTGGACTTGGCCAAAGAGCACAAGGTTAAGAGCTTTGTTTTTGCAAGCAGCAGCAGTGTGTATGGAAATCAGGAAAAGATTCCTTTTTCAGAAACAGACAAGGTTGATAATCCTATAAGCCCTTATGCAGCCACAAAAAAATCAGCAGAACTCCTTTGCCGCAAGTACCATGATTTATACAATATGAAAATTACCTGCCTAAGATTTTTTACTGTGTACGGCCCAAGAGGAAGACCTGACATGGCGCCTTACAAGTTTACAAAGTTAATAATGGAAGGCAAGCCAGTCCCAAGATATGGTAATGGAACAACCAAAAGAGATTACACATACATAACAGACATTGTTAAAGGGGTTGTATCAGCTATTGACAAAGAACTTGAATTTGAGATAATCAACCTGGGCAATAACAAACCGGTGGTGCTTAATGACTTTATCAAAGTGATAGAACAGGCAACAGGGAAAAAAGCAATCATAGAAGAACAACCAATGCAGCCAGGAGATGTAAA
The DNA here is from genome assembly GCA_019322375.1 of Candidatus Woesearchaeota archaeon. Taxonomy (GTDB): domain Archaea; phylum Nanobdellota; class Nanobdellia; order Woesearchaeales; family SM23-78; genus SM23-78. The sequence goes on from JAHWIP010000012.1 coordinate 46,564, forward strand.
CATAACTTATGCAGATATTGCTAAAGCAGAGCATCTGCTCGGATACAAGCCTGAAACAAGCATTGAAGAAGGCATGAAGAAGTTTGTTGAGTGGTATAAGGAGAATGCGTGATTACTATTATTTTTTATTTTAACCCAACAATAAATTCATAGAAATCAGTTATCTTGGGGTTTTTTAAATCTGTTTCAAAATTGGTTGACCAGAAACCATATTCTGAATGCTCTCCGAACATACCAAGGCCCTTCATGCCGTGGTCTGAGAGGATTATGAGCTTGCCTTTATCTTTTATCCTGCCGGCTACCTCGTTGAGTTCCTTATATATTATCTTCATCATGGTCCTGTTGCCAAAGTTAAGATGGCCGATAACATCCGCGACACTGAAATAGCCGAGCACAAAGTCATGTTTTTCCTCTTCCTCAAGCGCCTGGAAAAAATCTTTTTTTATCTTTCTGTGATGCTTAAAACACAGGTCATTGAATTTTTTCCTTATCTCCATTTTTTTTCCCTTGTCTTTCTCATTAAAGAATCCTTCAAGCATTTTCCTCTCTGTTTCGTGCTGTTCTTTTTCATAATTAAAACCAGGCAAATCAATCACTGCAGGATTATTGAATTTTGAGAAAAAAGTTTCTTCTAATGGTATCTTTGTGTTCCACATCTCTTCATCGCCTTTTGCAAGCAATTCTTTCTCCTTGTTCTGCCCTGTCATGAACGAGCTCCAGAGCACCATGGTTCTTGGCTGCGAGAATTCAGAGATGTCTGTCTTACCAAAATGTTTTTGCATTAGGTTCTTGCAGTCAAATTCCTTGACTTTGTCGTATTCTAATGCGTCGATTGCAAATATTATTATCATTTTAAACATCAGTTATTATGCCGCCAGCACAAGTATCATATCTTTGCAGCACAAACCTGCCTAGTTCCTGCACTTCGTTAAAGTTTTCAACAACAACAGGTTTTTCTGTCTTGATAATGATGTCAGCAACCTCTCTGTTCTTTATCTCATCTGCGTCCTTGCTAATCAGCTCAAGAGTTGAGGAATTAGTCACTCTCTCAACCTTCTTAACACTGCACATCACTTCTTGGGTTGCGCATTTGAACAAGAGCCTTTCATTTTTCTTAAAAGCTTTTTTATCCATCCAGAACACATGAGCTTTTATTGTGTCTGTGATTACAGGAAGTTCTTTTAGGTGAACAATAACATCTCCCCTGTCAACAAACACTTTGTCAGCTGTTACTATGCCTGTGCTCTTGCCTGCTTCTGCTTCTTTAACATTTTCTTTTTTATACTCCTCAACACTTTTTACAATAGTTTCCTCTCCTGATGGCAGAATCTTTATTTTTCCACCTGTTTTTATCACTCCGCTCTCAACCCTGCCGGCAACAATTCTTTTATCATACTTGTAAACATCCTGCACAGGAAACCTTAAGGGCTTGTTCTTTGGACTCTCTCTTGTCTCAAATGTATCAAGGGCTTCAAGCACTGTTGGGCCTTCATACCAATCCAGGTTTTTGGTTTTCTTTGCAATAAAGTCCCCTCCTTTTGCAGATATTGGAATAACAAAGATTGGCTTTATCTTGACTGCACTCAGGAACTTCAACAATTCTTTTTTCACTTCTTCATACCTCTGCTCTCTGAAATCAACAAGGTCCATTTTATTCATTACAACAATAATCTGGTCAAGCCCTAGCAAACTTAATATGTAAGCATGCCTTCTGGTCTGCTCCTGCACTCCCTCTTCTGTGTCAACAATCAGGATGGCTGCTTCTGCCTGGCTCGCGCCTGTTATCATGTTCTTGATGAACTCTACATGGCCTGGTGCATCAATTATAGTGTACTGCCTTTTCTTGGTCCTGAAAAATATCTGCGCAGTGTCAATGGTTATTCCCTGGTCTCTTTCCTCCTGCAAGTGATCCATTACATAGGCGAACTCAAGCTCTTTTCCAAGGGACTCGCACACGCTTTTTATTTCCTCCATTCTTCCTTCTGGCAGCGAATCAGTGTCATAGAACAATCTTCCTATAAGAGTTGACTTGCCGTGGTCTATGTGTCCGACAATAACGAATTTTAGATTTTCCATGCCTTTCATTTTAATACCTTCCTACATATATCCCAGCGCTCTCAGTTTCTGCATTGCATTTGCTTCTTCTTTGTCCTGTGCTCTTCCGCTTCTCTCTCCTGTCTTGCTTTTTTTGATTTCACCTATTATTTCGTCAACATCTTTTGCTTTGCTCTTAATAGGCTTTGTGCATGGCACGCATCCAAGGCTCCTGTATCTTTTTCCGTTCTTTGCAAAATACAGCGGATTGATAGGCAGCTTCTCTCTTTTAACATAAGCCCAGATATCTATTTCTGTCCAGTGAAGCAGGGGATGCACTCGCAAATGCTGCTCTCCTTCTTTCTGGGTTTTGAACTGATCCCATAATTCAGGAGGCTGGTCTTTGTAGTTCCATTGAAAATCTCTGTTCCTTGGGGAGAAAACTCTTTCTTTTGCTCTCACACCGTGCTCGTCCCTCCTAATGCCAAGGAGCAAGGCCTCAAACTTGTGCTCTGCTATGGTTTTTTTCAGGGCTAATGTTTTTCTTAGGTTGCAGCATTCTATTTTTGCTTCAGGGCCTATTCCTAGTCTTTCTGCTTCCTCAGAGTTGTTTGATATTATCAGGTTCAGCTCCCAGTCCTTGACGCATTTGTCTCTGAAATCATACATTTCTTTGAACTTGAGGCCTGTATCAATATGAATTACTGGGAATGGAACTTTTCCGTAAAATGCTTTTTTTACCAACCACAGAAGAACAGTGCTGTCCTTTCCGACACTCCACAGCATTGCTAATTTTCTGAATTTTTTGTAGGCTTCTCTTATGATAAAAATGCTTTGACTTTCCAGCTTGTCCAAATAATCCATTTTTTCACCCTTGTTTTTCACCAGCTTTTAATCAATGTAACCGAGTTTTTTCAGCATTTCTTTTGCTTTTTTCTCATCTTCTTCTGAGAAGTCTGCTTCTTCCCCTGCTTTTTTTCTTTCAAGCCTTTCAATGACTTGTTTTAGGATGTAGTTTATGTATTCATCAACATTCTTGAATGAACCTGCTTCTTTTGCTCTTTTTTCAAGTTTTTTTAATAGGTCTTTGTCTATTTTTACCATTTTATAACCTCCTTAATCATCCCTGCATGTTTTCATATATTCTTTTCATATATTTTTTACATGTCATAAGTATCCTAGTTTTTTTAATTTTGATTTGATAATTTCTTCATCCTTCTCATTAAAAGGTGTTTCTTTTTCTGATAGAACCAGCCTCATCACAAAGGTTATGTATTCTGATATTGATGAGATGTCAGTCTTTTTAATCTGTTCTTTTGTCTTATCGGCTAGCCCTGTAGGTATTGAAACTATTGTTTTTTCTTTGTTTAGCTCTTTGAATACAGATATCATGTCACTCAGGAGCTCTTGATAGGATAAGTCTCTTTTTGCAGCCAGCATTCTAAGCTCTTTTCTGAGCTTTTCTGATATTTGAATTGTTGTTCTGTCCTCCATCAAATCCCATACATAGAATTATGTATGTTATTTATAAAGTTTGTGGAAGTGATATATAAAAAAACTGCAAACACAATAAGCTTTAACTCTTTTTCATAAGATATATAAAATAAGAAACCTCTTTTTGCTTCAATGTCATACACCAAAAAGGCAGTGAAAGGATTTTCAATAGTTTTCATTGTGAATGTAATAGCTGCTTTCCTGGGGTACTTGATTAGGATAGCCCTTGCTAGAAATTTAACTGTAGCAGAATACGGACTTTTCTTTGCTGTGTTCACACTCATAAACTTCGTGGCACTCTTCCACAACTTGGGATTAGGGCAGGCACTGGTAAAATTTATTCCAGAATTCCTGGTAAAAAAGAGATATGCTGACATAAAGAACTCAATCACTATAGCCCTCGCTGGCAGGTGTATCACAATAATAATCCTGGCAGTTCTACTCGCAACTTTTTCAGGTTTTCTAGCAGAAAAATATTTTAAAACGCCATTAGCTGTTCCTGTAATTTTACTTTTCATTTTCATACTGTTCTTTGAAAACTTAAGAAGCCTCCTGAGATACATTTATCAGTCATTTCAAAAGATGATTGGTTTTGCCATAATTTACCTGGTGGAGAATATAGCCATTCTTGTTCTTTTGCTTGTATTTTTCATTTTTATCAAGAAAAATATTTTCTCAGCAGTATATGCCCATCTTGCAACTTATATTTTAGTCACGCTTCTCTTTACAATACCTATTTTCAAATTTTTCAATTTTTCAAAATACAGGCTCTCAATAAAAAAGGATTTGATAAAAAAAATCCTGAAATTTGGAGTCTTGGTGGTTCTCATAGGGGTTGGTGCCAAAATAATCATATATACAGACACCCTCATACTCACTTATTTCAGAAACCTTGAAGAAGTAGGAATTTACAATGCTGTTGTTCCAACAGTAATGATGATATTGTTCTTCACAACGTCAGTGTCATCTGTTATACTGCCGTTGATATCAGAGCTCTGGACCAAGAAAAGAAAGGACTATCTTGCATCTGGATTGAAAGTGCTGGAAAAATACACTTTTGCAGTGGTCTTCCCAGTCATCCTGGCTGTTTTTGCATTTTCGCGCCTCGTGCTGAGCCTTATGTTTGGAGCAGAATATGCTGCAGGAGATGTAACCATGCAGGTCCTGCTGATAGGCATATTGTTCATGGCAATGTTTTCAATCTACTCAACAGTGTTCTCAGGAATCGGAAGGCCGGGCATAAGCACAAAAATATTGCTGCAGGGCGCTCTGATTAATTTTGTACTAAATTTATTGATAATTCCTAAACTGGGGATGCTAGGAGCAGCCATCACCTCCCTGATAACATACTTTTATGTGTTCCTTATCTCAGTGTTTAAGCTAAGAAAAATCATCAAGGTAACCCTGCCCTGGCTTAACTGGGGCAAAACCACTCTTGCAGGATTTTTCATGCTTTTCCTGATACTCCTCTTGAAAAAAATAATATTTATGAACGTTTACCTAGAAGCAGTGCTTGTTGCTGTAATTGCAGGAATCGTGTATCTGTGCTTGATATTTACTTTGAAAGTAGCTGACTTGAAAGAATTAAAAGAATTTCTAAGACATGTCTTTTAACATGGCCTTATGGAACTTTATAGAATAATCAATCATAAACTATATATATGACTTTTTAGGTATAACAAGTAAGAATCCAAAAAAAAACTGAAGGTGGCAAGTCAAAATGGAGAATTTTTACAAGGGAAAAGACCTGATGGTTACGGGCGGCTGTGGTTCTATAGGCAAAGAGATAGTACTGCAGCTTTTGAAGTACAAACCGAAAAGATTAAGAGTTTTTGATCAGTCTGAATCAGGGTTGTTTCATTTACAAGAACAATTAAGTTCTTATGATAACATAAGATGTTTGGTGGGAAATATAAGAGACAAGGAAAGACTGAGAAGAGCAGTAAAAGGAGTTGACATTATTTTTCATGCCGCTGCATTAAAACACGTTCCTTTATGTGAATACAATCCTTATGAAGCAGTCCAGACCAATGTTATCGGAACCCAGAACCTGATAGAAGTGGCTAGAGAAGAAAGCGTTGACAGGATTATTGCGATAAGCACAGATAAAGCAGCAAACCCGATTAACACAATGGGCGCTACCAAGTTACTAAGCGAGAAGTTGATTCTTACAGGTGCTCTGGGCGTGTGCAAAACAATTTTCTCATGTGTAAGATTTGGAAACGTCCTGAACTCAGACGGTTCTGTGATTCCAATATTTAAAAGACAGATAGCAAAAGGAGGTCCTGTGACAATCACATCAAGAGAGATGACCAGGTACTTTATGAGCATGCCCAAAGCAGTCAGCCTTATACTGAAATCTGCATTTTTAACCAAGGGCGGAGAAATCTTTATTTTGCCAATGGAAGCCCTGAAAATAACTGATTTGGCTGAAGTAATGATAGAAGAACTGGCTCCAAAGCACGGCTATGACCCAAAAGAGATAAAATTCAAGGACATAGGCGTAAGGCCTGGTGAAAAAATCCACGAATCCCTTATAACCAAGGAGGAGATTGAGTATCTTTCAAAGGTTGAAGACCTGATGGTATTATCAGTCTCTTTGATATCTGGCCAGACAAAAAAAAAGAAAGTTAAGAAAGACAAAAATGATGCAAATCATCTTGATTACCACTCAGGCAACATACCTCTTCTAGATAAAAAACAGATAAGAAAGATATTAAAAGAAGAAAACATGATTTAAAACATGATTTAATCTTCTTCTTTTTTTTGCTTATGAACAATATATTTTGTTTTCTTATAAAGATCAGCAGTCTGAAACACTTTTGGAATGCGTACAGGAATGCCTGCATCTCTCATAGCCTTTTTTGCCATGTCAGGGGTGATAGGAGTATAATGGAATATGCTGCCTGCTGCTGCTGCTGAAGCATGCCCTTTCTTAACAACATCAACAAAATCCTGTAGTTTGCCAGCACCACCAGCGCCAATAACAGGAATCTTAACCGCGTCTGAAACCTTTTTGATAAGTTCAATATCATACCCTTTCATGGCCCCTTCTTGGTCAATAGAATTAATAAGAATCTCTCCAGCTCCCAATTCTTCAGCTTTCTTAGCCCATTCAACAGGGTCAATACCAGTTGGTTTTGAACCGCTTCTAGTGTAAGCTTCATAAGAACCGTCTTTTTTCTTTTTTGCATCAATAGAAACAACAATACACTGGCTCCCAAACTTCTTAGCTCCGTCAGTTATTAATTGAGGGTTATCAACAGCAGCCGTGTTAATCACAACTTTTTCAGCACCTGCCTTGATTATCTGAGTCATTTGCTCAACAGTCTTTATGCCTCCTCCATAAGCAAAAGGCATGAATACTTCTTCAGACACCTGTTTCACCAGGAAAGGGTCAAGGTCTTCATCCTCAACAGTGCTTCCAATATCAAGAAGCATTAATTCATCCACCTGTCTTGCTTCAAACACGCGCACAATCGTGATAACATTAGCCACTGTTCTTGAATTCTTGAAATTTACCGGCTTTTTTAATAATCCGTCCTGCATAAGCAGAACCGGAATAACCCTTGTTTTTAACATTTCTTTCATCACCTGCTTATCATGACCTAGTCAAGTTAATTTTGTCATCAGAGTGCTTGACCTTCTCATAAAAGTCAAGTGTTTCCTCTTCTTCCTCCCTTTCATCATACCAGTAATCCTCTGCTTTTCTCAGGATTTTTTTAACATGGGCGTTAGGAGGGGTTTTTAAGCTAGTCATTTTTATCAATCTTTATTTTTCTGCTTTCCTGAGTTCTTCTCAGACTCAATTTTAGAAACATGATCTGCAAAGTTTTTTATTATCAATAATCCAAACTTATGGCTTTTCTCAGGGTGAAATTGTGTTCCAAAGATGTTTTTGTATTCAACTGCAGCAACAAAATTCCCTCCGTAGTCACAGGTTGCGGCAATAGCTTCTTTTTTCTCACAGACAGGATGAAAACTGTGGACATAATAAAAATCAACTCCGTTAGAAACATCCTTGAATAATATTGAGTCTTTTTTAACTATGTGCGTGTCATCCCACCCTATGTGCGGCAGCCTGAGTTTGGAATCTTTAAGCTCAAGCTTTTTCACGCTCATGGGAATAAAATCAAAACCTTTATTCCTGCCCCCTTCAAAACCTTCTGTTGCAAGCAGCTGAACCCCGAGGCAGATACCAAGGACTGGCTTGCCGTCTTTTTTTACTGCTTTGGTCAGGAGTTCAACAAGGCCTAACTTATTAAGGGTGTCCATTGCATCTCCAAATGCTCCGACGCCTGCAAGCACGTAAGCATCTGCTTTCTCTACATCCTTTACTTTATTAGAAATAATGACATCTTGATAGCCAACCCTGTTAAATGCTTTCATAACATTTCTCAGGTTCCCCATTCCATAATCAACAACCAATATCATTTTTTTGCTTGTTATGTTCCTGTGCTTGTTTTTTTATTATTTTTTATTTTTCTTATTATTTCTCAGGTCAGGATTTCTTCTTAAATCAACATATTTCCTTTTCAGTATCAGGCTTCCATCCATGTCTCTTTTAAAGCTTCCATCTTCATCAGTCTCAAACAGCACCCTATTGGTGAATGAATCGCATATTTTATCAAATTCCTCCCTGTCCATCTTGAAGTGCCTACAGAATCTTCTAATAGCTTCCAGAGGATACTTGCCGTCATACCGTTCTACAAGCCTGAGAGCTTCATTTCTGTCAATAATGCCATTTCTGAGATCCCTGACAGCATCATCAGTTGCTCTGCCAAAACCGTATTTTACAAACTTAAGATAATCATGTATAGTCATGGAATAGCAGTCAATGTTTTCATAATCTTCATACGTGACTTCAACCCTGTCAATCCTGCTCTTCCATCCAAGCTTTTTCATGAGCGCCAGCTGTTTTGGAACATCCCATTTAAAGAAATAACCATACCACACGCTTGTCACTCCGACTCTTTCAAGGTCTTCTTTTGAAGGATAAATATAAGGCTTAACATCAGATAATGTGAGTCCTAGGTCATCACTAACCATATCTTCTGGCCTGTTGCCAATCAATCCCCCATAATCATTCAGCCATCTCTGGTCAAGAATCTTGGCATTCCTGGATTCTTTGGTATAACCCCCGTACTCCATTTGAGGGCATTCTCCCCACACAACCAAGGGGATGTTGAATTTTACTGCGAAGTGAATTGGAACAGTAAAGATTCCCAGGTGGTTGGGCCATTCATTATCCCCAACCCTTTTTAAGCCTTCAATAACCATCTTTTCATAAACAATAGGGTTTCGCTTGAAGTGAATAAGGTCAACACCCATCCTGTTAAGCATGTCCAGGTTTTTTCTTCCTGTCTTGGAAGGAAGAGTGGGCTCAAAAGTGACGCATAAAGGCCTCATCTTATGAATTTCTTTCAAAACATAAACAAGAAAAGCACTGTCCTTGCCTCCGCTCACAGGAATAAGGCAGTCATATCTCAATGGGTCATCATTTTTATTTTTCTTAACCAGGGCTTCGAACTCTTTTCTTCTGGCATCCCAGTCAATAGGCTGGGCATGGGTGCCGTGTTTTTTTTCAAAGGTCCTGCAGGCGTCACAAACATCTTCCTCATCAAAAGTCAGGTCTGGCTTGGTGTCAGGCATCACGCAGTTTTTGCAGTATCTCATTTTCAGAATACATGTTCTTTATGTTCTTATGTTCTTTATGTTCTTAACTTATTTATTTCTTTTTATTTTCCCCCTAACTTATTTTTCTCTCAACAAGTCTTTATAATACTTATGAAAGAAGATTCCATGGTTTTTTATATTTTGCTGTTTGACTTCTGCTGTTTAATAAAGTTTTTAAATGATTTCCCCATCCCATGCAGTATGCCGAAAATAAGTGTGAGCACATTGTCTTTTTATTACTGGGTTGAAAATCCCCGCGAAGACTGGATAAATAGCCAGCTGCAAGTCCTTGACTGGATAAAGGATGTTGTGGATAATGTTGAACTCCACATGATTAATAAAGATATTTTGAAGCTGACAGATGAACATATCCTGAAGTACAAACAAAAACTAGCTCCATTTGAAACAATTACCCTCCATCTTCCTTCAAACTTTTCAGATGTTTTTTCCCAGGAAGAATTTCCTTTAGTTGATAAGAAAATCAATGCCCTGGTTAAAGAACTTAATATAAAGCATTGTGTCTTCCACGCAGATCATTATGCGAAAGCTGGCTTTAACTTTACTTTTCCTGTTGCTATTGAAAATCCAGACACCAAATCTGCTAATTATCAGAACCTGTTTGAATTAAAGGATTTGAACAAGCCCCTGGTTATAGATGTGAACCATATTGAGGAAAAAGAACAGAGTCTCTTTGACAAGCAATATCGTTCTGTAAAAAACAGAATAGTGGAAATACATTTTTCAGTTCTAAAAAATGATTATTACAAGAAGTTTCCTTACGTTGTTACTCCGCATTACTTGGCTTATAAGTCAGGTCAAAAGTTACCGCAGAACATTCCTAAAGATGTTATCTGGGTGGTTGAAGGAGTTATCCCAAACAAAAGAATGGACTTGTTAAAATCTGAAATAGAACTAATTAAAAATTATTAGGCAGCCTTTTCCCTTTATTTTTCCTTTTCCTGTCTTTTCTTGAAAAACTTGGCTGGATTGCCAAACCAAATCTCGTTGGGGGGGACATCCTTGTTTACAAGGCTGTTTGCTCCAACAATGGAATTTTCTCCAATTGTCACACCTGGCATCACAGTTGCGTTTGCTCCGACACCGCAGTTCTTTTTTAAAACAACCTTTCCCCCTTTTCCGTCCATGGATGAGTAGCTCATTATTACCGCGCCCCAGCCAATCTTCACGTTATCTTCTATTTTCACTCCTTTGTAAGCATCTATTAGTGTGAATGAACCTATCTCTGTGTTTTTTCCCAGTTCTAGATTCTCGCGATACTTAACCAACCAGTACCACTGAGTCATTCCATACTCGTTGAATATTGGGCCCTGCCTTTTTGGTTTTTTATCATCCATTTTTTACACCTATTTTCTTTTTTTAACAATTTAATAATTCCTTAGCCCAGGGATGTCTCTGTACTTGGCAAATAACTGCTCTCTTCCTTTTTTCACTCTTTCCTTGTTAGCAGTTAGGCTTGAGCTATGGCGAAAATAATTATAAAGAGGCTTATCCACCCTTACTTTTTTGTATTTTTTCATGATTTTTATGATTAAGTCATATTCTGGAAAAATCAACTCCTTATCATAATATCCAGCCTCTTTAACAGCATCCGTTCTGAATAAAATACCTCCAGCTATAGTCTTAAAAACATTATCCATCTTCATAACAGTAACCTTTCCTTTCTCATTTTTTTCATAATAGTCAGTATATACAAACCCTATCTCTTTTTTTCCATCGCCTTGCTGTATTGCACCCAGCATTTCTTTAAGTGCATCTGGTTCAAGAGTGTCGTCAGCATCAAGGAAGGTTAAGTACTCTGTTTTCACTGCTTTCATGCCTGTGTTGGCAGCTTCAATATAGCCTACATGCCTAAGTTTTATAACTTCTACCAAGCCTAAGTCCTTGTATTTTTCAAGAATCTTGCTGGTATTATCTGTTGAGCCGTCATTAACAACCAGAATTTCGAAGAGTTTCTTGTCCAGGCTCTGGTTTAGAATACTCTTGATTGCCTTTTCAATAAATTTTCCATAATTATAAGTTTTTATAATAATAGTTATTAATTTTATTTTTTTCATTTTTTTCATTTGCTAAGCAGGCAGTCCCAGGTTATGGGTTCATTAGCTTTCACATCTTTTGTAACCCTGGCTTTTTTTTCAATAAGCAGGTCATAGTATTTCGGGTGATGACCATTACCCTTTTCTCCAGGCCTTAATATATCAATGTTTTCTTTTGTCAAAACTTCTCCTTTTTTTATATCCTTTATTGCAAACACGCTTCTGTAAGCAAATTTTCTTACGTATTTCTCAACAGGATAAATCTTTTTTTCGCTAGAGCCCATAAGCACAGGGTTAATCTCTATTTTCCCCCCTTTCCTCATCCTTTCCTCTGTCTCCCTGATTGCTTTCACCATCTCTTTAAGTTGCTTAGGGCTGAGCGCAAAGCTGTGGTCTGCCCCAGGAAGATTTTTATCAAGTGTGAAATGCTTCTCAACCACCTTGGCTCCTACGCTGACAGCAGCAACAGGTGCTTTGACAGGGTCCTCAGAATGATCTGAAAAGCCTATTACTGCATCAGGAAAAGCAGATATTAATGTCCTGATAACATTAGCATTAGTAACTTCAAGAGGTGCAGGATACTTGCCAATGCAGTGCAGCATAATTGTATTGTTATTCCTGCCTTCATCCCTAATTGTATGATAAGCCTCTTCTACTTCACGCATTAATGCGCAGCCAGTTGAAAAAATAATCGGAAGCCCTGTCTGGGCACAATGCCTGAGTAAGGGCAGGTGAGTAATGGCAAAAGACGCCATTTTCAAAGCAGCTGTTCCGCTTTTGGCCAGCACATCTGCTGATTCTTGGTCACAAGCAGTGCAAATAAAGATAATCCCCTTTTTTTTACAGTAATCAACCAGCTTTGAAATCCATTTGTAAGGAACCTCTACATCTTCCATGAGCTTGTAGATAGACTCTTTTTTTCCTTTTGCAGTTATGTATTCTCCAGGTTCTTTTTGATACATTTTGCTGGCTTTAAAGAGCTGGAACTTGACAGCATCTGCTCCTGCTTTAACAGCAGCGTCAATGAGCTTTAAGGCCTGGTTAAACTTACCGTCATGGTTGATGCCGACCTCTGCAATGATAAACACTGGCTGGCCCTTCCCAACAAGCTTGTTTCCTATTTTGAATTGGTTCATTTTTCAAACTTTTTTTTACTTTTTTTAATTTTTTTGTTTTTTTGTATTTGTTTGTTTTCCAGTTTTTACCTACCAAATCCTTGAAGTTCCTACAGGGAGGTCTGAATTTATTTTTATGTATTCAGGATGCTTGTCCAGGAATTCAATCACATCCCTCACTTTTATAATGTCTTTTTTTATATTTTCAAAGAGTATATTGGCCAGCTCCAAATCCTTCTCAGTATCAATGGTAAGCCGGATATATGGCTTGTTAAGTTCCTTATCCAACTCATATTCCTTTATTTTGAACATATCTTTATTATCGTTTATGAATGAAGTTACGAGTTCGCTCTTATGTTTTTTCTCGCCTAACTCGTGGGACTTAATCAGCACATCAGCATTTATTATTTCCACTATGCATCCAAGGGGAAGTTTTACTGCATATGAAAAGTCATATCCTTTCTTTATGTGCTCCTCTATAAATTCATCAAGTCTTTCAAGGTAAAACAAGGGGTTCTCTGAGGTAAGCCTGAGCAGCACATCAACACCAAATTTTTTTATGCACTCGACGTATCTCCCAAGCACATCTTCCTCATCACCCACAAAATAATCGGCTTTCATCTTTTTTGCAAACTCAATAAATACCTTATTCTCTTTTTTGTCTGAAGTGGCAATTATGATTTGATTGACGTTCTTCAGCTTCCTCACTCTCTCCACAACATGCTCTATTATCGGCTTCCCGATTATCAGCTTCATGGGCTTGCCGTACATTCTTTTAGAGTTCATTCTGGCAGCAATAATAGCAGCCACTTTTTTTCCTTTTAGTTTGGGGTTCAGGTTTTTTTTCATTATGCTTGCCTTATTTTAATCATGCTTTTCTTATTTCAGTTATGCTTTTCTTATTTTAATTATGCTTACTTTACTTTCCCAAGGGTTATCTCTTCATCAGCCATAATTTTTTTCTTGGCTTTTTTTCCAACAATTTTATTGGCTTCTTTTGGGAAGAGGCCGTTTGGCGATCTCTTAAATGCAAGCTTTTTTAGAGTGATAATCTCTCCTGCTTTTATGTCATTTTTTGCTACAATATGTTTCATCATTGCAGGTATGTATTTTTTCTGTGTTTCTGTAAGTGTGAGTTCGCCCCTGCCGAACATTTTTTCCATGGTCCTGATTTCTTTAACAAGCTTTTTGAAGAGAGGCGGTTCGATTGCCGACTCCCAGTCATAGTCCTTTTTGCTTCTGTCCAGGGAGAAGTGTTTTTCAAGCACAACTGCTCCGATTGCAACACCAGCAATAGAGGCTGTTATTCCTGTGGTATGGTCAGCAAATCCAAGAACGCAGTCAAATTCCTTTTCAAGAGTCTTTAGTATGCTAAGGTTCAGATGTTCTGGCTTGGTGGGATAATCCTGAAACCCAAGCATTAGTATTGCCTTGTCATTCCCTGCTTTATTAATAGTTGCAAGTGCTTCCCTTAAGTCATCCATCTCAACAAGCCCAAGGTGCAGAATCATGGGCTTATTCTTTTTTGCAACATAATCCAGGAAAAAAGGGTTCATTACATCACCAGTATGAATCTTGAACATCCTTACTCCAATAGAATCCATCAAGTCCACGCTTTTTTCATCATTAACATCTACTATGAAATCAATATTCTGTTTTTTTGCAGTATCAAGCAGCTCAATCCACTGCTTTTTTGTGAATTCCAGGCTTTTATACACCTTATAGTATGGATGATTTTTGACAGCAAAGGAGTCAGCATAGAAACACTGGAACTTAACTGCATCAGCACCTGCTTCTGCGGCAGCTACAATCATTTTTTTAGCAGTTCCAAAGTTACCACCATGATTATTGGCTGCTTCTGCAATGATGTATATGTGCTTGTTGGTCCCAATAACCTTGTTGCCAAATCTAATTGTTTTTCTTTTTTTTGTTTTCATTACAATTGAAGGATACCTTGCACTTTAGTGCAAGGGTAGCCTATACCTCCATAAGTTTTTTCTAACCTTTTTGAGTATGATATGAGTGCGCAGCGGATTTTGGCGCACTCATACACAATA
>JAHWIP010000087.1 GCA_019322375.1 Candidatus Woesearchaeota archaeon
AGCAATGGGGCGCTACCTGTAGGGCCTGTGACTATTGCAGTGCATATAGCTAGTGTGTGGGTTCCTTTTACATCAGAGTCAAAAGAAGCAATTGCTCATTACCCAGAAATCATATCTGAGATAAAACTGGCATTACAAGAAGCAGGCAGAAGACTGCAGAAATATACTTTAAAGAAAAGAAGAGTAAAAGATGAGCTTAAAAAAAGAAGTTATATTGAGAAATACATTCCTCACGTAGCAATAGGATTAAAAGAAATACTAGGCTTAAAAAGAGTTGAAACAGATAAAGTTGAACAAGCCCTAAAACAAATGCTAGAGAAACACAGAGGAAAGTTAGAGGATTTGGAGTTTGACCCTGGCAAAAGCGCTGAGTATGATGAAGAGTTTGCAGCGATTGGAAAAGAGGAACAGGAAGAAGGGGAAGAAGGAGAGCAAGGGGAGGAAAAGGAAGCAGAAGAAAAGGAAGGAGTTAAAAAGGAAGAAAAAATAAAATAAAAATAATTAGTTGCTCGCTCACTACGTTCGCGAGGGAAGCAAAATGGCCAAGAAAGTCTTATTAGAAATCAAGAAAACAGCTGAGAATGTTTATAAGAAGATTAGTAAGAAGAAACAGCCTACTCTAAGCACTCCTAACAGAGCTTTGAGTAATGTATCTTATAATGTTAAGGATGGTTTTTTTGAGCTGAATGGAAAAGAAAAAACAAGAACTCTTACTGCTTCTACTGTTAAGTCTTTTGCACAGACTTTGAGAATGATGGCTCTTAGCAAAACTCTTATCAAGGAAGATGATATTGCTACTAAGAGAGAGGCTTATTATGTGAGCAAGAACTGGGGTGATGCCAGGTTTGCAGAGCAGCCTGACTCAGACACTGTGATGGATGATATAGAGGCAATGCTTGGTGTGAACAGAGAGCAGATTGGTTTTATTCCTGAGGAAAAGGGAGGAGAGATAGCAGGCGACTTGGTTGTGATTGACAAAGACCCTGGCACTGGCAGAGATGTTAAGATTGACTGCAAAAAGTTTGGCTCAGGAGCTTATAGTATTCCCAGCAGTGTTGAACAATTAAAGTTCCAAACAAAGGCAAAATTTGTTTTGGCAATAGAAACAGCTGGTATGTTTCAGAGATTAGTCAAGCATAAGTACTGGAAAAAAGCTAACTGCATTCTTGTGAGCATGGGAGGGGTTCCTACAAGGGCTTGCAGGAGATTTATAAGAAGATTAAGCGATGAAAAGAAATTGCCTGTGTATGTGTTTGTCGATAATGACCCGTATGGCCATATGAATATATACAGAACTTTGAAGGTTGGCAGTGGTAATGCTGCGCATATAAACGAGTTTTTCTGCGTACCAAAAGCTAAATTAATAGGAATAACTCCTCAAGATGTGATTGATTATAAACTTCCCACGCATCCCTTAAAAGAGGTTGATATTAAAAGAATAAAAGATGCTCTTAAGAATGATCCTTTTGTACTTCACCACAAGGAGTGGCAGAGAGCTCTAAAACAAATGATGAAAATGAAAGTAAGATCCGAACAGCAGGCATTAGCTAAGCACGGTCTAAATTTTGTTATAACTAATTATCTTCCTGATAAAATAAAAAATCCTAAGAGCTGGCTGCCATGACGAAGGGGGATAAGATACATGCTCAAATCAAAAAATAAGTATTTTTTGGTCCAGAAAACCCCTAGTTTTCTGAAAGCAGACCTCCATACACACACAAGAGAAGATCCTTATGACAGAGCAACAATTTCTCACACTGCAAAGGATTTAGTAAGGTTTGCTGCAAAAAAAGGTTTTAAGGTTTTATCTATTACTAATCATCACTCTGTTTATTTTAACAGGCAAATTAAGAGCTTTGCAAAGAAAAAAGGCATTTTATTGATTCCAGGAGCAGAGCCCAGGATTAAGGGCAAGGATGTTGTTCTGGTTAATATTAAAAAAGACGATTTAAGGAGGATAAGGAAATTAGAGCATCTTGAAAAATTTAAGGACTCTGCATTAATAATTGCTCCTCATCCTTTCTTTTTTAAAGGAGAGTGTTTAGGAAACTACTTAATTAAATATATTGATTCTTTTCATGCTATTGAGTACAGCCATTTTTACACCAAGTTTCTTACAACTCCTGTTTTCAGGTTTCTGGACGGCAATAGAAAAGCAGAAAAGATTGCTAAGAAGTATAAAAAGCCATTAATAGGCACTTCTGATGCTCACAGGCTGTATGAGTTTAATAAAACTTATACATTAGTTAACAGTGCTAAGAACAAGGATGATGTGATTGAGGCTGTTAAGAAGAACAGGATAAGGCTTGTTACCAGACCAATGACTACTGTGCTTTTCTTTAGAAGAACCCTTGGCTTTACTTTAAAAAGTTTCATACCTGAGACTCTTCGCCTGAAAAGAAAGGTTCCTGAGGATTTCCAGGACTTCTTCCAAAAGATTTAAATAATTATTAAGCAAATATTCTTTATTATGGCTATTGCAATGCTAAGACCAGGGGATGAAAGGGATATATTAGCCACCAAGTTTGAGGTTGAGCACGAGGACGTGTTTCACCTAAAGAACCTTTACAAACTGGTTCATGAATGGCTTGAAGACGAGGACTTTGTGGCAGTAGACACAGGAGATGACAAGTGTGAATCACTTTATCTTGACAGAACCAAGCCTAATGGCGAGAAAGAGCACTGGGTGTGGTGGAGAACTATCCAGGTGCCCAGAGGCAATAATTATTACAGGTATTTCCTTAAGATTGACTGGCAGACCCTTTACATGAAAAAAATAGAGATAATGCATAAAGGGCACAAGTTCAAGACTAACAAAGGAGATGTTATTGTAAGGATAGAAGCCTGGCTCCAGCTGGACTACCAGGGTAAATGGCAGAAAAACCCTTTGCTAAGAATCTTTGACAAATGGTTCAGAGAAAGGTTTTATCTTGACAGCATAAAAAAGTACAGGCAGGACTTGTACTCCACAGCCTTCAGGCTGCACCAAACCATAAAACAATACTTAGAACTAAAAGCACCTGCTGACTGGGGCAGGCCATTCCACCCGGTAAGAGGGGTTTGATAGAAACCTTTATATTATAATTCATTCTTCTATCCACTCATGGAGAGTAAAAAATTACCTAAGTCTCTTACAGATATTGCATATGAAGCAGGTTTTAGAAACTTGCATAACATATCTGCAAGATTTTCTGGTTTTTTGGGCTCTGTGATTTCAGATGAGTTTGAAATATTGTATTATAGACCGTTGGTTTGTCAAGAACCACCTCTCTCTGCTCCTGATAAGTCTACTCCTATTGATGAGATTGAGATTTTTGCAGTGAAAGACCAGTATGATTATGATTCTTGTGCTTTATACAGATTCAGAACATCTCTTGGGAAAAGACGTTCTATTGGTGGTGAAAATAAAGGATTAAGAATAGAAAAACAAAATCCCCCTTTATACAAAGGTAAAACAGCTGTCAAAGTTCTTATGGCTTATATACCTGAAGAAAAACCTAAGGAATGATTTTATAACAAACTATTTAAACCCTTTTTTCTGTTATTAACTTATCATGTATGACATTATTACTATGGGGAGCAACACTGTTGATGTGTTTGTGCACACTGACCAGTCAGGGGTGATTGATGTTCGCTCAAAAAATGAATGTGAAGAATTTATTTCTTATCCTGTTGGCTCTAAGATGCTTATCACCAAGCTGCTGCATAACATTGGGGGTAATGGTGCTAACACCGCTGTATCTTTTGCCAGGCTTGGGTTAAAAACTGCTTATCTTGGAAAGACAGGAAAGGATTATAATGGACAATTAATTATTAAGGCTTTGAAAAAAGAAAAAATTGATTTTATTGGAGCTAAAGGAGATGAATCAGGCTTTTCTATCATCCTTGACTCTATTGAGCATGACAGAACTATTCTTGCTTTCAAGGGTTGTAATAATGATTTAAGGTTTAATGAGATTAAAAAGTCTAAGCTTAAAGCCAAGTGGTTTTATCTCTCAACAATGCTGGGTGAAAGCCTGCACTCTATGCAGAGAATAGTGGAAATTGCCAGGGAGAAGAAGATAAGAATTGGTTTTAATCCTTCCTCTACTTTATTAGAGAATGAGACCAAAGCAGCTATTAATCTGCTCAGGTTTGTTGAGGTACTGGTTCTTAACAAGGAAGAAGCAGAGAGCCTTGTTGGCAAAGACCCAGCAGAGATTAATATTAAGAAACTTCTGGTTTATGGACCAAAAACAGTGGTTATTACTCAGGGTGAAAAAGGGGTTGTTGCTTATAAAGATGGTTATTATTACTTTATTCTGCCAAAAAAAGATTTAAAAGTAGTAGAGACAACAGGAGCAGGGGATGCTTTTGCATCTACCTTGGTAGCAGGGCTTATCCTGGACAAGCCTTTTGAGTACTGCATTAAAATGGCTGTTAACAATGCTGAATCAGTTATAGGCAACCATGGAGCTCAGAATGGTTTGCTCAGCAGAAAAGAGTTGTTTGAGCTTGTTAACAAGGATGACAGAAAAGCTGAGAAGAGAAAGGGTTAGTTCTTATTCTTTGTTCGAAGAATTTAAATATCAGATTAAACCTCTATTGAAGTTAAGGTGAGGTATGTATTAACTCTTAGTAATGTGAAAGGCTCTGACTTAGAAAGTGCTGGGTTCAGAGCAGTAGATTTAGGTGTGCTAAGAGAGAAAAGGCTTAATATTCCTTTAACCTTTATTATTAATAACCAGGCTTTTGAGGATTTCCTAGATGAGAATGGCTTGAAAATCAAGATAGAAAAAGCTTTTGAAAATAATAATTCCAAGGATGCTTACAAGGAGATACTTGAACTTTTTAGCCAGGCTGATATTCCCAAAGACCTGGAAGCAGAGCTGTTTGAAGCTTATGAATCCTTATCCATTGACCCAGGAGCAAGTGCCAGCAGAATTGTCTCAGAATTTGATTATCCTTTTATCACTCTTATCAGGAGCCCTTCATACTTGTTAAGCACAGAGGATAAACAAGGAATGGTGCAGAATATCAAAGGCAAAAAAGCCTTGGCACAAGCATTAAAACAAGCATGGGCTTCTATTTATTCTCCAAAGTCAGTTGATTACAGGCAAAGAGCAGGTATTAGTGATGGTTTTGGCTTAGGAGTTATTGTTCAGAAAATGAAAAGCATTAACCAGTCAGGTGTTGCTTATTCCTGCTCTGAGTTTGATGAAAAAACCATTATTGTAAAAAGCTTTTTAGGACAGCAGGACTTTGATGCTAAACAAGAGGTTCTTGGAAAAGATATGCATGAAGTAGATATTGACACTTTAATGATAAAAAAATCAGAAATAAATGTGCAGGAGTACAGCCTTGTGAGGAGCTCTGAAACAGATAGACTTGTAAAGCATGAGCTAGGAGAAAAAGGTGGCAGGCAAAAGCTTGATGACAAGCAAATAGCAGAAATAGCAAGAATTACCAAAAGGTCAAAGAGCTTTATAGCTAAAGACTTGAAATTATATGTTGGAGTAAGAGATGCTTATACCTATGTATTCTTAGCTAACAGAATGGTGGCAGAGCTTAAAAGAGTGACACAAGAGGAAGAAGAAGTAAAAGCAGAGGCTGATGATAAAGGAGTAAAAATAACAGAGCACACCTATGAAGCCAGGGCAGGGCAGGAAGAAACCCTTGACATACCTGAGATTATAAGCAAAGAAGAAGCCAGGCAAGAGGTTAGTGAAGAAGAAGATATTTTTAAAGATGAGGAGCCTGAAGAAGATGAAATTAAAAAAGAAGAAGTAAAGGAAGAAATAAGAGAAGCAGAAGAAGAAATTAAGAAAGGGCTTGAGATAAAAGAAGAGATTAAAGAGGAAAAGAAAGAAGAGCCAGAAGAAAAAGAGGAAGTAGATGAAGAGCTAAAAAAAGACCTGGAATTCCTAGAAGAAATAGAATCTGATGAAGTAAAAAAAATATTTGAAGAAGAAGTAAAAGAAGAAGAAGTACAAAAAGAAATCAATTTGCTGGAAGAAGTGCTCACCATAAAAAGCATAACAGAGAGAATGGAAGAGCACGCCCTAAACCATAACAAAGTAGCATATGAGCAGGAAGCAAGAAAACTGCACAAGATGATAGACAGGGTTAGGGAAGGAGAATTCTTATGAAAGAGGTAATAGAGAAGGCAATGGAATGGGCTTTGAAGGAGATTAAGACTAATGACACCCCGTCCATTGTTCATTTTCATTTAGGTAATTCCAAAGGACAGGAATTAGCAGAAAAATTAAATGCAGATAAAGATATTATTATGCTTGGAACAATACTAATGGATGTTAAACTTGGAGAGTGTTTTAAAGAAGGAAAACTTGAAGAACACATTGATAGAAGCGCGCAAGCCACAAAAAAATTCTTAGAGAAATTTGATATTAATGAAGAGAAAAAGAAGAAAATCATTAACTGTGTTGAAGCTCATCATGGTGGCAAATTTATTTGCAAAGAAGCAGAGATTTGCGCAAATGCTGATTGTTACAGATTTTTACATCCCTTAGGAATTTTTGCTTATTTTGAATTAATTGGTAAACGTTTCAATGATATTTCTAAATCTCTAGAACTAGCAGAAAAAAAACTCGAAGAAAAACACAAAATATTAACTTTAGACATCTGCAAAAAAGAGCTTGAGCCTTATTACAGGACTTTTAAGGAGCTGTTTGAGAAAGCCAGGTCTGAGAAATAAGCTAAACCTTATTTTTTCTTAATTTTCATCAGACTACCATCACCCACATATGGGTAACTACTTGCATATAGACCAAAGAGAAAATCTTTGATTAAGTATCTGTGTTTACCTCCTCTATAATCCCATAAAGGGTCATTTACATAAACATATTTTTTATCAATTCCTGTGACTACATTATAATGAAGGTTGAACCTAGGCTTTTTTCCTAATAAGAAATTAGTGGTTAGTATTGCTATAACTGGTCTTTTATTTTTGATTTCTGTTTTAAGGTCCTTCTCATCAGGTATTTTTATTTTTATCTTACCTTTGTTTTTTACAAATTTAATAAAATACTTAATCCCTCTTTTATCATCTTCTTTTAGTTTTTTACTTGTTTCTTTATCTGTCAATAACTTTTGGAAATGAGACACTAAATCAATATTTTTTTTCTTTTCATCTCTTTTAGTAAATAATTTTGGGTTAAGAGTGACTATTTCAACATTAAAATTATTTTTTAAGAAAAAATCTGCTAGCTGTGCTGTATATATGCCGTCTTTGTAAACCCTAATTTTAGATTTTAGTTTTTTCAAGGAAAGCTTGATTCCATAATATTCTAAGAGCATCTTCAGACAAACAGGTCCGCAATCTACAGATTCCTTTGCTTGCCTGTAAATAGGAAGGTTTAGTTTCATTTTGCTCGTATTGAATCTATTTCTATTAATAAATGTTGTTTTTTTTCTAAACCTTTAAAAAAAGAGCAATTTTCTTCTCTTCTCATGCCCAACAAATGCCTCAAATGCAAGAAAAAGGTGTACTGCTCTGATTTGTGCACTGAGCATTTTAAGGATTATTTTGAAAAAAAGGTTAAGCGTACTATTAAGAAGTATAACTTATTTGACCGTAAAGACAAGGTTGGTGTTGCTGTTAGTGGTGGCAAGGATTCAACCAGTGCTTTGTATGTTCTGAAAAAACTTGGCTATAAGGTTGATGCTGTTACTGTTGATGCTGTTATTGGTGATTACACAAAAAAGAACTTGGAAAACCTGAGAAAGGTTTGCAAGAAATATAAGGTTAAGCTTTATGAAATTTCTTTTAGAAAAGAGTTTGGCATGTCATTGTGCTTTATCAAATCAGTTGCCCATGAAAAAGGATTAAAATATTCTTCCTGCTTTATATGCGGGGTTCTTAGACGCTATCTGCTCAACAAATATGCTAAAAAGCTTAAGTTTGACTGCCTTGTGACAGGGCACAACCTTGATGATGAAGCCCAGAGCTTTGTGATGAATGTATTCCGCAATGATTTAATCCTGGCAAAAAGGCAGGGTCCTGTTAGTGGTGAAAGAAAAAGCAAGTTATTTGTAAAAAGAGTCAAGCCCTTATACCTTTGCTCTGAAAAAGAAACAACAGCTTATTCAAGGCTAATGAGGTTTCCTGTTAATTACAAGCCCTGCCCCTGCAGGGAAGGTGCTTACAGAAAGGAGTATGCTGACATGCTTGATAAATTTGAAAAAAAACATCCGTCAATAAAATATAATATTATCCAGTTCTTTCTCAGGACTGTTTATAAGATGAAAAAGGCAAGTGATGCTGGTATTGGTGTGTGCAAGCAGTGCAAAGAGCCCTGTTCTGACAAGCTTTGCAAGAGATGCGAGATACTGGGAGCTTTGAAAATGAAATAATCAAAAACAATATATATGAGTTAATTCATTTTCTTGTTTATGTTCACAATTGTACTTATTTTTTTAAGCCTGGTATTCTTAGCTTACTCTATTTTTTTATGCAAAAAAATGATTAATGTTTTTACCAGGCCTGTTCATAGAAGAGCAGGGCATATCATAATGTCTTTGATGATCATTTTTTTTATTGGCTACATTCTTTATGTTGTGTTTGGATATGGCTATTTATTCACTAATTTCCTGGCTACCATGCTCTTTTTTCTTACTGCTTTTTTTATTATGCTGGTTATTCAGCTAAACCACTCTCTTATTATTGGCCTGACCATGAAGACCTTGGAGTTAAAAGAGTTTAGTGAGAAGTTGTCTAATGAAACCCAGTCCCTGAGCTCTAACAAGGAGCAGCTGGTGAAAATAAAATCCATGCTTGAAGCCAAGAACAAGGAAATGGAAGTAACCCTGAAAAAACTGTATTCTTTTGCCAAGCCTTACCTTGCTAAGAGGGACGCTCATGAGCAGGCCAGGCAGGAGAATGCAGAGCAAAGAACTGATAAACCAAGCGAGAAAAAGTAAGAGCATTCTTTCTTTGCCTTATTGAAAATTAATCGCAACATTTAAATAAAAATAAATTAAAAAATATATTTATGAGGAAAAAAAGAGGGCGCCCTATTGGGAGCAGCATACGGCAGAACCTTATAGAGCTTCTTTTTTTCAAAGGAAAAGCTTATGGCTATGACTTGTACAAGGACTACTGCAACCTGTTCCCAGTCGTCACCTTAAGGGTAATATATTATCACTTGAAAAAAGGG
>JAHWIP010000088.1 GCA_019322375.1 Candidatus Woesearchaeota archaeon
GCTGAGGGCAAGGCTTCTGGAGGCAAGGAAGGATTTTTATCATACATAACCAGTAATCTGCCTAACATAGCCTTAAACGCTCTTATTAGTCTTGGCACAGCTACTGCCTGGAAAGTTCTCTGCAAGAATTACCTTAATAGATACGGGCTTAGTAGTGGACCAGGCTCACCTGATCTTTTGTCTCCTAAAAGCCTGCAAGATGTTTTGTGCGGTGTTGGCGGAACAATTCTTAGAATTGGTGAGTTTAAGGATATGTTTAATAACCTTTTTAATGCAGACGTGTCAAATGCTAACATACCCTTGGATGTGCCGCCTGATTGGGGTGATGCTTGTTCAGGGCTGGATTACAGTGCATCATAAAATGTATCATAAAAAAATAACAGGAAAGAGCAAACTCAGAAAAACATTGTTTGGAATATTGTTATTCATATTATTATTTATTAATATTACAACAAGCATGGCTTCTAATGAGCTTGACAATGTTCCAGGGTGGAAGTACTGGTCAGCTTATATTGGGAAACTACCAGATATATTATTTCGCTGGCAGGACACAGGAACTGCTGAGGCTAATGCAGGAGATATTTATGGCTGGTATAATGACACAAGCATAGCTGATATTGCTTTGTGGGAATTAATCTTTTGTGCAAGTGATATTGAGCCAGAGGTCACCAGTGTGTCAAGCTCTTCTTCTGACGGAGAACCTAATCCTATATATGTAACCACCACTACCATAACTGCTCTTACAAGTGATTTTAATGAATCAGAATTCCTTTATGAAGTGTCCTGGTATATCCAGCCATTAACCTATGACACTAATTACAGGGCTTATCTTCTGGAGAAATCAGGAGCAAAGTTTTATCTGCCGAATAACAATGAGAAATGGGTGGATACTTCTGCTCTTTCAGGCAGCAGTGATTATATTGCTTTTTACTCTCAAAAGAATTATACTCATGCTGTGCTTAATTACTCTGAAGGTGATGTTTACAAGACCTTTAAGGTGAGTGTTGTTGAGAAAAAAGAGGAGTAAAAAAAAGGGTGAGAAAAAAAGAGGTGC
Organism: Candidatus Woesearchaeota archaeon; assembly: GCA_019322375.1. GTDB lineage: Archaea > Nanobdellota > Nanobdellia > Woesearchaeales > SM23-78 > SM23-78. Next base: position 1,055 of record JAHWIP010000088.1, read on the forward strand.
TGTTTTTTGGGATAATCAGTGCTCTTGCTTTATGAATAGTTTTAAGCATTTTGACAAATCATTTTTTAACATGCTGCTCTTTGATTTTTTCACCTTGTTTAGTGTATTAATCATTTTTTCCCTGGGATATGCTGTCATAGCCATGCTTACTTATAAGATTCTCCCTTTTATCCAAGCCTTGAATAATGCAGTTGCTCCTGAGGCTTTTGACCAGGCTATGTTAGAAGCAGCTCCTAATGTGATTAGCACTTTCTACCTTGTTATCTTGGTATTAATCCTTACAGCACTAACAGCCTTAGCCTTGTTCTGTGTTTTTAACTACATGGCTTGGCTTTCATTAAAAAAAGAAAAAGCAGTTAAGAAGTGGTTTTGGAAATACTATTGGGTTAATCTCTTACTTGTTTTAATAGGTGTTGGAATAGCCTTAATCTTAGTCTTCCTTGTTCAGCCAGCAAATGTTGGCTTGCTCTTAATATTAGAGATTATCCTGATATGCTTTTTTTCCTTCCTATTAAGGGCTTTTTTCAAGGGCAGAGCAAAGGAGTGTTTTAAACAGGCCTGGTCTGAGTTTAAGAGGTTTAAGAAATATATTCTTCCAGTAATAATGATTATCCTTGTATGGTTAGTCTTACTCTCTCTTCTTAGCTTGCTTGAAAAGATTAACCTTGTGATTTTTAACATAATAACAATTATTATTATCATACTATTCATTGGATGGGCTAGGCGCTACTTGTTTTTTGTGGTGAAGAGTGATAAAGGAGGAAGGAAATGAATAAAAAAGATAAAAAAGCACAGATAACCTTGTTTGTAATCCTTGCTCTTATCATAATAATTGTGATTGGTGTTATTTACTTTGCCTTTATGAGAGGGGAGGTTATAGAAGAAGAATTCAAGGAAGAGGCTGTTCCAGAAGAATTCAAGCCTGTTGAGACCTATGTTATTAACTGTATACATCAGAAAGGGGTTGAAGCAATAAAAAAGCTTGGAGAGCATGGAGGGTATATTGACCCAGCAGACACTTATCTTTCAGGAGGTATGTTTAAGATTTATCCTTCTAGTCCTACAAGGTCAGAGTTTGTTTCTTTTTCAACAGAAGAAGTTCTGAGTCCTGTGCCTTATTATGTACATGTTCCTGGAAGAGCCAGCTCAAGAAACTATGAAATTGATTTGGAGATTCCCACAATAAAAGAAATGGAAGAACAGGTATCAAGATACATAAAAAGAGAACTTCCTATGTGCGAAGGAGACTTTTCTAAACTAGAGGAAAGAGGTTTTGATGTTTCTGCTTCGCAGGAAATAGAGGTTATTACTAATATTATGTCTGATGATATACGCATATATGTGACTCAAAAAATTGAGATGACCAAAGAGAATGTTAAAACAACCAAGAGCAAATTCACCTCTAACATACGTTTTCCCTTTATGAAATACTATGATTTGGCAATAAACCTTACCAAAGCAGCCTTGTTCTCACAATTCACAGATACCTTTACAGAAAAACTCATAGATTATCATGCAGGTGTTGACTTTTCCTTGCTTCCGCCAAAAGGAACTGTTACTAATCACGACCCTTATATTATCACTTGGAGCAAGGAAAAAGTAAAAATGGATTTACAAGGCCTGTTATTAAGCTATGTGCCAAGCCTGCAGATTAATAATTCAAAGAATTACCAGCCAATCACTGGCAGCGGAATAGATGTTAACTTCTTAAAAACAAGTGTGCTTAACACTTCTATTAATCCTGAGCTTCTCAGAAACATTGAGATTGACTTCCTCTACTTGGACCAGCCAATAGATTTTAATATTAATCCAAGCAAAGGGGACTTGATTGTGCCCAGCACTCATTTGAATACCCCTCCTCATGACATGATCCCGGTTAGTTATGATACTACTTACAGATTCTTTTATGATGTGTCTTGGCCTCTCATAATAGTAATCAGCCAAGAAACTCCTCTTGAAATCAGAGATTTTAAATATGTTTTTGCACTTGAATCAAATCTTATTGAGAACAAAGGAATTCTTGAATGGTTGATTGGTTTAGGAACTGTGCCTTACAGTTATTCTGATCTTGAACTAATATTTGACTCAGCTGAGGTTGAACTGCCTGATCCAAGCGGTGACACAACATCTTACACTCCAAGACCATATAGTCACAGCTTGTTCTGCAAAGAAGAAGCATGGGTTTCAGGCAATATTAAAGTAAAAGCTGAAGACAAAGAGACAGGACAGCCCCTGGAAAATGCAAACCTGATTTTTAGTTGCGGAGAGTATGATGACTGCTGGGTTGGAAGAACACAAATCGATGCTGATTCAGGCGCTGCCATATGGGAAGGGAGTCTGCCTTTATGCCAGGGAGGCATCTTATCTATCCAAAAGAATGGGTATGCAACCCTGCCTATCCTTCTAAGCACTGATGAAGAGGCCTTAGAAAATCTTGGAACCAAGAAACTATCTGCTTTTAAAGAAATAAAGATTGATGTGAAAAAATATAACATAATAAAGGATTTTGTTTTTGACACTGTTGAAAAAACATGGAATGACCCGGCTCCATCCATTGATTCTATCCAACCCATTGATAAGGATAATGAAATAGTAATGCTTACCTTTACAAAACAAGAAGCTATTAGTTTCCTGCCTTACACAACCATGGTTCTTTTTGGCAAAGGAGTGGATGAGGAAGTAATGGTTAACCTTGTTCCTGGTTCTTACTCAATAAGTGCCTCGGTTATAGATGACAATGGAATACATATTCCTGCATACTGCACTGAGATACAAGGGGAAAAGCTTCCTGACAAGGCTCTTGATATGAAACCTGCTAAGTTTGGCGGAGCAGAAATTGGCGAAGCCACAACAGGATTTTTTGATATAAAAGCATCAGACTTAGAAAAAGATGTTTTAGAAATAAGAGTTATAAAACCACCTTATCCCCCATGCATTGAGCAATTACAAGAACTCTCAAAAATAGAGGAGTATAGCCTGCTTTATAAAACAGAAATCTGGCCTGTGTTCAGATAAACATCAAGTAGTTGTTGTGTAGTTCAACTGCTTTGCTAATTCACTTATGTCTCTTAACTGCTCGCATGCTTCTTTGTTCTCAGGGTCTGTTAGTTTCTCGCACACACTGTAGTCTCCTTGCATAAAGAACGGGTAGTAGCATATATCTCTATCTTCTGTTCCTGTGATTAATTCGCAGTACTCTTTTTTCATGCTTAGCGAGGCTATTGTTTTCAAGCACTTATCCTTGTCATCACTGTTTTTTAAGCTTAAGCAGATGTTCTTGGCTTGTTCAGGATTGGTTTTTGCAAGAGCTCTGGCTTGCATCATTTTCTCTGCAAAGCTCTGTTCTTCAGGCGGCTTTGGTTTGGGTGAGGAATGGCATGAGCCATCATACCAGTAGCCTTCACAAACACCTCCGCAATCAACACCAACCTCATCCTGGTTCTTTATGCCGTCACTACAAGTCTCTTCTTCAGAAGGAGTTACTTGTTTGGGTGTTGAATGGCAGGCATTATCATACCAATAACCTCCACAAACACCTCCGCAATCAACACCAACCTCATCCTGGTTTCTTACACCATCACTACAAGTCTCTTTTATAGTAGCTGTTTTTTCCTCTATATCAAAGGTGAATGATGAGGTTGCTACTCTGCCTTCATAATTAGCATATACCTTAAGAGTATAGGTGCCTGGCTTTATATTACCTGGCAGGTCTATTGTTTTGTAATGGCTTGTGGATGTGCTTATAGCTATGGTTTCTTCTCTGCTTATAATCATGTTGTCATTCTTATCCAAAAGCCTGTACCTCAGGGTTGTGTCAAATCTTTCTGATGAGCCCATATTGTATATTTCTACTTCAAAGCCTAGTTTTTCTCCTTGATAATAATTATGTTTGTCAGGGCTGGCAGTTATGTCAAGCAATGGCTCTTTTGTTTTTACAAGCTTGGGTATAAAAACAATTCCTAGAATAACAATGATTATGAATGATAACACAAGGATTGTCTTGGAGGAAAGGTGTTTTGCATGGCTAACACCTTGGGTTGGTGCAGGCCCAGAAGTGTTTTTCTTCATCATTACAGATTCAAGCACATTATCTACAAGTGCAGGGCTGTAGCCTTTTCTTACAAGATTCTCTTTTACAGCGTGAGGCCTGTAACCTTTGCCCAGCTGCTCTTCAACATATTTTAGAAGAGTGTCAACCAATAGATGCTCACCTCCTTTTTTAATTATTTGAAATGGATTTATTTAAATTTAACGAAAACTCACAAATTTGCACTTACAATTTTTGTATTAAGCTAAAAACAAGGCTTTAGAAGCGAAAGATTTATATTAAATAAGAATGTAAGTGTTACTACTATGGGAAAGAGTGATGAAAAGAAAAAGGCTCCTGAGCATATTGAGAAATATTACAAGCTTTCTAAAAAAGCAAAAAAATTAGTGGATACAACAGACTTGCATCACAGGGAGGCTTATGATCTTGCTGTTAACAAGACTTTGTTGGGCAAGGATAATCTTGTTGATTATGACATTTTAAAGGAGGATAAGAAGCAGGATGAGTTTGCTGGCCATATGGCTGATTATTATATTGGTAAGGCAAAGGATTATTTTAAGAGTGATATTAGTGGCAAGGATGAGTTTGAGAATGAGATGCTGATGAATGCGTATACTGGCACTACCAGGTCTCAGTTAAAGCAGATGGTTAATAGATTAAAGGAGCGTTTCAAGTTTGATGTTTTTAATAAGCATAAAGAGGAAGAGCTGATGGGTCCTCTTAAGGAGAGATTAGAAGGAGTGGCCAGGGGCCATCTGAACAGAGAGCATATTAATGACATTGTTGACTACACAGGGGCAGGTGATATTGTTAAAAAGGAAAACCTGGACTTGAATCATGCTGTTGGTTTGTTAAATCTTTATGATGAGCAAGGGATTATTCCTAAGAAGGGCTTGGAAAAAGCTGGTTTTCGTGATTATCATTTAAAGAAAAAGGATAAAAAGTATAAAAAATAATGGATTTGGTTCTTTAGGGTTTTGAGATTTCTGCTTGGCTAATAGTGGTTTTCCTATACTAAAAACAAAACATTTATAAATATTGACTACTATTTAGTAGTTACTACAGAGGTGGTAATTGTGACCGAATCAAAGAAAAAATTTGCAGCAATAGAAGCTTATAAGGCTTTAAAAAAGAAAGCTGTAAGAAATGAAAACACTGTTATGCACAATTTTAGAAAAGCGCAAATAGCAGGAGAAGCAACAACTTATGATAATCAAAAGCTTGTTGATCTGGAAAACCTAAAAGAACTAGACGGCAGGCAAAAGTATGAGAATGCATTTGTAGCAAGTGGTGCTGATAGTGGAAAAGAATACCTTGAAGTACACCCCCTAGCACAGTATGACGAGTTCCAGGAAAGCGCAGCAATGAACGCAGTGCTGGGTTTTGGCAGGACTGAACTGCATGAAATTCTAGAACAAAACAAAGAGAATACTACTGAGGAAGCCTTATCCAAAGGATTAAGAAGACCTATGGGAGATAAAATCAAGAAGATACAAGCAACACCCCTAGCAAAACTAGGGCCAGAAAGCCTGGATGAAATCCTTGAATACACAGAAACAGAAGGAAGAGTTGACAGAGGCAAATTATCAGAACACAAAGAATACATGGCAGAACTAATAGAGCTGTATGATAAAATCGGAGCAGTAACAGACAAGATGCTTGAGGAAGCACCTTATAAGCTTGATAATTAGATTAAATAAATTTTTTCTTTTATTTTTAACTTTATTTCTATTCCAAAATCTTTATAAACCATCATCACTCTCTTTCTCTCGTTATAATCATAATGTATTTTGAGGTGGTTTTTCTTTGGCAAAGAAGTTAAAGGCTAAGAAGGTGGAAGCTGTTAAGCAGGAAAAAGAGAAAGAAGAAAAAATAGAGCCTAAGAAGGGCAAGGACAAAGGGAAGAAAAAAGATTCTGCTCTTACCAAGGAGCTTGATAAGATGAGCGAGCAGATTCCTGATGATGCTAAGAAAAGGCTGGAAGAAATCAAGGACAAGCTTGAGGCTTTTAAGGATAAAATTGTTAAGAAGTTTGAAGGATACATCATGGGAGTTGCTCTTCTGCCTCCTGATAAAGAAGATGATAAAAAAGAAAAGGTTAATGTTCTTGTGCTGGTTGATGATGCTGATTCTCAGAAGATGAGCAAAGAAGAGCTTAAGGAAAGGCTTGGCGGTATTATTGATAAGATGGCTCAGGAAGTGGATAAAAACCTGGCTCCTGAAACAATTATATTAACAGAGGTTTGGCAGGCCTGCTATGATGCTAAATACGAAATTCTTCAGATGATTGCTATGAGTGCTCCTGTGCATGACACAGGCATGCTGGCTGCAATTAAGATAGCTGAGATTCATAAGAACATGGTGCTTAAGAAGTTTGAGAAGTACATTGTTTCATATATCCTGGCAGGCAGCCTGGTCCAGGGCAAAGCAACTCATAAAAGTGATATTGATGTGTGCATAATTGTTGATGATACTGATGTTAAAAAGATGACCCGGGCAGAGTTAAAAGACAAGCTTAGAGCAATAATCATTGGCATGGGATATGAAGCTGGCAAGATGACAGGTATTGAAAACAAGATAAATATTCAGGTGTGGATTCTTACTGATTTCTGGGAAGGCATTAAAGAAGCCAACCCTGTGTTTTTTACTTTTCTAAGGGACGGCATTCCTTTTTATGACAGAGGAATCTTTATGCCTTGGAAATTACTGCTTCAGATGGGAAGAATCAAGCCCAGCCCAGAAGCTATTGATATGTTTATGAGCACAGGAGACCAACTGCTTGAAAGAGTTAAGTTTAAGCTTAAGGACATGGGAATGGAGGATATCTTCTTATCCATTCTTACTCCCAGCCAGGCAGCTCTTATGATGTACGGAATTCCTCCGCCCACTCCAAAAGAAACTCCTGATGTGCTTACAGATATATTTGTGAAGAAAGAGAAACTTTTGGAAAAAGAGTACATAGAAATCCTGAGAAGAAATCTTGAAGTAAGAAAAGAGCTTGAGCATGGAACAAAAAAGCAGTTATCAGGAAAAGAAGTTGATACATTATTAAAAGATGCTGAGAAATACCTTAAAAGGCTTGACCAGTTGTTCAAGGAGATTGGGAAGAGAAAAGAAGAAGAGAGTGTTCTGCACAGCTATGAAAACATAGTAACTGTGGTAAGGGACATCCTAAGAATGGAAGGAGTGGAAAAAGTCAGGGACACAGAGATAATAAAGGTTTTTGAAGAAGA
>JAHWIP010000089.1 GCA_019322375.1 Candidatus Woesearchaeota archaeon
ATACATTTGTCTTACAGAGGTTCAATGGTGGCAAAGAAGAATGAAGTATTGAACATCCGGCTGCCCGACGAGCTAATTCTAGAACTAGACTCACTTGTCAAAAAGAAAATCTTCAAATCACGCTCAGAAGCCATAAGAGAATTTGCCAGAGAGTATGTGCAAGAGCAACAACTGCACAGCTCTGAACAAAACAAAAATGCCAAAAAATCTGGGCAAGGGGGAGGAAGATGGTAACTTCCATAGTAAGCGTGAGGATGCCATCTTCCCTTGTTCAGAAACTAAGAGAACTAGCCAAAAAAAATCATTTTCTTGATGTGAGTGAAGAAGTAAGAAGCATAATCAAGGTACAGACAAGAAAATACAAGCTCAGGCTTGGAGAGATAAAGCCAATAGAAGAAGAAAAGCCAGCCAAAAAACCAATTCTGGCTGATTACAAAACCCAAAACCTGGTAAAAGAAGAGCTAGTCAGAAGACTAAAAAAAATGATAGAAGAAATAGAAAAATGAATAACAACATAACAAAAAACTCACTAAAAATGAGTTTTTTGAATGTTTTGTTGTGGCTTCATCCAGCACATAAATGTGCTGGTTTTCGCCTCAACTACAACATAATAAAAGGAAAAAGAAATGTGCTCCTGTTAAGCTTCACACTCTTATTCATACTAAACACTCTATTAGTATCAGCAACAATTGACCTTGTAAGCCCGGAAAACAACACCTATGCTAATCAGCAAAGCATAACCTTTGAATACTATGTAAGCCTTGATAATATCACTAATACCAGTATTAGTTGTGCTTTAAACCTTGACTCAGAGATTGACCAAACAGATGATAACATTACTAATCATGGATTTAATGAATTCACAGCAAATCTTAGCGTGGATACTCACACATGGAGCATTACATGTAATTCTGTTAATAACTCTGAGAATAGTGAGGAAAGAGTGATAGCCATTGATGTGATAGAACCCACAGTTATCTTGATATCCCCATTAAACAACACTCAGATAAATTCATCTAGTGCTGACCTGACTTTTATTGTGATAAACACACCTACAGAGGAGTCTGGCTGTGATGTAATCCTGGATGGTGCTGTGAATAAGAGCATAGTAGCCGAGGACAGTGAAAGCACAACAACAACCCTGACAGAACTAAGTGATGGATTATATGAATGGAGAATATCATGCTCTGACCAAGCAAATAATTCAGAGACAAGTGAGACAAGAACCTTCAAAATCAACACCACTCCTGAACCAGAATCAGAACCAGAGTTCAGCATTAGCATAGAAAAAACAGAGTATGTCATTGGAGAATACGGCTTAATGACCATAAGTGCACCTAATAGTACGAGTATAAGAGTAGAGGTGTGCCCTGACCAGCCAGGTTTTGTGGAGTGTGAAGTGCCTGCTATGGGAGAGCACATCATGAACTATCCGTTCCAAGAATACCTGCCCTTTACCAATGAAGAAGGCAAATACATACTAGAGGCATACTTCAACTATACTGGCACCACAGAGATACAAGAGTTAGATTATGAGATTAAAAATAACATTAACATAGACATAGAATCTGATGAGGACCCGCGAAAAAATGTTCCACTAACCCTGGAAGCATATGCAAGTGGAGGAGTGGGCACCTTAGAATATACCTGGCATCTGAGCAGCGGCTCAAAAGTAAACAAAAAAGAGGTAGAAATAACTTATACCAAGGCAGGCAACTACACAGAAACTGTTTTTGTAAAAGATGCTTATAACAATACCAGGAACAAGAGCATAACCATGGATGTAAGCAATGCTTATAGCATAGAAGTTGTTGTAAAAGACTCTGTTACAAATAAAGCCATTAAAAAAGCAACTGTTGAGGTTGAGGATGAACAAAAAGAAACAGATACTAATGGCAAAGTACAATATTACTTAGAGAAAGGAAGAAGAGATATAATGGTTCTAAAGGAGAACTACTCAATATATCTTGATGAGCTTGACATAACCAAGGACAAAACCTTCACAATCCAATTAGAACCAATAACAAGCACAGAACCAAAAGTGACTTTAATAAGACCAAAGGATAATTCAGTAATAACAGGCCCGTCAAACGAACTTGCGTTCAGGGCAGAGTATAACAACACTCTTAACTGCAGCATATACATCAATGAGAACAATGACGGTTTCTTTATCTATCTGGGAAGTCTTACTGTAAAGAATAATAATGAACAGAAGTTCGGAGTTGTAGAGCTTGAGAACAAGACATACTGGTGGAAGGTTGAGTGCATTGGTAACAACGGTAAAACTGGCGTGAGCAAGACCTGGGAGTTCAGAGTTGGAAAAGAACAAATTCCTGCAGAAACTCTCGCTGTGACAGAGCAATCAGAAGAAGCAAAAACATATAATGACTGGGTAAAAGAGTTTGAACGAATCCTTGATGAGCTTGAAAATCTGCCTACTGATGAAAGAGAAGCAGCAGATGCCCTGGGAATCACAAATACAATAAAGGACAGCATCAAAACTTTTAAGAATACTATAAGAGATTTGGATTCAATTAGCTTTAGAAATGACCTATCAGAGCAAGAAAAACAAGCACAAAAACAAAAACTAGTCCTAGAAGCACAGAATGTATATCAAAAAAGCCCTGTAAGCATCACGGTTCTTAAAAGCGATTCGTTTGTTGATTACATAGATAAAACAGAACTTACAGAGTTATTAAAAGAATACATAAAAATAAATAATATCAGCACGGCAATTAATCAAAATAAATTATTAGATTTCTTAGAAGAGCTACAGCAGGAAGTAGTAATCTCAACAAAAACAAAAAATACCAGGGTAACATATAAGGATGGCACCACCAAAGGATTAACCCTTCTTGTCAGAGAGATAAAAACATATAACCTCACAGACAATACTTTCATCCTAGAAGTAATACCCAAAAACGTTGTTAATAATGCAGATGAAATTCTAAGCACAGAAAAATATGAGGTTATAAAACAAGACCCAATAATCAGTTTTGAACTAAAAGGAGATAAAGATAAAACCCTGATCTATTATTTTGAAAAAAGCATTGACCTAGAACTTTTGAAAAACATAAGGACTGCTGTTTTCATAAACCCCGAGTCAGTAAGTGATGATAAAATAACAGGGTTCTCAACAAAGAAGCTAAAGCTGCCAAAAATAAAAGGAATTATATTTATCCCTGTCATAGTAATACTGCTGGGAAGCCTGATATTTGTAAGCATAAAATACAATGGATTGGACGCAGCAAAGTATGTGATTTACAAGCTCTACAATCAAAAGAGCCTTCACTACATTAATATTATACTTAATGAGATAAATGATGAGCTTGATGTTGGGGATGTAGAAAAAGCCCTTGCATTGTATGAAGAAGCAAAAAGCGCTTACTCAGAACTCTCAACAATTGCAAAGAATGATGCATATGAAAGAATTGAAGAAGTAGCTAATAAAATAAAGGATTACTATGCTACCACAGCAACAGATAGCAAGGATAATGTTAACGAGATAAAAGGTATGATAAACAATATTACAGCTCTGCTTAACAATGCTCAGCTAGGAGCTGTTCTTGAAGAGTACAAAAGAATAGAAGCAGCATATAACCAGCTAGATGATGAAATCAAAGAGATGCTTCACCCAATGCTTGTGTCTCTTGGAAATAAAATACAAATCATGATTGACAATGAGAAAAATAAGATTTAAGGAGAGATATAAGGAGAAAAAAGCATAGAAAAAAGCATAAAGAAAAATAAAAAAATGGTACAGCAAACCAGAACCAAGGAAATTGTATTTACATTTCTTATACTCATACTTTTAGTTCTGGCTATAAAAGGACTGATGATAGTAGGCCAGTTCATAGGCTATGCTGCTTTTCTTGAAGCAGAAGGAGGAGTAATCACAGAGATTGAACTAAGAATGGCTTATGATGTGAGTCACTGGTCAGCTGTTTATGGAACAGCATGGGGTGTTGAATGGACCCAGGTATGGCATTATAACTTTACTGGAAACACTACTCTTACAGAATCAGGTAATGAGAAACACCTATTATTCTATTGTTTTGAACCAAACATAGAGCATGAGATATATGCAAGCATGGTTAATGAGTCAGATATAGATTTTGCTTCTCTGCAAGCAGCTACTACAGCAGATTATGATGCGTATATGAACATCAGTAACACTAGCTTCTTCTCAGCCACAAACACATTTACAAGCACAGAAAATTTTGATATAGGGGGCAATCTAACAAATGCTCCTGCAACTTACACCTATATATGGAATGAGACTAACTCAACCACTTTTATCACAGGAATCCTAAAGGATGGAAGTGGAAATCTTGTGCTGGTAACAAAGGTATTACAGGTGCCTGTAGAAAGCTTTAGGCGAGAACGCTTTAACTATCAGATGTTGCTGCCCATACACAACAGCGACTGGCAGGATTATTATTTCTGGAGCGACCCAACAGACGAGTGCCCAGAAGGCAATGGAACCATTATTTTCCCAGGATATGTTTATGGAAATGTTACTGATACTTCTGGCAATCCATTAGGGCAAGTAATAATAGAAGTTGCTGGTTATACAACTTATAGTGATAATACCACTGGGTTCTATAACCTAACAGCCCCAGAGGGAAACTGGACAATCTATGCATACAAAACAGGTTATGAACTTTACAGAAGCAATGTATCCATAACCAGGAATAATGGCACAGAGCATAATATTGTAATGGTGACAGTACAACCACCATACCCTCCGCTAACAGGCATAGGACCAGGAATAGATGAACCAGGAACAAGCACTCAAGAAGGAGTGGATGCAGAAGGAACAGAGACTAAGACAGGAGAATATGATGTGCCTCCAGTTATTCAGAGGCCAAAGAAGATTGAAGGTACTGATTACATAGTGTCAATTTCAGAGATTAACAGAAAGCTAAGGCTGGGCAATTTTTTACAGGAAAAAGTAACTCTTTACAGTTTTAAAGAGAGGCCAGCAAATATATATTTCACAGTTGAAGGCAATGTTAGTCATCTCATTAAAATGGACAAGGATTCAATGCTGCTTGCACCTCGCTCAGATGATTATCTGACTATTACCATCTTTGGGGTTGGAGACCCAGGCATATACAATGGCAGCCTGCTCATGACAGGAGATATTAATGTGAGCATACCAATAATAATAGAGGTGCTTCCAAAAGACAAGCTACCAGTACAAGCCTTACTCATAGACTTAGAGTTAAGCAAGGAAAAGGTTTATCCAGGAGAATTATTAAAGTTCAAGACAGACCTAAGAAACCTATTAACAGACTTACAATACCCTGTGCAGTTGTTCTACACTATCCAAGACATAGAAGGAAAAGAAACAATATGGTCTTATGATACTAATGTATTCCTAAAAACATCTTTCTCGTTGTTAAAAAACGCGATAATTCCAAAAGGGACAAAAACAGGAGATTATATACTAAGAGTTACTGCTAATTATCTTGGCTTAAGCGCAGGAACAAGTGTTATCTTTAAGGTAAGCACCCCCTGGTATCTTGTGGGAATAATAGGACCTATAAGGGTGTGGCATGTCTTAATATTCCTAATACTGGCTACCTTAGCAGTTCTGTCATACTGGTATGTTAAAAGAAAGATAGAAGAAAAGAAAAAATTCCACTTAAAAGTTGAGCTTAGCGAGCTCCCAAAACCCGGGCCAAGAAGCATCTATGTGGGTAAGATAGCAGAAACAGATCATAAGACTTATTTCAATATGGAAGCATTCATGACTCATACCATTGATGCAGGAAGCACAGGAGGAGGAAAAACAATATCAGCCCAGGTAATAATTGAAGAGTTGCTCTTAAAAGGGGTAGCAGTAATGGTGTTCGACCCAACAGCTCAATGGACAGGCATGCTAAGAAAATGCACTGACAAGACCATGCTGTCGCTTTACCCAATGTTTGGAATGAAGCCAACAGATGCAAGAACCTTTAATGGTAATATCAGGCAGGTAAATAATCCAAGAGAAATGATAGATATCAAGAAGTATCTTAAACCAGGCGAGATACAGGTATTTGCATGCCACAAACTAGAGCCAAAAGAAATGGACATATTTGTAGCTAACAGCATTAGGCAGATATTCAGAGCTAATTTCCCAGAAAGCAGAACCCTAAAAGTAGTGTTTGTATACGATGAGGTTCATAGGCTGCTGCCCAAGTTTGGTGGAAGCGGAGAAGGCTTCCTGCAGATAGAAAGAGGATGCAGGGAGTTCAGAAAATGGGGCTTGGGAATGTTACTTATATCACAGGTACTAAGCGACTTTGTCGGAACTATTAAAGCTAACATTAACACAGAAGTACAGATGAGAACCAGAGACGAAGGAGACCTAGAAAGGATTAGGGTGAAGTATGGTGAAGATGTGCTTAGATCCTTGGTCAAAGCAACAGTTGGTAGTGGAATGGTAGAAAATCCTCATTATAACAGGGGCAAGCCTTATTTCGTAGCCTTCAGGCCTATTATGCACAGTGTGCAAAGGCTTACTGACGAGGAAATTGAGAAATACAATGAATATAATGAAAAGATAGACCAGATGCGATATGAGCTAGAACAATTAGAACAAGAAAAAATTGATGTGTTTGACCTTAAACTTGAATTAAAACTGGCAACAGACAAGGTAAAAACAGGCAACTTTAACATGGTAGAGATCTATCTTGAAGGCCTTATACCAAGAATCCAGAAGAACTGGGACAAACTAGGTAAAAAACCAAAGAAACTAGAGAGAAAACTGGTTTCAGAAGAGGAGTTACAAGAAGCTATTACCAGGGCAAAAAAAGCAAGAGCTGAGTATGAGCAAGAGATGAAAAAAGAAAAAGCAAAAAAAGAAGAAGCAGAAGGAGAAGAAACAGAAGGAGAAGAGGAAAAAAAGAGCCGTGGTGCTGATTTTTTCAAGAAAGATGTAAGCCCAGACAAAATCTTAAAACTAGTAAATGGCATGCTTGTTATAAACATGGCAAGTCTTTATGATGAGGTTGCTGCTATGAAGGACGAAGACTTTGAAAAGCATGTGAGTGAAGATAAGAATGACTTTGCCGCCTGGACTGCGAATGCTGTTGGAGATAAAGAACTGGCAGAACACCTAAAATTAACCACCTCAAAGCAAGAGATACTTGATTTGCTTGATTTAAGAAGAGATAATAAGCCACTTCCAAAACTAGACAAAGAAAAACTCAATAAAATAGAACAAGCAGAAGCTGTTGAGGAGCTGTCAAAACCGCCTGAAGAATTAAAAAAAGAAGAAGCCAAAAAAGAAGAAATTGAAGGAGAAGAAACAAAAGAAAAACCAATAAAAAAAGAAAAACCCAGAGCTAAACCAGACCTTGAGAAAAAGGTGAAAAAAGATGAAGAAGTAACCAATGGCATAGAGAAAAGTGTAAAAGAAGAACAAGAAATCACCTATACCTTTAAACTGGAGACAGGAGAAGAGGTAAAAACCCTTGATGAGCTAAAAGATAAGATAAAGCAGATGGATGCTACTACTTTCCAACACTATGTTGGTGATGATTATAATAAGTTTGCTGACTGGATAAAACAAGGACTGCATAACAAAGAATTAGCTGAAAAGATAAGTTCTATTAAGGATAAGAACAAATTATTAGAGGCTTTGGAGAATGCCTGAACAAGAACAAGGAAAAGAGGAGTTTGAAGGGAAAGAAGAGTCTGAAATAAAAAAACTCATGGAAAAAATAGGTGAGACCAATAGAAAGCTAGAAGAAGCATATGATGAAAAGATAAAAAGGCTTGAAGCAAAGAAAAAGCTAATCCCAGATGAAAAAGAAGAAGAGAAGCACCAAACAAGGATAAGTGCGCTTAAAGAAAAGCTTGATGAAATAAAAAACAGGATTAGTGAAGCAAGAAAAGCTGGAAAAGACCCTTTTATAGCAGGCCTCTGGTTAAGGAATGTTAATGCTAAGATTAAGATAGCACAAGTCACTCATGAAAAGAAAGATTTTAAAACAGTAGAAATTATATTAAATAATGCAGAAAAAGAACTAGAAGAATCTCTAAAACAAGAAGAAGTAGATGTGAAAAAAGAGATTGAAACCAGGCTAAGAAAGGATGTTGCCAAGGAGACAGGCAGAATAATTGAAACCTAAAAAGAGGTGAGGTATTGGCATTGTTTGGAAAGAAAAAAAAGAGTAGAGACGATATAATAGCTGAGGGCATAGCAGACGCAGAGGCAGAAGCAGCAGGTGCTGATCAGGAGAAAAAAGATGAAGCTTTTAACTCTGGCAACCCTAAGCTTGACATGGAGATTACCAGGATAAAAGCCCAGCTAGAATCATATAATGAGATAAGAAAAGCTAATTCTGAGAGATTCTCAAGGGTGAGCGAGCAGCTAGGAGAGCTTAGAGGCATGATAATGGACACTAACAAAACAATGACCAAGATAGAGGTTAGTGCTACTAAAGCCGTGGATTTAGTTGAGAGTGTGCATCCAGAAAAGCTTATGGTAGAGATAAGAAAACAGGATGGCAAATCTGAAGCTCTTAAAGCTAATATTGAGAGTAATGAAGCAATGATGAGAGATATAATGGAAGAACTAAAGAAGATGAGGCAGCAGATGAACTTCTACAAAGGCATAGAACAGGTTGCAAAGCTAAACGAGGAAGTCAAGCAAGAAATCCTGGAAATCAAAAAAGTTGAGGCAACCATAGAAAGGCATGCTGATAAAGCAGAAACCATATTTTTGGATTTAGAAAAGAAGTTTGCAGAGTTTGAGAAGTATGAGACCATGGTGGATGAGCTTGACAAGACCTTTCATGCAATACAAGGAGATTTTGACAAGATGAAACTCCAGCTAAGCAACAAGGCTAATAGAAAAGAGTTTGGTAACTTGATGGACAAATTCACAGAGTTTGAGAGGCACACAGGAAACATATTAAAGCTCTTGGATGAGCGCTCAAGGCACATGAAGCAGGAATTAAAAGAAACTGTTAAGAAGATAAAAGAACAGCTTAGAAAAAAACATGGCCTAATACTTGATGAGGCAATGGTAAGAGATGAAAGACTGCCTAAGGAGGAGGGCAAATACCTTAAAAAGATGGGTGAGAAGGATAAAGAAGCTAAGCCTATTGAAGAAAAAAAAGAAGAAAAAGAAAAGAAAGAAGCACCAAAAAAAGAAGAAGAAAAGCTAGTAGAAGAAAAGAAACCTAAACCAACATCCAGTGCAGAACAAGGAACAGAAGAAAGAACAAGGCTAAGAGACGTTCTTAAAAAGAGAAAGATAATAACCAAAAACCTGAGTGATGAAGAAGAACCATCAAAGGCAGAGCCTTTGAGTGCCAAAGACGAGTCTTTGAGCAAACCTAAACAAGCCCCAGACACAAAAAATGCATGAAACATTAATCATAAATAATATTCTTAAAAAAGTCAATAGGCAGGCAAAAGGCAAAAAAATAAAGTCAATAATTCTTGAAGTGGGTGACCTGGCTCATCTGCCAGCACAGGAATTAAAGGATTTCTTAGGTAAGATGGTTGATTTCAAGGTTATTGTAAAACCTGTGAAAGCCAAAGTTAAGTGTGTGTGTGGCTATCAGGGAGAACCAAAAATACTGGTTCATGAACATGATTTCATCTTGTATGAGTGCCCTAAGTGCGGCAAAACAGCTAAAATAGTAAGCGGAGAAGAGATTGTTCTGAAAGAGATTAAGACCTGGTAAGATTCTACTATGCTTTAATGCTTTAACTCCATTATACTCTATAAGATATAATATTAAGCAAAATCGAAACATTTATAAATAATTCATTCTAAAAATATTATATCATTATATCTCTTTAGATATAATAGCTATACATCACAGATGAGGGTTAAGGGTTTTAATAGTGATTGGCAACGAACTAGAGCAAGAAATAATTAGCCTGTATGCCAAAGATATTAGTTCTCTCTATAGCATAAACCAGATAGCTCACAGGCTAGGGAAGAAGTATCCCTATATTAACAAGAAAGTAAGTGTCTTGATAAAGAACAAGATATTCAAGAAAACAATAATAGGGCGCTCATATCTATGCTCATTAAATCTAGAAAACGATGAAACCATATATCTCCTAATCCTTAATGAGATAAGAAGAAAGAAAGCAGAGCTGGAACTGGACAGCAATCTGCAAGCAGTGCTGGGCTACATTAACAAGGCAAAGAAAATCATAAATCTGCAAGTGGTGCTTAAGCATAAAGAAAAAATAATATTTGTGCTGCCAACAAAAGAAGAAAAGGAACAGTTTGAAAAAGCAATAGTAAAACAAGCAATGAATGGCTACCAAGCAGAGATATACACTAAACAAGATTTTCTCAAAGAACTCTTAGACAACAAGGAACTGCAGGAAAAACACATTATTCTGTATGGCTATGAAAAATATTATGATTATATCAGGGAGATAGAGGACGAGCTAAAACTAAGGTACTCAAAGCTGATACCATGAGAACAAACAAAAAAATAACAAACACAATAAAGAAAACAGTAATTATCCTGCTGGTATTAGTCCTAGTTCTAACAGGCTTAACCCTGACCCTTAGCCAAAGTAGCACACCCCCAAAATTCCTCTATCTCTCTGTTGAAAAACCATACTATGAGATTGGAGAGAAAGTAACCCTGATAATAACAGCAGACAATCTGGCAGACTATGAGCTAAGCATAACTTCAGAACATAATTTGTACAAGTACAGCGGAGAGCTACCAGGCAGCATAGATTTTTATCCAAAGGAAGAAGGTAAACACATTGCAGAATTAGCCAATAAAACAAGCCATAGTGTTGCTGATTCACTTGAATTCATAGTAGGCACCCACGAAGTAAGCTCTGAAAACATTGAAGTACAAAATCAGAGCAATAACACTGCCAATAACACTGCTTTCATAACAACAGACAAGCAGGAATACGTATTAGGAGAAACTGTTAGTGCAATCATAAAACTGCCTGAACCTGCAACTGACAATTTTAATCTTTACTATGAATACCAAGGCTTTGAACAAAGATTCATGGGAGACTTATCTGCAGAAATCAGATTTGTACCCCAAGGCATAGGAACTCATTATCTTGTGTTAATGGATCGCAATGGAAATGAAATAGAAAGATACAGTTTTAAAGTGATTGAAAGCACAGGAACAGAACAATTCCCAACCACCTATGTAGGGTCACCCGGGCAAAAAGAAGTTCTCTGGCTCAGGAACAGTAAAGGAGAAAAGCAAAATGCAATCATCAAGCTCTCCAATGAAACAAACCAGACAAACAAAACAAACAGAGTTAAGCTTGCAGAAATCCTGGTGCAAAGCAAGGCTTTTGACAAAATAGTGCTACAAGATTTAGAACTAACCCAGGGAACCCAAGGAGAGCTACCAAGCCTAGGAATAGATGAAGTTCCAAAAAATAAAGTTAAGATTAGCAAAAAAAACATAGTAAAAGCATTTGCTCTTGACCCAACAGAACTGAACTTTACAAATGGAACTCTGACAGGAACAGCAACAGGAAACGAGCTCTGGAAATGCAAAGACTGGGACTTTGCAAACCAGGGATGTCTGGGGACCTGGGTAAAAATAGCAGACCTAACTCCAGGCCAGGAATATGAAATAGAAATCAGCCCAGAAGACCCAGGATATGCAGAAGTGATAGAAATAACAAAAGCATTACATTTAGATGAAAACAAAACATTTATCTCAAACATATATCCTGAAGTAAAAGAAAAAGACAATATATGGTCAGAGCCAGTTCTTAAAAATGAATATGTAAGAGTAAAATTTGAAAAACCTCTTAATTCAGGCAATGACATAACCATATATGTCAGAAACAATCAAAGCTTAAACACAAGCATAGAGGTTTATTATTTTAACAGCACTGAAAAAATAACACAATCCCTAGTTATAGCAGAAGAAAGATATTACAAGGTTTATCTCTCAGATATGCAGGAAAGCCATGATACTTTTGACTTAAAAGTTGTGAGCACAGGGCCAGAAACAGCATACCTAGAGTTTGACCATGTTATTGACCCAACCTTCATAGAAAGATACAATGCAACCGCAAATATCTCTGGTCATATCCAGAGTTCAAATTGCAGTGGCAACGGAACAAACACAGTTCTTATGAACTCAAGCAACAGCATTTACACAGGCAATAATGACACAGGAAACGGAACAGAGTACCGGATGTTTATTAGCTTAGACACCTCCCCAATACCAGACGATGCCATTATTAACTCAGCCAGTTTTTACGTATACCTCAATTCTGAAGATTTAGAAGGAGCAGAAACAATTGATGTCTATGCTTGTAGTTATGGAGCAAGCCTTGAAAACGCAGATTTCCAAAACACCACTTATGGGTATAATCATGGTTCTATCTTTAATGCAACATCAGGAACAAGTCAATACCACTCAGTAAGCCTGAATGTTTCTGGCAACAATGTATCAAAAACAGGCTATTCTCAGTACTGCTTATTAATAAGCACAGGATGCAATGATACCATAGACTTAGTTGATACCTTATCAACAACACCCGCTAATCAGCCATACATCACAATCAACTGGACTGCTGCCCAGGATAATCCGCCAAACATAACTTCTCTGAATTATCCAGAAAATGATACTAATATAACAACAAGCAGTCCAGTAGACTTTAACTTCACAGTAACAGATGACTGGAATATAACTGCATGTACTCTTTACACCAATGTCACAAGTTCATGGGCTGCAAATGAAAGCATAAGCACTGTTACTAACAACAGCCAAAATATAATATCAGCTTCTATGCCTGACGGCAATCTGCTCTGGAATATAAGATGCGAAGATAACAATGAACCAACAGGATATGGATGGTATGAGTATAACTACACAGTTCATATTGACGCGACACCGCCAACGTCAAATCAACCAAACAACGCAAGCCATGAATACAACACAATCGCAAAAATAAACTGGACACTAACAGACAACATAGCACCAGGAAAATACATAATATACAGAAACGGAACAATACAAAATGATACCACACCATGGAACAACAACACAAACCTAAACATAAGCATAAACACAACAACACTAGGAACATGGAACTACACAATATGGTACAACGACTCACTAGGAAACAACGGAACAACAGACACAGTAATAATAA
>JAHWIP010000090.1 GCA_019322375.1 Candidatus Woesearchaeota archaeon
AAATAATAAATATAAATAATAAATATTAAGATTAATGATAATAAATAATAAATATAAAAGGCTGATGATAATAAATGATAAACATAAAAGGCTGATGATAATAAATAATGAATATTAAAAATTAATGATAATAAATATAAGTAATAAATATAAACAATAAATATGAACAATAAATATTGAAAACTAATGAAATAATGATATAAAAAATATTAATATAAACTAATGACATAGAATAACAATATAAAAATAATGACTCACCTTGTTTCCAAACGAAACCAACGAGGCAGGGTTCTTGGGTAAATATAGTTCATTTCAACCCCCACCTCAAATAATTAACTACTCCAAAATAGTATCATAATCGAAACCTTTTTAAATAAACCACACCTTCTTTTCTTCACTCAGTAATAGTTATTAAAATAACCCTTAAAAAAGAAATGGTTAGAGGAGATAAACATGATTGTTCAAGAATCCTTTTTAAAGAAAATAAAAGACTTTGGTCTGAATAGTTATGAAGCAAAGATATGGACAGCCCTTTTATCACGGGGAGTGTCAACAGCAGGAGAGCTGAGTGATATTGCAGGCGTGCCAAGAAGCAGGAGCTATGATATTCTGGAAAGCCTTGAGAAAAAAGGCTTTATAATCATGAAAATAGGCAAGCCAATCAAATACATTGCTCTTCCACCAGAAGAAGTAGTGGAGAGAGTGAAAAAAAAGATATCTCTTGAAGCCAATGAAAAAGCCAAAGTTCTTGAACAATTAAAAGGATCAAGTGTTCTAAAGGAACTAAATATCCTGCACACACAAGGCATTGACATGATAAATCCTTCTGAAATGACAGGAGTGATAAAAGGCAGAAACCAAGTATACAATCATCTTAACACAATGATAAAAAATGCCAAGAAAACAGTTATTCTAATGACCACAGAAGAAGGACTGATAAGAAAACACAAACACCTTATTAAAGGCTTTAAAAAAGCAAAAGACAAAGGGGTTAGCATAAAACTTCTTGCTCCTCTGACAAACAAGTCAAAAGAAGCAGTAAAGGAACTAAAAAAATACGCTGATGTAAAAAACACTAAAGGGCATAACGGCAGGTTCTGTGTGGTTGATAACAAAGAGCTGGCATTCATGCTTTTAGACGACACAAAAGTACACCCAAGCTATGACCTGGCAGTATGGGTCAACACCCCATTATTTGCATCAACCCTTGGAAAAGTGCTTAACCAGTGCGCCTTGACATAAAAAAACACTCATATTCAACAGTTATATTCACTCACCTCTTTTTCCCAGGAAGGCCCTGTTTTCTTGGGTCTTCCAGGGTTTTAAATCATTATAAAAACAATATCTATTAAAACAACCCCTGATTTCTATATCTCTGGTGGTCTGAATTGCCAAAAGGCTTTTTAAGTAAAATAAGAAATGGTATTAAAGACTTAAAACCAGGCAGAATTCTATATTACCCTGGGTGCATGACTAAATATGGCCTGGTTGATGTGTTTAATAATTATAAATCCCTGCTCACAGACATAGGAATTGATTATATTATGATAAATGAGCTTAAATGCTGTGGTTCTCCCCTGCTGAACGCAGGCTATAAAGATGATTTTGAAGAAATAAGAGATAAGAATATTAAAGCCATGAAAAAGCACAGCATAACCAAGATAATAACTAACTGCCCTCACTGCTACGAGGTGTTTAAAAAACATTATGATTTTAATGGAGTAAAAGTTGAGCACACAACCCAGACCTTGGAGGCTAATAAGCGCAAACTAATAGCAGAGAATCCTGAAGAAGCAAGTTATCATGACCCCTGCCTGCTTGCACGGAAAAACATGATTATTAAGGAACCCCGGGCAGTGCTTGCACAAACAGGCTTTAAGCTGGAAGAGCCTTTTAGAGCCAGGAAAAGAACTTTTTGCTGCGGAGCAGGAGGGGGTGTTAAGCAGAACAGCCCAAAAATTGCTAACAAGATAGCCAGGCAAAGGCTTAGGCAGTTGAAAACCAGGAAGATAATTGTGGCTTGTCCTTATTGTTATGTTCATTTAAGAGAGAATGTTGATATCAAGAGCAAGAAAAAGATTGTTGAAATAAGCAAAACCCTTACGGAAGATTAATGCAGGGTTAAGAAAAATGAAAAAAAGGCTGGCAAACATTGTGGGAACAGGGAATTCATCTGACAACCCTCTTGACTTAGAAGCTTATAGTTACTGCAGCTCTGAGACAGAGCAAAAACCTGCTTTGGTTGTGTGGCCCCAGAATACAGACCAGGTAAGAAGAATAATGCTTTATGCTAATCAAACCCATAACCCGGTTGTGATAAGAGGTTCTGGTGCAAGCAAGGCTGATGCTTGTATTGGGGAAAACACAACCATACTTTCGTCTGAGAGAATGAATAAAATACTAAAGCTTGACCTAAAGAACAAAGTTGTAGAAGTAGAGGCAGGCATGAGAATAAAAGATTTTAATAACATCCTGAATGAGTTTAAGATGAGCTTTCCTCTCAGGCCTTTTAACCCTGTCAAAACCATAGGAGGCATGCTTGCCCTGGACCTGTTTGCAAAGGAAAGCCACCAGGCAGGCAGTATGCGCGCCTGGGTTAATGAAGTGGAGTTTGTTGACGGCACAGGCAAATATTATTATACAAAAAAGAGAGAGAGTGTGCTGGGAAAAGAAGGCCTAACAGGGTTTATAACAAGGGCCAAGCTCAGAATTACTGAGCAGCCAACACTATCTATTGATATCTTTAAGTTTACAGAACTGTCTGATGTGCTGAAAAAAATAAGGCTCTTAAAAAATGATGTTGAGATATACTTCTCAGAGTTTATTGATAAAAAAACAGCCCAGGAACTTGGTTTTGAAAATAATTATTTATTAATCACTGCTTATTCAAGCCTGAAAGGAAAAAAAAGAGATGTTCTTGAAATAAGGAAAATCATTGGAAAAATCAATTTTGTTCATTCACTGCTAAGAAGCAAAGGAGGCTATTATTTACAAGACCCTTTTGTCAGCCTTGAAAAAAGTTATGACTTAATACAGTGGTGTGAGAAGCACAATGCCAGGCTGCACGGGCACGCAGGCCTGGGCTTGTTTTATGCTTATTTTTCAAAAGAAGACAAAAATTTGATTAAGACTTTCAGGTCGTTTGTAAGAAGAATTAATGGAACCCTTGGCAGGGGCATGGGCTATGGAGTGGCAAACAAGGACTTTGTTAACCCTGTAAAGAAAAAAGAGCTGATAAAACTAAAAGACGAGCATGATTATAATAATATATTAAACCCGAATAAGATGATTAGTTATAGGTGAATTAGAGGAATGAAACCAGCTAAAAACAGAACTGTGGAGAATTGCAATCTATGCGGCTTTTGCAATCTTAACTGCCCAATCTATAAGGTTCTGCTAAAAGAGTCTAGTGGGGCCAGGTTCAAGGCTTTTTTAGCCAAGAAAAATGATTATAAAGAAGTCTTTTACTTGTGCACAGAGTGTGGTGCCTGCATCCAGGACTGCCCTGCAAGGATTGATATTGACTGCTTAAAGATAAGAGCAGAACTGGTTGAGAAAGGATTAGAAACCCCTGCCAACAAGGAGATGAAGGAAAATATATCGCATTTTGGCAATCCTTTTGGCGAGATAAAGAAAGGCAGGAAGATAAAGCAATATTATACTTAAACGCATTGTGCTTGGATTTAAAACTTAGATTTAAATTAAAACTAAGTCTTTTATCGTGTTAAAATGTTAAGATACAAAAACCTGGTAATCATAGGAACCTCTCACATAGCAGAGACCTCTATAAAAGAAATTGAAAAGGTTTTTAGAAAACAAAGCCCTGATATTGTTGCTGTTGAGCTTGATAAAAACAGGTTGTGGGCTTTGCTTC
Source organism: Candidatus Woesearchaeota archaeon (assembly GCA_019322375.1). Taxonomy (GTDB): domain Archaea; phylum Nanobdellota; class Nanobdellia; order Woesearchaeales; family SM23-78; genus SM23-78. Next base: position 3,875 of record JAHWIP010000090.1, read on the forward strand.
ATGATAAAAAACCCAGTTATTCACCAGCACTAATCCCCAGCCTAGGCTTAAAAGGTTACTTGTTTTCCCTAATAGGGAGCTTTATGCAGCAAAAACTTGGCAATATAGTGGGCATCAAGCCTGGCACTGACATGCTCAGAGCAGTTGAGCTGGCAAGGGATAATCAAAAAAGAATTGCTCTTATTGACAGGGATGTAAGAGTCACCCTTGCAAGGGTTTCCAAGGCTTTTGGCTGGAAAGAAAAACTTAATTTTCTAGCCGATATATTATCTGCTCCTTTTTCAAAAAAGATGAGAATAGATATCAGGAAAGTGCCTGAGAAACAGCTCATAAAAAAAGCCTTAGGCATACTGAAAAAAAGATATCCAGGGCTTTACAAAGTGCTGGTTGTTGAGAGAAACAAGATAATGGCATTAAAACTAAGAGCTTTAATGGAGAATTACCCTGAGCAGAAAATAATGGTTGTTGTAGGAGCAGGGCATGAACAGGATTTGCTAGGGATGGTTAAGAGGAAAAGCTTGTAAAAGAAAAAGTTATATAAAGATAAAAATTCAGTCTTTTGTTTATGAACGAATTCCTTACTCGCTGTGAAAAGAGGTTTAGGTTTACAAACAAAGAATTGTTTGGTATTCTTATATCTGTGGTTGTGGCTGCTTTTGTTCTTTCTTTTAAATTAGTGGATGCAGGCGGAAGCTATGCTGCAAACTTCATAGTGCTGGCAATACTTCTTTTAATCTCTTTTCTTATTCATTTCTCAGCTCAGAAACTGGTTGCTCTGAAACTAGGCTATGAATCAAGATATAAATACTGGCTTAATGGAATTCTTTTAAGCCTGGTGGTTTGCTTTTTTACTTATGGCTATTTTCCATTATTCTTTACAGGCTCTTTATGGCACCAGGACATACCCAAGCTAAGAATAGGGGTTTTTAGAGGAGGAGTTAGGCACAAAGACCTGGGCTTAATTGCATTTGCAGGCCCGTTCTCAAACATGATTATAGCTCTTTTACTGGCGCCTGTCTTTCTTGCAACCAAGAGCTCTTTTGTTCAAGCCGTAATAATAATCAACTTATTAATAGCAATCTACTCCCTGATACCAGTCCCTACCTTTGAGAAATTAAGACAATTCAAAGGAGGCACAACAGGATTATACTTATTCATAGCCTCAAGATGGGCTTATGTGCTTGTGTTAGCCACCTTTGTTGCTTATGCAGTGCTTTTATGGCTGATACCAGGCATTTTTTCATTCATAATTGCCTTAATTTTAGGTATAATAACTACAATCATATATTATTCCCAGTATGAGTCAGACAAGTAGGGCAAAGATTTCTTTCTAAGGGTTTTTAAAGTTTTCGACGATAAAACCAAAAGATTTAAGAATAAGTAGCGCATTCTCCTCTTAAACCAATAAAAACAATAGTAAAAAGAGTTAAGGGGGTGAATTTCTATGGCAAAACAAATGGTAGCCAAAGTCGGCGTTAAAAAAGAGAAAGGCTGGCTCTACTTTGTGGACAAGAAAGGAAATGTCTCAAGAGCCAAGATGGCAAGAGGCAGGAAAAAGCCAAGAGGCAAGCCACAAGTAGTGGCAAAGGTCGGAGTAAAAAAGAAAAAAGGATACCTCTACTTCATAGACAAAAGAGGACACATCTCCTGCGCCAAGATGGCAAGGGGAAGGTGAGGATTCTTATTTTGTTTTTTTATTTTTTTTTGTTTAAATAACATACAGTTAAGTTTATATTTTAAAGAAGATTCCTTCTCTTCATGGAATTATTAATTATGTCTTTGCGGGATGCTATTGAGTATGAGCCAACAAAAAGCACTTATGCTTTGAGAATTTTTCCTGCATGGGGCAATTTTAGAAAGCCTTTAAGAGAATCTTCTCTTTACAAGGTTATCCACAAATATGTTTTTGATGCCATAAGTCCTCCTTTTTTCAATAGTTCTTCTATGTCTTCTAATTACGTTCTTTTTACTCCTGACTTAGCAGATAAAATTATTTCTGATTTTAGTGTTGGCAAGCAAGGCTGCGAGAGTTTATTGGTTAATTGCACCCAAGGAATTAACAGAAGCCCTGCAGTGGCTCTGGCTTTAAATGAAATTTTTGATTTGGGATATGATAGTGAAGTTTTAAAGAACAAACACCCTAAATATACTAAGTATGTGTATGACACACTTATGAAGGCAGCAACCAGAGGAGTGGGGAGATAAAGAATTCTTATTTTTGTTTTTTTATTTTTTTTGTTTTTGATTTTTTAATTCTAATAAAAAATTTAACAACACGTCCCAAAGTAAGACCATACAAGCACCCACAACCCTATAACCCCCCATATGATTATTAATAATTTAAGTTGCTTATGAAAAATAGTGTTGGTCTTCTGAGAATCATACTTGATAGCATGCAAAAAAAATCTATATGCAACTATCAATAAGAATCCAATAGGGGTTATTAATAAATACCACAACAAAGGAATCATAAAAACAATCCAAGATTACATCTATTTAAATTTTTTGTCTGAGTAATGTTGCGTATAATTGGTGTTAAGTTTCTGACGTTAATCGGCTGAGCGTAGCGAAGAGTTCCAATGGATTAACATTATTGACTGGATAGTGGTAATGATTCAAAAAATTTATAAATCAGGAGCTTTTCAACACTTGATGAAAATGACAAAACCCCCCTATAATAAGAAACAAATTGTTGAAATGTTATCAGCTTCTGCTACTTTAAATTCTACATATGTGGCGTGGGCCTATAGTAAAGCTGGGAATAATGAAGGCAGTCATAAGATAAATTGTGAGAATTTGCTTAGTGCTATTGAATCGTATGAGAAGAAAGTTCCTTTAGAATTAAGAAAAAAAGTAGGTGACTTTGATTCAGATGAGCTAAGTGAACTTAAAGAATCACTAGAAGCTATTCTTAATCCTAGACGGAACAAAGCTTAGATACTTTTGAACCAACCAGAATTGAAACTAATCAACCACACCTAACTTACTTGCTTTTTACTCCTGTCTTTTTCATAAGCATTTATAAACCACCCTTCATTTCTCCCCTTTATGATCCGCAACTTTAAGCCCAGGCTTTATCAGCAGACTATTCTTGATACTGCTGTTAAGAAAAATACATTAGTTGTTCTTCCTACTGGGCTGGGCAAGACTAATATTGCTGTTTTATTGGCTGCTAACAGGCTGAGGAATTATCCTGAGAGCAAGATTTTGATTATTGCCCCTACTCGTCCGCTTTGTGACCAGCATGTTGATTCTATGAGGGCTTATTTAGATGTTGAGGAAGATGATGTTCAGCTTTTTACTGGCATGATTAGGCCTGCTAAAAGAGCAGAGCTCTGGGAGCAAACAAAAATAATTATTAGCACTCCACAGGGCCTGGAAAATGATGTTATTAGCAACAAGGTTTCATTAAAAGATATTTCCTTGCTGGTTGTTGATGAAGCTCACAGAACTGTTGGTGATTATGCTTATGTGTTTATTGCTAAGCAGTACAATAAAAAAGCAGAGCATCCGCGCATATTAGGGCTTACTGCTTCTCCTGGAAGTGACCAGGAAAAAATCAAAGAGGTTTGCAAGAACTTGTTCGTCGAGGAAATTGAGCTTAGGCATTATGATGACCCTGATGTTAAGCCTTATATCCAGCAGATAGATGTTGAAAGAGTTCGTGTTGACCTGCCCCCTGATTTTGCTATGATAAGAAAATTTCTTAGAGATGCTTTTGACAGCAAGCTTGAGACTATTAAAAAATTCGGCTATCTATATGGCAGCATTACCAGTTATAGCAAGACTGCTCTTTTGGAAATGCAAAGAGCCATGTTTGCTAAGATGAGTTCTAGTGAAAAAGATTTTGGTTTAATGAGAAGTGTTAGCTTGCTGGCAGAAGCCTTAAAGCTTCAGCATGCTCTTGAACTAATTGAGACCCAGGGCTTAAAGCCTTTAATGGAATATCTAAACAAGCTTGAAGAAGAATCAGGAAAGACAAAGGTAAAAGCAGTGCAAAACCTGGTGAAAGACTTAAACTTTCGTTCTGCTTTTTTTAAAGCCAGGAACATGCTTGCTGCTGGCAAAGAACACCCAAAGATTATCAAACTAAGAGAGATAATTACTGATGAGCTGAAAAAGAAAAAAGATGTTAAGATAATTATTTTTAACCAGTTCAGGGATTCAACTAACAAGATTAAAGAGGTGCTTGACTCTCTTAATGTTAAAGCAAACATTTTTGTTGGGCAGACCAAGAAAAAAGACACTGGCATGAGCCAGAAAGAGCAAAAAAAGATTATTGACCAGTTCAGGCAAGGAAAATTCAACTGCCTTGTCGCTACTTGTGTTGCAGAGGAAGGGCTTGATATTCCTTCTGTTGACTTGGTAATTTTTTATGAGCCTGTTCCTTCTGCTATTCGAACTGTTCAGAGAAGAGGAAGAACAGGAAGGCAGGAAAGAGGAAGAGTTATTGTTCTTATCACAAGGAAAACAAGGGATGAAGGCAACTTATGGTCTGCTGTTCACAAAGAGAAAAGAATGTACAGGGTTATTCATAGCTTAAAAAAAGGCTTTACTCCGAGTACTGAAGAGCCTGTTGAAAAGATAGAGGAAACCGAGAAGCAGACCCGGCTTGCAGGCAAACAAGCAGAGACTTTTGCAGCAGACCTATCTGTTTTTGCTGATTACAGGGAGAAAGGCTCTGGAGTGATAAAAGAATTATCTGACAAAGGAGTAAAAGTAGAATTAAGTAAGTTAGATGTTGGTGATTATTTATTAAGCGAAAGAGTGGTTGTTGAGCACAAAACAGTAAAAGACTTTGCAGACTCAATTATTGACGGAAGATTATTGTCTCAATTAGCTGGTTTAAGAAAATATGAAAAGCCATTAATCATAATTGAAGGACAAGAAGACCTTTATGCTCAGAGAAAAATACATCTCAATGCTATCAGAGGGGTGTTGTCCACAATAACCATTAGTTATGGCATACCAATTATTCAGACCAAGAACTTTAAAGATACTGCTGGCTTGTTCCTGGTAATTGCTAAGAGAGAAGCAGACCCAAGCAAAAAAGACTTTACCCTGCATACAACAAAGCCATTAACAGACAAGGATTTGCAAGAATACATTGTAGGAGCCTTTCCTGGTGTAGGAGCAGCAATTGCAAAGCCTTTGCTAAAAAAGTTTAAATCAATAAAAAAGTTTGTTAATGCAAAAGAAGACCAGCTAAAAAAAGTCGAACTTATTGGCGAGAAAAAAGCCAAGCGAATAAAAGAGATTGCTGAGAAGAAGTATGATGAGGAATGAAGGTTATTTCTTTAAGTGCAACAGATATGTTAATTCTCTGCCTGGCTTTGATGTTATATAAACAAACTTTCCATTCTTACCATATCGCTCAAGATAATCTTCGATTTTTTGCTCTATTGTTGCTTCACTAGCGCCAGGATTGTCATCAATGAAGTGCTTTGTACCTATATAACCAAACCAGATGTTAATATAGAGACCTCCTATAAATGCCGTTCCTAACAAAGGAGTCATGGCTTGTTTAACAATCCTAGTAATTGTCTTAACCTTATGAGGTATGATTGGCTCTGGCTCTATAGGCCTCTGCTCTTTAGGCGAGTATTTTAATTCATTCATTCTTAACCCTCCCTTAATATTAGAAATACAATAGATTATTAATTTTTTTCGTTTTTAAACAACCTTTATTAATTTATTTCTTTTCTTCCTCTTCTTCCACTTCCTCCTCTATATCACTAACAACAAGTATCTCTGTGTTTCTAATGCCCTCTGTGATCTGAACTTTGTTCTGGATAAAGGCTTTTAGCTCTGTTCTGTTCTTGGTCTCAACCTCAGCAACAATATCAAACCTGCCGTAAACCTCATGAATCTCCTTAACTTCATCAAACTCTTTAAGCTTAGAACTAGTGATTCTTAGTTTTCCCTGTTTTGTATTAATAAGCATATAAGCCTTTTCCATTAACAGACGAGAAAGATAAAGGTGTATAAAAAGATTTCGCAAAGATTTTTATAATCATCTATATTCGCTTTTTTTATGAAAATTATTGGTATCTGCGGTCCTAGCTGCAGTGGAAAATCTTGTGTGGCCAAACTTCTGGCACAAGACTTGAATGCAAGCATTCTTTGTTTAGATAATTTCATTATCCAAGGCGCAAGAAAGATTTACGTGAACTACAAAGGTCAAAAAATCAGGACTTTTGAAAGACCAGAACTATATGATGGAAAAAGACTGGCTAGATGTGTAAACGAGCTCAATGAAAAGGGTTCGGTTAAATTCACCATATTTAATTTGACCAGATTAGAGGAGGAAGAAGTTTTTGTTAAAAAGAATGATTATTTAATCTTAGAAGGCTTTCTTCTTTTTCAATTCACTGAATTAACCAGTTTGATGGATTATAAATTCTTTATAGACCTTCCTTTCAGAGAAGTTGTTTCTAGAAGGGTGAAAAGAGCAGACAGACCAAAAGCAGACAATTCTTTTGTCTTAATCGGATATCAGGAAAATAAAAAATTCTGCCTTCCTCAAAAAGATTTTCCCGGAGTCATCATTCTAGACGGCAAAAAAACCATTTCCGAGTTAAAAACAGACATATTGTTCCATATCAACCAATCTGTTTCTTAGGCAGTCAAGAACAGCCTTCTTTAAAGTTCATCAAGTTTATCCAGATAATGCGTTAATCCTTCAATCTGTCTAAGGCTTGTTCTGAATAACAGGTTTCTTAGCTTGTCATCAACCAGAACCCCTCTTTTATTCAAATCCTTTTTTAATCTTCCATATATTTGCTTTCCTTCTTTGTCTAAATCTGTGAGAATCATTACTTTTTTGTCACTTATTTCCTCGCATACTTTATACAAAGCCTTGTTTAGAGTTATCACTTTTTTAAAACCTATTGCTTCCAAAGCCTTTTTATCTTTTTTTCCTTCAACAATCACAGGCAAATCCTTTAGTTTGTCAATAGCTTCATACACTTCTTTAACTACTTCTTTTTCTTCTTGGTTCATGATGCGGGAGAAGGGGTTCGAACCCTCGTAAGCACTAAGCTACATGGCCCTGAACCATGCCCGTTTGTCCACTCCGGCACTCCCGCGTTAACTATGTATAATTAAACTTTTTTAATAGTTCATTGAACTTTTTTACTTTATCCTTTCCATATACAGATAAGTCTTCTATAATTTGGCTAAGGGTTTTTTCTTTTTTTGAAAATTTTTTTGATTTTGAGAAAAATTTATCTGCCAGGCATATTATCCCTTCTTCTATTGAAACAGGAACCATGTCTCTTTTTGGGAGAGCAAGTTTGTTTTTCTCTATATCCTTTGCTGTTATTCCCACCCCAACATGTCTTTCGCACACCAAGGCGTGTTTTGGAAGCCCTTCTTTTTCTAAAATTTTTCTTCCAAGCAGACCATGATATAAATAACGCTTTTTTCCATAACACCCAATTTCAGGCTCATCTGTTAAAAAAATCCCTATATCATGTAACATACTTGCTTCTTTTATAAATTTATAATCTGGCTTAAGGTGTTTTGCTTTTTTAGCAATCTCAAGAGCTTTGTGAGTGACTGCTTTGCTGTGCTGCAAGAGGGCATTATAAGCAGGAGAGCCTGGTCGATAGTATTTTTTTATGATTTTCATTGGGTTCATGCTAAAAATGTTTTTAAAAGAGTATATAAAGTTAATGTGTTTTTACTGCAAAACAACACCCTTTAAAAACACCTTTATATTCCCTTTGTCTATCATGATGTTCCTTGCCAAGACTTTATCATTCTATAAGAGAAAGGATGTTCAGGAAGAGCTGGTTAGGCATGCCAGGGACAAGGAGATTGCTTTTAGGTTTGGGGAAAAGTTTGGCAAGCGCCCTGAAACGCTTTCTTATCCAAATGATATTTTAGAGCTGGCAAAGCAAAGAGTTACGAGTTTTCATTGCTCAGAAGAGCTTTGGAATAATCCTTTGCAGTTAAGAACTGATATGAGGAGAAAAGAGCAGGATGAGCTTAGAAAAGGCTGGGACCTGGTGCTGGATATTGACTGCCAGTTCTTTGACTACACCAAGATGGCTGCAGAGTACACAATCCAGGCTTTGAAATACACAGGGGTTGAGTCAATCACTGCCAAGTTCTCTGGCAACAAAGGCTTTCATATAGCTGTTCCTTTTGAAGCTTTTCCAAAAACCATTGAAGAGGTGCCTGTTAAGGATTTGTTTCCAGAAGCACCCAAAAGAATAGCTGAATATATCAAGTTCTTAATACAAGAGCCTCTTAGCACTGCTATTATGAAGCTTGAGAAAAATGACTTTAACAAGATTACAAAAAAAACAGGCATGAAGGCAGAGCAGATAACAAGATATGATAAAACCAAAGGCGCCTGGGCAAAGCAAATACCTAAACTAAATGTTGAGCCTTTCCTGGAGATAGACACTTTATTAATTAGCTCAAGGCATTTATACAGGATGCCTTATTCTTTTCATGAAAAATCACAATTAGTATCTGTTCCTGTTGATATAAACAACATTCTTAAGTTTAAAAAAGAGTTTGCTAAGCCAGAAAAAGTAAAAATAGAACATCCCTTTCTTGACAGAAAAGTTAAAAGAGCTGATGCAGAAAAACTGCTTAGAAATGCCTTTGATTTTGGCCCTTCAATCAAAGTGTTTGAAAAAGAGCAGGAAATAATGAAAAGACTTGATGAGAAAAGAAAAACTTATTCATTGCCTGAAAAAGCAATTGGAGAAGAGCATTTTCCTCCGTGCATAAAAATAATTTTAAATGGATTAGAAGACGGCAGGAAAAGAGCCGTATTCATTTTGATAAACTTCCTGAGGAGCTGTGGCTGGGACTATGAAATGATAGAAAAAAGATTATTTGAATGGAATAAGAAGAATCATGAACCCCTAAGACAGCAATATATTCTTGGACAGTTAAGATATGCAAAACAAGGCAAAGAAGTAAAGCCTCCTCCTAACTGCGACAACCT
>JAHWIP010000091.1 GCA_019322375.1 Candidatus Woesearchaeota archaeon
ATTTTTTCCAATAATTAGCTGGCACTTACAAGGCATCTTATTGCTTATCCTCTTAGCAGCTTCTTTGCCAGTTGCCAGGTTAGCTTTATCAACATGAACTTCAAAAATAGTTTGATTTTCTCTTACCTGAGCAGCTAATCCTATGGGCTTTCCAAAGCTCTTTTTCATGCCAGTGCTCATTCTGTCAGCTCCTGCACCAGCAGCAATAGGATTCTCTCTTAGGATGTGATGAGGATAAACCCTTATCTTAAGCTTAAAACCTGTTTTACCAGTCTTTTTCTCTAATAACCTATTGCTTGATTTACGAGCTGCTTCAAGAGCATTATGCCTTATCTGAATTGGTTCCTTGGAATTAACATCAATCCTATAAGCAAACTTTCTTTTCAAATCCCCCATCTCATACTTAACAATAAGGTTATGAGGGGTTGCTCTTACAAGGTTCTTCTTTCTGTACTTGGATTTACGAGTATAAGGCCTTTCAATCCTTCTATAAGACACTGCTTTTCTAAGTTTAGCCATAAGTAGTCGTGAAACAACAAACTATTTAAAAAAGTTACTGTTTTTAAGAAGAATACAGCCCGGTAGTGTAGTGGTCAAATCAATACGAGACCAAGCATATGAGGTTCTGGCCCTCATGACCCAGGTTCGAAGCAGAGAAAAACTGGCGAAAGTCCTGGCCGGGCTATCTTTTTTCTGGCTTTTCTGCTATCTTCCAGAGGGTTTCAAATATGGTTTTTTGTGTTTGTGCTAGTTCTTGGCTTTGTATTATCACTCCAAATTTCTCTTTTGCATACATTACCATTGCTATTTTGTTTCCATATATGTAGGTTGTTGTATTTATGTCATTGGTAAGAGGGTAGTATTTTACTTCTCTGAGGTCTCTTTTGGCATTTTTCAGCACAAGTTGGGCTTCAGGAGATTTATTGGTTAATACTTTTACTTTTATGTTTCTTTTTACACGTTCCTTCACATAGTAGTCAAACCATGGTCCTAGAAATTTTATTATTGTAGTTGATGTTCCTAGCACATAATGGTCTACTCCTGTTTGCAGGATGTCCATGTGGATGGATTTGATTCCTTCTTTTCCTTCAAAAACTTCTGTTATTGGTTTGAATACTGCTGTTGCTTTGAGCATTTGGAGCTGAGGAATAGCTTCTTTTATTTTTTCTTCTTTGTCATGTAAGAGCTGTACAAACTTGCTTGGGTCTACCACCTCATAGTATTTTACTTGTTTTTTTATGATTGATGTTACTAATCCTTTTTCTGATAATGATCTTAGTATGTCATAGCAGTAAGTCCTGAATATTTTTGATTTCTTGGCTATTGTGTTTACTGTGCTCATGCCTAGTTCTAGTGTTGCTAAGTATATTTTTGCTTCTTTTTCTGTTAGGCCGTAGTCTACCAATTTTTGGTATAAGTCCATACTTTATAGATTATTTTAATTATTTATAAAGTTGTCGTTAAATTAACTACTACAAGTATTTATATATTTAAATCACTATACAGTAGTTAAAAAAGAGGTTTGTCTCAACCTTTATGCTCGGGAAAACAATAAATCCCGGGCATCACAATATCAGAGACGGGGGAGAAAATGAAAAAAACAACCAAGCTAGCAATAGCTATAGCTATATTAATTATAATTGTGCTGAGCGGATGCACACAAACGCCAGCAGGGCAAGTAGTAAAAGAAGAACCAATAAAAATAGGCTATGTAGGTCCTTTAACAGGGTATACTGCGAGCTACGGCAAATCACAGCTTAATGCATTGTTAATGGCAGTTGATGAAGTAAATGAGCAAGGGGGGATACAAGGAAAAAAAATCGAGTTAGTGATAGGAGATTCAAAACATTTACCAGCGGATTCAGTGACAATAGTGAGAAAGCTTATTGACATTGATAATGTTAAAGCAATAATCGGGCCTATAGGAAGCTCAAATGTTATGGCTGTTGCACCAATTGTGAACCAGCAACAAATGCCTCTTGTTAGTCCTTTAGCCACAAGTCCAGTGGTGAGAGAAGCAGGAGAATATGTGTTTCGAACAATGCCTGACACAGCACTGCAAACAAAAAAACTTGCACAATATGCACAAGATAATAATTTGCAAAGAATCGGAGTGATATATGTTAACAATGATTTTGGTGCAGCAACAACCCAAGCATTTGAAAAACATTTCAAGCAAACAGGAGGAGAAATTGTTCAAATTGAGACACATAATTTTGCAGAAAAAGATTTCCGGACACAACTAACCAAAATTAATAACAAAGACGTTGATGCCTTATTCTTAGCATCATATCCAGTAGAATCCGGACTAATACTAAAACAAGCAAAAGAAATGGGGTTTAACAAACAAATATTCGGAGTTGAAACACTTGGGCAGAAACAAGCACTTGATGTAGCCCAAGAATCAGCAAATGGTATAGTCTATGCAATCCCAAAAAAATTGACCAGCCAAGACTTCATTGAAAAATATAATGCTCTTTATAAAGAGGGCATGACATTTGCAACAGACACAGCTTATGACGGGTTTATGCTGATAGTAGAATCAATGCGAGAGTGCGGAACAGAAGGCCCTCAAATTAAAGAGTGCCTGCATAAAATCGGCCAGAATTACCAGGGAGTTTCAGGAGTAATCACCTTTGATGCCAAAGGAGATGTAGACAAGCCATTTGCACTGTATAAAATCATTGAAGGAGAAAGTGTTGAAATTGACCTTGTAGAGGATAATTAATTTTTTTATTTTATTTCCTCTCTGCCTTATCAGCATGCTTAAACATATAATCAAAGTAGGCTCTGTAGCCGTCTGCTATTTCTTTGTTCTCCATTAGCATGATTATGGGCTTATCTACTAGTACATGTATGCTTACCATGTCATCCACAACACAGGTTGTTGCATTGCTGTTAATATTTTTTAATGACCTTATGTCTGCTCCTTGGACACGAGTAAATGGATGGTGCCTGTTCTTATAACTGACTATGCCTTTTAGCGGAACCTTTGATTTAACAAATCTTTTGATGATGTGCGGCATCTCCCATTTTAATATGTCCATGCTTCTGCCTGTTCCTCCGAAAAATATCAATCCTCTTTTTGAGCCCAGCCATTTCTCTACAAGTACTTTTAGTCCTTCTTTTCCTTCGTATATTGTAAATATGTTTTTTTGCGCAGGAATTTTTTTTATTGTTTCAAGTGATGGCAGCAGGTCTTTTATGAAGTTCTCTTTTTCCTTTACTGGTATTAGCAGGTTTTTTGGGTCTGTTGGGTGGAAAACACGTTTTTTATCCTTCATAATATAGTTAACCATTCCCTTGTCTACCAGATTATTAAGAATTGTGTATGTCAGGCTTCTGTCCAGGCCTGTTTTCTTGGCCAGCAGGTTGCCATTGGCTTCTCCTCGCTTTAATAACTCTAAGTATATTTTTGCTTCATTTCCTGTTAGTCCTGCTTGTTTTAATCTTTCTAATACCCCTTGCATAATTATATGAAAACAAAGCCCAAATATAAATGTTGTTATTTTTTATAACAACATAATTATATATACTCTTTTGGGGTTGCCTCGTCTCATGGTAGCAGCACTAGACATAGCACTAATAGCAATATACTTCATAGCAATAGCAATAGTAGGCTATCTATCATCAAGAAAAGAATCATCACAGGATTACTTGATAGCCAGCAAAAAACTAGGCGTAGGAGCAAACATAGCCACCTTATCAGCAACCAAAGTAACTGCAAGCATAATAATAACCTATGTAGCCCTTGTGTATGTATTTGGTGTGTCTGCTATCTGGGCATTCATAGGCACAGGGATAGGTTATCTGTTGTTTTTGCTCTTTGCTATGAAACTAAAAAGAGAAGGAGATGCGCATAATTATTATTCTATAGCTGATTATTTTTATACAAGATATGGTAAGAAAACAGGAATGACAGTTTCGATAATCACTCTTTGCATTCTTTTCCTTAATTTTACCCTGCAACTCATAGGAGGGGCAATGATAGTCAAAAATTTAATAGGGCTTCCGTTTGTGACAGGAGTGCTGATCTGCGGGCTGATAATTACATTTTACTTGTACATAGGAGGTTTTAAAGCAGTTGTAAAAACAGATGTAGTTCAAGCAATAGCAATAATTGGCTTGTTCGTGATTCTTGGGGTGTTCTTATTCAAAAACTTTGTTTATAATCCTGCTCAATGGAAAATTCTAAGCGCAGGACCAGCAAGAGTAATTCCTTTTCTTATAGTGGGAGTGTTATGGCCGTTCTCTGCTCCAGATCTATGGCAAAGAGTGCTGGCAGCAAAAAGCGTGAAAACACTAAAAAAGAGTTTTCTGTGGACAACAGCAATCTACATCACATTTGGAGTTCTTCTTACTTTAATAGCAATAATAATCAAGCTTAAACTTCCAGCTATTGAAGCTGATGCAGCACTAGTGCAAGGATTTATACATTTGCTTCCATCAGGGCTTTTAGGCGCTGGATTAGTGGCTCTGTTTGCAGCAATCATGAGCTCTGCTGACTCTTTTGCTTTTGTATGCGCAGGATTATTAATACATGATATATTGAAGAAAGAAAAGATTGCAAAAACCTTGAGAACAGGTGTGATAATAATCATGGTTTTAGGAATGCTGGCAGCATCATTTTTTCAATCAATACTTGATGCAAGCTACTTGTTTGCAGCGATTTATATGTCATTATCAGTTATTATAATAGCTACATGGATAAAGAAAGCAATTAATCAGACTTTAATAGTCACAGGACTAATTACTGGTTTAATATTCACCATTATATTCTCAGCATTAGTGGGTATAAGTCCGATGCTAATAGTTGTTGGTATTGGAGGGACTCTTCTTGGCTTGTTATTAGGTGGAGTTTACCACTGGACATCCCTGCGTAAGGCTTTTTAAGATAGGTTTCTGATATGTATTTATGAACACTATTCAGAAGGCTAGAATTCTGGGTGAATCTGGCAAATATGATGTTTGCGGTGGTGAGATTTGCAAGCCACCAGAGTTCACAGGAGGATTAGAGAATCTGCCTGGGATTATCAAGGCTAAGACTCAGAACGGGCATTTATGCTCTTTGCTTAAGACTTTGCAGACAAATAAGTGCAAACATGACTGCAAGTACTGTGCTAATCGTGCTGGTTGTCAATCCAAATTAACAGAGTTTGAACCAGCAGAGCTGGCAGGCTTGTTTAATGTGCTTGTTAGCAAAGGAATAGTTACTGGCTTGTTTCTTAGCAGTGGGGTGGGGGGTGACCCTGATGTTATGACAGAAAAGATGCTGAGAACAATAAGATTGGTTAGGCATAAATACAGGTTTCAGGGTTATATTCATTTCAAGGTTCTTCCTGGCACTAGCTTTGAATTAATAAAGCAGGCTTCAGAGCTTTCATCAAGGCTGAGCATTAATATTGAGGCTCCAAATAAGTCAAGGCTTAGTGAGTTGAGCAGTGTTAAGGAGTTGCAAAGCGATATTATCAAAAGACAGGCCTGGATTAAAAGAGTTGAGCCAAGAGGAGGGCAGACCACGCAGATAATTATTGGTGCAAGCAATGAGACAGACTTAGAAGTTTTAAAGATGGCTAAGTGGGAGTACAATAGAATGAATCTAAGAAGAGTTTATTATTCCTCATTTAGCCCTGTAAAGCACACACCTCTTGAGAACAAAGAAAAGGTTCCTCAAACAAGAGCAAATCATTTGTATAACTGTGACTGGTTGTTAAGAGAGTACAAGTATAAACTGAGCGAGATAAAAGAAGTATTAATTGATGATATGCTGCCAAACAAAGACCCAAAGATAGCAATAGCAGAAAATATATTGACAGAGCCAGTTAATATTGAGGATGCTGATTATAATGAACTAATAAGAGTGCCTGGCATAGGATTAAAAACAGCGCAAAAGATAATTGCTTTGCGAGAGAACAACAAGGTTAAAAGTGATACATTAAAGAAATGCGGGGTTGTGATGAAAAGGGCTGGCCCGTTTATAAGGGTTGGGGGAGAGCAGCAGACCCGCTTGAATCTGTCTTCATTCCATAATAGATAAGTTTAAATACACCTGTTTTTTTCTTAAAAAAATGAGACTGGGAATGAAGAGACGTGATTTTATTAAAGATTTCGGAGCATTCTTCTTTGCTGCCAGCCAACTAAAAGGCCTTGAAGCAATGGCAAATTCTAAAGCAAGCACTAATGTTAATAAGAAATTTGAAAAACAATATAAAAAAGTAATCAGAAAGACATGTAAGTCTGAAACAGAAATTAATAAGAGATTTATATACGGAGCACAGGCATTAAATAATTTGCTGCAGAGCACAGATGAAATAGTATGTAAATATAAAAACATAGATGAGAAAATTGAAACAGAAACAATGAACTATATTAGAGATCTGATGGGATATCTTGGGAAATCAGCTCTAAGCAAAGAACCAGTTGCATGTTATGTGCCTGGAGAAAATTTGGACACAAAAACCACTTTAAAGATGATGAAAAAAGGAAGAGACATTCTGACTATGCACATTTATTTTAAGTACAAGCCGGTTTATTCAGCCCTGAAAAAAGCCGGAGTAGCTTCAAGGTTAAAAAAAAGAGCAATAGCAAAGATGATATTTTGAGTTAAACTTAAAGCCACTTCGAACCCTATCTTTAAACAACAAAAAAGATTAGAGGTTTTTGCTTAGAAATAGTGGCGTTGTTCATGATCTTTTTTTAGAAATATGTAGGCTTCTCTGAAAAACCTATACAATGTAGGTGTCCCTGCACCTAAGGTTAAAAGAACTCCTCCAAGACCGAAAAGGAGGTATTTATTATTGTCATTTGTTTTTTTCTCGTATTCCTTTTTTTCTTTTTTTAAGATTGGTGAAGATAACAAATCTTCTTTTTCTTTAACTAATTTTGACACGTTCTCTGGTAATTGAGCATTAACAAAATCTTCGATAGTTATTTTTTTGTTTAAGTTTGCATTTATTTCATTAACTCTTTGTAAAGTTGGCGGTATGTCTGGTTTGTTGTAATCATGGTATAATGGAAAACCAACCATTATTGCCATACCCAAGGCAAGACATCCCGATCTTATCCTAGAATTA
The DNA here is from genome assembly GCA_019322375.1 of Candidatus Woesearchaeota archaeon. Lineage (GTDB taxonomy): Archaea > Nanobdellota > Nanobdellia > Woesearchaeales > SM23-78 > SM23-78. The sequence continues at coordinate 7,074 of JAHWIP010000091.1, forward strand.
AAAAAGAACTTTGGAGAGCTCATCAAAATACACGACATGTACGTCATAGGAGAAGTAATAAAAGACAATGTAGCGCCAGAAGGGATGTTTGCTTAAAATATAGTGTTTTTACCTATATCATTTTCTCTTCCAAATAATACGAGAAGTAACCTTTGTATTTTTTTTGGAGTTCAGGCTTTTTCCAGTCATCAGAAGTCATGATTTTTCTGCAGTTCTTTGAACCGCAATTGCATTTCATCTTAAAATCAATGCCAGAGACTACGGTTGCATAATCAAAAGTTATTTCCTCATCTTTTTCAATGTCTCTCATTGCAACAAGCACAACCTGCCCTTTAATGCCAGTGTTTGGATTGCAGCTATGGTTGACATAATCTCCGTCACCAAGCTCTTCTGTTTTTTTTGCTCCTATAAGAAAATTTTCATGAATTTGTATAACTTCTTCCCTGACATCATCAGGAAGAGCCCTCCATTCCCCAACACTCATGACATATCCTCCAAAAACAACCATAAGCTCATCTTTTTTTATGTTCTCAACTGCAAAAAGCCCTTTGCCAGAAATAGAGCTCTCTCTTGTTTCTGTTTTTGAAGATATCCAGTGAAAACCCATAAGATTAAGAGTAACAAGCATTATTTTTATACTTTATGATTATATTTCTTAAGCAATCCCAAACCCCACCTTCTCTCCATTGGCTGTGTAGGCTTGTATATCTCGTTCCCTGTAAGGCTTGGCTATGATTAAGTGCACCATGCCTCTTTTTGTGAAGAAGTGCAGGTCTGCTCTGCTTGGATTATTATTTGGTCCTGGGTGGCTGTGAACACTTCCTACTATCCTGCTGGTTAATGGGAAGTTTATCTTTGCAAGGGTTGAGTGCTCATTAGCAAAGTATTCCTGGTAAGCAAGCCCATAGATTCTTAGCTCTTTCTTTTTCTGTTTGCCTTCTAAGAATGCTATGAATTCTTTAGGAGAGGTCATCTTGGCTAGCTCAAGGATTGCATTAATCACTTCCCTGTCAAAGATTATTTTTTCAAAATCATATTTTTCTAGTTCAAAAAGTTTTTTTAGCCATTTACTTATTCTCTTTAACAGCTTCATGCTTATGTGTGAGTTATAATGATTAATATAGTTATTCATTTCATCAAAGTATTCAAAACATTTAAAAAAACAGTAATTAAAGACTTGTTTAACATGAAAAAAGCAGTATTATTTGTTGTTTTGCTTCTTGTTTTCTTATCCTGTTTTACCTCTGTGCTTGCTGACGGCGGCTTTGTTATTCATGACAAGGACATATGGCGTATGTTTGATGAGGAGCAGCAGTACTGTGCTATTAATTACAAGGATGGAGTGCAGAACATGATTCTTACTGTGGACACAGCCCAGGAACTAATAGGTGACAAAGCTGTCTGGATTTTCCCTGTGCCTGCTAATCCTGAAGAAGTTGATATTAATATTATCAAAGGGTTTCCTGAGTTTCTTGGTTCTAACTTAGAGGATGAAGCAGAGAACTCTATGTCAGAAGCCTTTCTTACAATGTCAGCAACCCAGATATACCCTCTTCCTTTCTTTTTTGTGTTTTTTGGAGTTATGAGCCCTAGTGCTTTCAGAGCTAGTAAGGGATTGCTTGGAGAAGGAACAGATGAAGGAGTCACTGTTTATGAGAGCATTGAAAAGATGGGCTTGACAACAGAGCTTATCTCTGCTGTTAATGAGCAGGCATTTACTAATTATTTAGTTAGCAAGGACCTGGCTTTGCCAGGAGAATTCAAGTCAATTCTTGAGGAATACATTGGGCATGACTATGCTTTTGTGGTTTCCTGGATATCAGATGTATGGGAGTTTAGGAATGCTCAGAAATCAGCTTCTGGTTATCCTTATTATAACAGAAAAACAGCAGGCAACACTGTAGGGGTGTTTATCTCTTTTCCAACAGATAATATGTATTATCCCTTGATACCAACCTCTGTTTATGGAGAGAAAATAGTGCCTGCTGTTATCTATGTAATGGATTATGTTGAGCCAGAAATTTATGATAATATCAGGTCATCAGCAGAGATTGATTACTTTTTTACTTATCGATTCACAGCTCCAAAAGACTTAAAACCTTTTTTCAAGGGTTATGAGACAAAATCAGCAAAGTATTACCCAAGATATGATTCTGGAAGCTCTGAAGGTTTTGAGATTGCTGACTTAAAATACACTAAAATCAAGATAAGTGCTCCTTCCAATGCTTTAACCCAGGACTTATGGATTAAAGATGAAGCTCCTAAAAAAATAATTGTGTATGAAAGCATAATCAACAGGATTTTTTGGTGGGGATTAATAATATTCATTGTTTTATCCTGCTTAGCAAGCCTTATAGCAGGCATAATTGTGTTTAGAAAAGATAGTCCTTCATTACTAAGATTCTTTTTCTTTGGCTTGTTCAACTTGTTAACCCTTATAGGCGTGTGGGTGGCTGCTTATTTTAAAGAAGTAGACCATAAATTCACTGATAAAAAACAAGCAGTTTACCAGAGCTTAACCCTGAGCAGAGGAAAGATAACAGCAATAGCAATACCAATAATTTTCTTTATAATCCTTGTACTCTTAATACCTCTAAGCATACTCTTGGACATAGAATCCCTGCTACTGCCATTCATATTATTCCCTTTTGGCATTCTCTTGTTCCCCTTTCTAATATTTATTCCTTTGATTTTATGGGGAGCTTATAAGCACAAGAAAGTATTAGCTTTTAACCTAGTGTTCACAGGAATCTTCCTAGGGTTACTCATTATCTCTCGAATTATTCTTGCAATAATAATTTAATAGCAAAAAATAAAAACCCTGACAAAACCTTATATCTCTATGGAGAAAAAAGAGACCAGCATAGGTGCTGTTGTGATTAATTCTCAGAATAAGTTTCTGCTTCTTTTTCAGAGAAAAGCAAGTTACTGGGAGTTTCCTAAAGGGCACATGGAAGGAGTTGAGGATGAGCTAGTGACTATGAAGAGAGAGGTTATTGAGGAGACAGGAATAAAGAATTATGAAGTAATAGATGGCTTTAGGCATGAAACAATGTATTCTTTTGAAAGAGATGATGTTCATCGCCAGAAAAAAGTAATCTTTTACTTGGTAAGAACAGAGGACCCTGTTGAGATAAGTTTGGAGCATAAAGAGTATACATGGGTTGATTATGAACAAGCCCAGGAAATGGTTGCTTTTGTTGAGGAAAAAGAAACCCTGGAAAGAGTTAAGAACTTTCTTGAGAACTATGCAAAATGAAATACTATAATGAGATTTCTAAGAGTTATGATGAACTGCACGGAGAAGAGCAGTTAAAAAAAGCAAGGATTATAAGGGATAAACTTGAGTGCAAGAGAAGCCACAAGCTGCTTGATGTTGGGTGCGGCACAGGCTTTTACCTTGACATCTTTGACTGCGATGTCACAGGCATAGACCCTTCTGAAGAGCTTATACAGCAATACAAAGGCAGCCACCAGCTGCTCTTAGGAAAAGCAGAAGAGCTTGCTTTTGATGATAATGAATTTGACATAGTTATAAGCATAACATCCATACATAACTTTAAAGATGTAGAAAAAGGATTAAAAGAGATTAAAAGAGTTGGAAAGAACAAGTTTGTTTTTAGTGTGCTGAAAAAAAGCAATAAGTTTGAAATGACAGAGAGGCTGATTAAAGAGATGTTTTCTATTAAGGAGAGAATAGAAGAAGACAAGGATGTTATTTTTTTCTGTAGTAAAAAGATTTAAATACTTAAAAACTTAAGAAATATCTCATCATGTGGGACATCATCAATCGCGAAGACCTGTTTCCTAGCATTCTGGTTAGTGTAAGGGCTCCTGTCGAGGTGTTTGGAAAAACAGATGTAAAAGATAACATTTCTTTTGTTGGCTGGCACATGCCTGCCAGTGTTAATCCTTTGAAATATGCTATTAGTGTTCCAACAGATGATAATATCAGCAGGATGATTAGCAAAGCAGGCAACTTTGTGATTAATTTCATGGGTTATGAGCATAAAAGCATTGTTTTAAGAGCAGAGCAGCAAGACGGCTCTTTTGTTGATTTGTTTGATTCTTTAAACCTATCCAAAGCTGATTCCCAGCTCATAGAAAGCCCAAGGATTAAACAAGCCAAGATATTTCTTGAGTGCGTTGTTGAGCAGGAGCTTGAGAGCGGAGACCACACAATATTCATAGGCAGAGTTGTTAGGCCAAGGGGTTAAAACTAATCAAAGATTTATAGAAACCTTTATATATCATCTATCTTGTCTTTTCCTTATTATTTTCAAATATATGGGTGAAGTGAGAATGGTTGATGTTAAGACTAAGAAGGATTTGGAGATTGAGGGTTTAGCTGCTAATCTGCGCAAAAACAAGCTTGCCAGCTCTGAAGGAGAGGCTAAGCGTATGGCTGAGGAGATGCTTAGTACTGGCAAAAAGGTTTCTGAGGATTTTGCTGACCGTGAGAAAAAGATTTATGGCGAGGAAAAGAAAGATGCAGAGGTTGACCTTGCTCATAAGCACATGGAACAACTAAGTGCTAATATTGCTAAGGGCAAACAAGATGTTAGGATTGATGTTGAAGGGGTTGATGTTAACCAGCCCTTGAAAGAGATTGTTAAGGAAGAGCCTGAGCCTGAAGTAAAAGATGAAGATGAAGTAGCTGTTGAAATATCCAAGGAGCCAGAAGTTGATGATGAGGTTGCTGATATTTTTGATGTTAAGGAAGAGGCTGAGCCAGTAGCTGAAGAGCCTGCTAAGGAAGAACCTGAACCTGCAGCAGAATCCAAAGAGGAGCCAAAACTGGTTTCTGAGCCTGATAAAGTAGTTGTTGAAGAGCCAGTGCTTGAAGAGGCTAAGGAAGAGTCTGCTGTTGAAGAGCCTGAACCTGAAGCAGAAGAGCCTGCAGCAGAGGAGCCGGTTGAAGAGAAACCTGTGGCAGAAGAAGAAACATCAAAATCTGAGATTTTGAGTGCCAAAGACGAGTCTTTGAGCAAAACAGAGCCTGAACCCGAGCCAGAACCTAAAGAAGAGCCAGAGCTTGTTTCTGAGCCTGATGAAGTGGTTGTTGAGGAACCTGAGCCTGTTGAAGAAGTACCAAGTGAAGCACCTGCTGAGGAAGAGCCAGCAGCAGAAGAGCCTGCTGAAGAGCCAGTTGAAGAAGAGCCAGTTGAAGAAGAGCCGGTTGAGGAGGAGCCAGAGCCAGAGCCTAAAGAAGAGCCAGAGCTTGTTTCTGAGCCTGATGTTGAGATTAAGGAGCTGGATAACAAGGATAAGCCAGTGAAGAGCGAGGAACAGAGAAAAAAAGAGATTGACAATATGCCTGAGTCAAAGGTTGATCTGGCTGATGTGTTTAATGCTAACAAGTAAATCTTTATTTCTTTTTTTTGCAATAATTAAATTCCATATTGAAAATAATAACATAACTACTGATTAGTGGTTAAAAACCAAAAAGTATTTAAATGATAAGATACATAGAACATAGCTATAAGGGGGATAATATGAATAAAACAACTATTAATCAACCTAGGCCAGAACAGGCAGGTCATATTCTTGCTAAACTGGGATTTGGTATTGAACCATGGACTGACATTTGTTCACACCATGGCTTACCTGCACCTAGAGATGATGATTTACTTAAAGGCGATAGGAATTATGGAATAATATATCCTTTCGCTGGTTTTGAGTACATTCTTGGAATTTTATCATGCAATACACCAACAGAAATTAGAAAAAATATGGAAGATAAAGTAAACTTTGACCGACCTATTAAAAAAGGTTTTTTCTATGATTTTGATATTGATTATATTACTGAGAGACTAGATTTATGGAATAAAGATACAGATAAAAAAGACGAAACCAGATTTCCAATTTACAGGTCACAAACAATAGATAATGTTCTGTATCATGTTAAACCACTATTTGATGCAGATGTTGTCGTAGAAAAACTTGCAAACTTAAGTTGCGTATTAGAAAGGTGCGGTTACGAACCAGCACATTGCTATTTAGATGATCCAAGACATTTTGCTTTTTTAAACGAATGATAAAAGAATTAATACAATAAGCGGGATGATAATATGATAAACAAAAAAACAATCATACCACTATTATCATTAACCTTAATCTTACTATTCTCAAACCTAGCCAGTGCAGTAATCTTTGATATCCCAGCTGCAAGAGAAAGAGAATGGGAAAGATTTGAAGCATACAAACTAGACTATATCAAGTTTAATGACTTAGAAGCATTCTCAGGTTATGTTTCTGAAAGAAACCTGGCAAGAAACTTTGGGTTTTATGGGCCAGATTATTACTACATACCGCCTGATGTGCTGGCAGCCAAGTATAATCCTCCATTACAAGGAGAATTTTATTACACAGATAATCGTGGATACACATCAACTTTGGGCTCTCCATCAGCAGTCAAGTATCATGGAGATGTTGTGAATGGAAGATACAGTGGATACATACCAAATGACAGGAACTATGACCATCCAGATGCTTATTATGGAGCTTATGGTTCTAGGTATCCAAGTTATGGTGGGTATGGGAATTATGGTTATCAAACAAATAGCTATCCATCATATGGAAGTTATGGAGGCTTTGGTGGATATGGCTATGGTTATCAAGGCTATGGATATCAAAACTATAATTATCATTTCAAAGACTTTGAAGAACCAGCATACTATGCAAGAGTAGCAGAGCCACTTTCAGGCGGGTTTTATATTGTTGGGTTTTACTAGGGAGAAATGAAAATGGATGCTGACTCATTACTAATCGATAAATTTGTTGAAAACATTGTTGAAGTGTATGAATATATGTATGGTAAAGATTATCCTGCTGATTACAAACTCGGAAGAAAAAAAGAAGTTCTTTCTCATTGTGCTAAAATGGCAGGAGAACTTATCTCTGCAAGAGCAGACACTCCTTATCATGATTTAGCCCACGCAGTTGATGTTACACTCACTATGCAAGAAATTTTATTAGGAAAACACACAGTAGAAAAAGTTGATCCAGAAGATTGGTTTAATTGTGTTATGGGAGGAATCTATCATGATATAGGTTATATTCCTGATTTATTTACTGATGATTCTAAGCCAATTGGAATAACAGGAGCTTCACTTACAAGAGACCATGTTAAAAGGTCAATGAGACATGTCAGGGAAAGGTTTGAAGGAAGTGACATTGTTGACGGTAAAAAAATAGCTTCTTTAATAGAGTATACCTCTGTGCCTGTAATCAAGAAAGAAGACACTGAATCATATGGAGGCCTTCTAAGAGCTGCTGATTACATAGGCCAATTAGCGAATATTGACATCAGAAAAAGAAACCTTTCATTATTACATGAGTTTGCAGAAACTGGTTTTGCAAAAGAAAGAGGTTTTAAATCAGTAGATGATGTTATTGCTGATGTTCCAAATTTCTTTTACACACAAGTAGAACAATTAGTTGAACCTGCGATGAGATATTTAGAAAGAACAAAAACAGGCTTGGAAAAAGTTAGATCCTTATACGGTGTTATTAAATTATGTGAAACATTTCGGGATCAATTAGGAAAAGACAAAAAATGAACACCAAACTATTATTTTTAACTAGTGCATTATTCTTGCTATTCTTAATTAGTTTTTCAGGTGTTAGTGCTTACTATCCCCAATTATTTGACTATGATTATCATATAAGATATAATTATTATGAAGATGATCATAAGTATCCGACAATTATGGGCCCTTTTCCAAGAGGCTATTTATGGCACAGGGATGCTGATAAAGATAAAACCTTTACTCATGATGACTTTGGATATTATGATAGTTTCATAGGCTACAAAGACTTGGATGTATTCAACCCTGACGGAAGTATTGATGTAATCAGAAACCCAAGTGCAAGAGAAGCAGACTGGGACCTAAGCCATATACCAGAAGGCATGCAAACCTTTGGCACTCATGTTTACGGCTACATACCAGAGCCTGATGGTAAATGCTCAATATACAAGAAACACTATGATGACCATCCCTGGGAATTAGGCATAGATTATGGCTGGGGATATGGTTATGGAAGTTACACACCTTTTTTATCTTATCAGAACAAACAGATATATAGGAATAATTGCCAGTCAATAAGTGGTTGTGAGTATAGGAGTAGTTATTATGGTTATTGAAGTAAGAGGAATAATTAAGAATATAGACTATGCCAAGAAAAGAGTTGAGGATCTCGGAGCTATTTCTAAAAGTTATTACTCATTTACTGATATTATTTACACACCCCTGCAAGAAGAAATAAATCTGAACAATGATTTTACTCGTTTAAGAGTTTACAAAGAAAATAACTGGCCAACAAAGAATTTTATTTTAGTAAGAAAAAAAACAAAATGGGACAAAGATACTAAGATTGATGA
>JAHWIP010000092.1 GCA_019322375.1 Candidatus Woesearchaeota archaeon
ATTTCAGGCTCTTTTATTGGTGTTTCAGGCATTTCTGCCTCTATAACCTCAAAACTGTGCCTTTCTGCTTCCTTGTTTGCCCTGGTTCTTAGAACAAGGTAATGTGTGCCTATGCCTCTTGGCACAAAACTAAATGATGTGTAGTCTCCCATGTATCTTTGCTCAAAGCCTTGATACTCATAGTAGAGCTTGTAATCCTGGATATCAGGCACACTTACTTGTACATATACTGTTTCTCCGATTGTATATTGAGCCTGGTCTGTTTGTATAGAAATAGTGCTTTGCTGTTCTGCCTGGCTCTTGGTTGCTGTTAGAAAGAGCATGCTTATTATTACTAACAATAGTATTCTCTTTGCAAGGTTCCTGGCATTACTGTATTCTTTCATTAATAACCCTTTCAACCCTCAAATATACATAATATGTAAGTATTATACATATTATGTAAGATTTTACATAATATGTAAGTAAATCCAAATAGCGAAAAAACTATATCAACAGCCATAAAAACATAACATGTAAGTAACTAATATATAAATGTTACGATTATTGACTAAAAGTTATAAAATATTTAATAAAATAAATATAAATATATATAATAAAAACAGAAATTAAATATATATAATAAAAACAGAAATAAAAAAATTTCTGAATTCACAAAAGCAAAGCTTTTGGGACACAAAATCAACAAATCTCAGATTTGTTGGTCCATCAAACTTTGTTTGATGAAATCAAAGATTTTGTTGATTTTTCTTATAAAAAAAGAAAAATAAAATAAAAAGAGTTATAAATAACATATAAACTATTAATTATAAAAAATGAAGAAACAACAAATAAAAACCATCATAAGCATCATAACAATAATCTTGTTCATAGCAACCCTAACAACAACCCTTGTGTTGCTAATCTTCTATGAGCCAATCAAAGGGATTAGTTATGATTTATTCCTGGGCCTGACAAAAAAATCATGGTATGAGTTACACCTATGGTTGTACATCTCCTTTGCACTGTTTGCAATCATTAATTTTTTTCTTGGATGGAAGAAGCTGAAGCAATAAGCAAAAGAGACTTTCGATTAATTAAAATATAATTTATATAACTTTCTAAGAAAATCTTTGGTGCCCTATAATACCAAAACATTTATAAATAAACTAAAGTTATATATATTGGTAACTTTGGTTAATCATAAAAATGATGCCTTTAATTTTAAAATTGAAAAGAGCAAAACACAAAGAGATAGCCGCAGCTCAGGACTTGGTAGTTGAAGAACTATACAAGCTCTTTGAAAAAGCTGTTCTTCATGGCGGAACAGCAATCTGGAGGTGCTATCAAGGAAACAGGTTTTCAGAAGACATTGATGTCTACATAAAGAGAGATATAAAAAAGATTGATGCACTTTTCACAGCCCTTGAAAAAAAAGGGTTTGTTATAAAAAAGAAAAAAGTAAGCAAAAATAGCCTGTTCTCACAACTCCAGCTTAACAGAGTAATGGTAAGATTTGAAGCACTGTTTAAAGAAAAAAAAGGCTTTCTAAAGGAATATGAGAATTCTGACAGCAACCTCATCACAGTCTACACTCTGGAACCAGAGGAACTTCTAAAAGAAAAAGTGAGTGCTTATCTTAACAGGTTTAAAATAAGGGACTTATACGATGTTTTCTTTCTGCTTAGATATGTGAAAAATAAGAAGGATATCAAAAAAGAATTAGATGCTCTCATCCAGAAATACAAAGACCCTGATGACAAGGAGGAGCTAAGAGTTTTAATAATAACAGGGCTGGTACCAAAAGCAGAGGAAATGTTAACCTATATCAAAAGGCTGGTATAAAATGGGAAAAGAAAAATACCTCAAAGAGGCAGAAGAATTATTCAGAAAAAGCCCTGTGGTTAGTTCTTCATCCATTTCAAGATTAGTCAGGGGGAAAAAAAGAATCAAACAATATCCCAAGCAATTGTTAAGGAACATGGTTCTTAAAGGAAAGATAAAAAGACTTGTTAAAGGCTATTATACCATTCATGACAATCCTGCTCTGGCAGTGTTCTGTTTTAAGCCTGCCTATCTTGGCCTGCAGGATGCACTGAGTTTTCACGAGCTATGGGGGCAGGAAACAATACCTGTAATTATCAGTGCAAAAAAAATAAGACAAGGAATAAGAAAGATACTTAGGAATAATGTGTTAATCAGAAGAATTGATAAAAAGTACCTGTTTGGTTTTGATTATTATGAACAAGGCAGAATTTATTTTCCATATTCAGATATTGAAAAAACCTTTATTGACATGATTTATTTCAAGGAAAAAATAAGCAAGGAAACAAGGATGAATGTGTTAAAGAGAATCAATAAGAAAAAACTAGGCCTCTACCTGAAGGCTTATCATAAAAAATTCAGAAAGAAAGTTCTTAAGTATATGGAAAATAACCTGAAATAAACACTTTCGATTAATTAAAATATAGTTTATATAACTTTCTAAGAAAATCGAAAGCTTTATAAATAAACATATATTCTAATCGAAACATGAAAAAGATAGAAATTGTGTACAAAGAAATCCTGTACCAGGCAATAGAAAAAAAGAATTACACATTCAAGCAGTCAGAACTCTCAAAAAAACTAGGCTTCTCATTAAGCACAATAAACCTTGCAGTGAAAAAGCTGGAAAAAATGAATGCAGTGAAAATAAACAAAATGAATTTCAAGGTTATAGACACAAAAAAAATACTTTATCTATGGGCATCAATCCGAAACATAGAAAAAGATATTATATATCAAACAAGAGCTGAAATGCCTGTAAGAGAAATAGAAAAAAACCTGCCTAATATCACATATGCAGCATACAGTGCTTATAAATACAAATTCAGGGATGTGCCAGCAGACTATTCAGAGGTGTATGTGTATGCTGATGAAGAAGAGCTTGAAGAAATAAAAAAGAGGTTTCCTCAGAATGAAAAAAACCCAAACCTATTTGTGCTAAAAAAAAGCAGCAGCCTTTACCTAAAAACAGGAACCACAGCCCAGATTTTTGTAGACTTATGGAACCTAAGGCAGTGGTATGCCTCTGACTTTCTCAAGGCATTAGAGCAAAGAATAGCAGAAAGGGTGAAAACAGAATGACCAATAAAAAAGAATACTGGAACTCCCTGCTAACAGAGAAAAGCTGGAACCTGCTTCATGATATAAAAAGAAAATATAATTTCATCTTAATCGGGGGCTGGGCAGTTTATCTATTAACCCATCAACAAAAATCAAAAGACATAGACATAGTAATTGGTATGAAAGAACTTGAAAAACTAAAGCAAAAAAACATAACCAAGAATGACAGGCTAAAAAAATACGAGCTAAAAATAGAGGAAATAGACATAGATATTTATGTTGAATACTACTCGCAGCTTGCCATGCCAGTGGAAGATATAAAACAACATGTTATCAAAATCCAAGGATATAAGATAGCAAGCCCAGAAATACTGCTAATCCTAAAACAAGGAGCATACAATGACAGGAAAAACTCTGTAAAAGGAGAAAAAGACAAGATAGACATAATATCCATAATATTCTTTACAGATTTTGACTTTGGCAAATACAATGAACTCCTGAAAAAATATAAATTAGAAGCCTGGCAGCATGAAATAAAAAGAATAATAAGCAGTTTTAAAGATTACAATGCTTTGAACATGACGCCAAGGGAACTAAAGAAAGAGAAAGAACAGGTTCTATCAAAGCTTAAGTGATCCACTGGACTTTTCTGAAAATCTTTCATGTTCCACTGGACAAGTGTTGGCGTAGCTTTTATAAAGTTCTTTTGAGATGACAGAATGCCTGAGAAGATGAACTGGAAAGAATGTGTTGAAAAAGGAATTATCACCAAGATAATGCCTGATAAAGAAAGAGCTGCTCAAATGCTGAAAATGGCAAATATTAGATTAGAATTCTGGAAAAAAGAAGTTGCTAGCAGATACGTGTTTCTAAAAGTAGAAGCATATTATGACATCATCAAAGAAATGATTTTTGCTCATATGTACAAAAATGGTTTTAACTGCACTAATCATTTATGCATAATAGCCTATCTTAAAGAGAAATTCCAAGATTTTGATTTTGAGATGCAAAAGATTGATGAGCTAAGGAAAGTAAGGAATGAGATAAATTACAGAGGTTTTCTTGTGAGCACAGATTATCTAAACAGAAACCTATTGGAATTCAAGAATATTATCAGAAAACTAAAAGAAAAGATAAATGAATGCTAGGTATGATTTACTTTATCTTTACAAAGCCATACAAAACAAAGCCGTTTAATACATTATTCCTCAGCTCTTTTGAAAGATTACTTATGTTCTTTTCAAACAAAAGATTTATCTTTCTGCCTAGTTTTTTCTCATATTCCCCAAGAGCAAGCACAACCTGTTTTGCTTCTACAAAAATATCAACATCACTCTTCTGTGTGAATTCACCCTTTGCACAACTGCCGAATAGGATAATGGATGATGCTAAAGTTTTCTGTTGAAGATAATTAATTAACCCAGATTCTGATATTCTAAAAATAATATTATTTTTTTTATAAAACCTGTACTTTAAATTTTCAGTGTTAGCATAATATGTTGGGTACAAAGTTTCTTTTTTTTTCTTAACCAGATTTAGTCTCAGAAGGCTGTCTAAATGTTTTAGCACAGTAGCATGGCTTAGCCTAAGCTTTCTGGCAATACCTCTGGCAGAGAAATCCTTATTAGGGTAATCTATGAATAATTCCAAAATCCTATAAGCATTATTTTTTAATAATCTGTCCATTTTTCTTATTGGTTAAAAAAATAACCATCTGGTTATAAAAATAACCAAGAATATATAAATGTTTCTGTTAAGAACAAAAAAAGAAAATAAAGAAAAAAAAATATAATATAAAAATTTAACTACAGTCAACAGGGCAAAGCTCTGCTGTTTCTCCTTTGTTAGTGTCGCATTTGTCATCACCACAGCATGCGCCTCTCTCACCAGCCCAGCAGTCCTCAGGGCAAGTCCTGCAATCCTCATTATAAGCTGAGCCATCACAGTAATCATCACCGCACACAGGGCCACAGCCTTCATCTATCTCATCATCACAGTCATCATCAACTCCATTGCCACAGGTCTCATTTGCTCCTGGATTTATAGAAGCATTATTATCATTGCAGTCAGTTCCTGTTGGACAGTAAACAGCATCATAACCATTGTAAGTGTCATTGTCACTGTCAGCACAGTTGCATGTAGTATCACTGCCAGAGCAGTCCTGGTCAATACCATCACCGCATACATCCAAGGCGCCTGGATAGACTGAGCTAGCACTGTCATTACAGTCCACTCCAGTGTCATCGTTGTAAGGGTTAAGATTGCCTATTATCATGTTTGCAGCATAAACAGCAGGGTCCCATGTAAAAGTATTTGAAAAATTAGTTGCTTCTACCTCATCACTCTCCCATAACTCAACTTTATAAGCATTTGCATATCCTACAACAAACTCTCCTTTTCCATCATTATCAGCATCACCCACAAAACTACCTCCAATAGGAGGATTATCTCCATGGTCTGAATAATCCCAGATTTGCTGGTAATAACCATCCTGATAAGAGAAAACACGCAAGCCACCACCAGAGCTAGAATCAAACCAGTCAGCAAAGCCATCATTATCAATGTCTCCAATGCTGCAGGTCTGGGTAAAACTAGTATCGCCTGAAGTTGTAGATGCATTGTATTCAATGAAATAGGTTCCATTCATGTAAGTAAGCACATGAGAACTACCGCTATTACCACAAACAACACAATCAGCAACACCATTCTTGTTAACATCACCATTACACTCCATGTCATCTATAAACATGTTGCCTCCTCCACCTCTTGACAAAGGAGGAGTCACACTAGCAATTGATTCATAGCCTGAGCCATTCCACTCCAAAACCTCAATATCATCTGAGGAAGAACACTGAAAAACAAGCTCAGGAATACCGTTGTTGTTTAAATCACCAGCAGCATTATGAAAAAGGGTATGACCACAATCCTTAACAGTAGCCTCTTTACTAAAACTAGTAGCATTATAACTATCATTACCCCAAACCTCAACTGTGTCATTATTAGGGTTTTCAAAAACCAATTCTTCAAAGCCATCATTATCAAAATCACCAATATCACCAATAAAAGCAAATTTGTTATCATACCAAACACGATACCATTCCATGCTAGAAGGATTATAAGTCCAAACCTCTAAAATATAATCAGTACCGTCATACCTGTTAATAACAAAATCATTCACACCATCATGTGTAAGGTCTCCTATCTCACCACCAGAATTCCCGCCTGTAATACCAGATGTATCAGTGGACCAAACAGAAACATAACTAGAATTAACAGGCCTGTACTCAAAAACATCTATCTGACCAGGATTATTGTTCACACCAGTGATTAAGAGTTCATTAACAATACCCATGCCACCGCAAGGACTAGAGCCATCACCATCAGCATCAATATCATCAACAAACCCATTGCAGTCATTGTCAAGCTCATCACATGTTGCTTCTTCTGTTTCATAGTTAGAGCCATAATCACACTCTGTCCATGAACCATTTATACATGTCTGGGTTGTTCCTGCGCAAACCCCTTGTTGTAAAGGACAATCCTGTGTCTCATTCTCAGTACAACCAGACTCCTGAACAGTTAGCACCACATGCTCATTTGAAGGCTGGGTATGATCTGTTCCAGCATCTTCATCGCAAAAGATTCTAAATGTATAAATATCTGCTGTGTTAAAAGTCTTGGTATGATTAGCAGAGCACCACTGGCCTTCATCAATATTGCATGTATCTGATTTTTCATTAACAAAGCCAGAGCCAGTATCAACCTGTAATCTTATATTGCCACTGCATGGTTTTTGTCCTGGCTGGTTAGCACAATGGCATTTATAATTAAAATCTCTTTGCCCACCAGCATCAAAGGTTTCTGTACCGCCGTTATTATAATCAGGTGTAAAGAAGTCAGCATCATCAAACCCCCCGTTTCCTAATCTTGGTTTTGGCTTTGCCTCAAGCAACAATGCCTGGGACAAAAGCAGAACTGTCAGTGTAATCAACATCACAGATATTACTACATTTTTATTTTTCATATTTATAACCTCCAATACAAAGCATATTTACAAAGCATGTTTTTTCAAACAGATTTAATCTTTGTAAGCCTTGTTTTTTATAAATATTCCCTCTTCTTTATAAATATTTATATTTCTAAATTATAGTTTTCTAACAAATGATTTAAATAGTTTATGGTAAAAAAGTGCTAATCCAGAACAATAATCTTTAAAAACCAACCCGTAACACTCAGAACTTATCTGAAAATAACATAATCTGAAAATAATCTGAAAATAGTATGTAATGGTGGGGGCATGGCGACAAAAAAAAGAGATTTAAAAAAAAGTTCTTTAATTGAACGATTATCCAAGATAAAGATAAGGGTAGAAGACCTGCTTCTTGTGGTTGTTGGAGTTTTAGTCCTGATGATAATTGTAACTATAGGTCACTACTCTCTTCCAGGAGAGACTTCCCCTTTTAAAGGAGCAAAAGGGCTCTCCTTTCTTTTTGTTATTGCCAGTTTTATAAGGACCACAACATACAGGTATGTCTTTTTTTTATTAGTGCCTTTGCTTGTGGTATGGATTGCCAAGCTTTTTCAGAAAAAAACATGGAACATAAAAAAATCACTAATATGGCTGGGCATTGGCATTATAGTAATGCTCTTGATTTATTTTAGCATTCCAACCCAAACAGGGCTTGAGAAAATTCCTGCATCAGAAAACCCTGATGTAAAAATGTTTGTGATGTCTTTTTGTCCTTTTGGCCAGCAAGCAGAGAACAGTCTAAAGCCAGTCCAGGACTTGTTTGGAGACAAAGTAATAATTGAGCCCCACTTTATAATCAATGACTTGTCTGATAGAGAGGTTCAGCGCAGTGGTTGCTTAAAAAACAATACCCTGTGCACACTTCATGGAGTAAATGAACTAAACGAGAACATGCGCCAGATGTGCATCTGGAAGTATTATCAGGAAAAATGGTGGGATTATGTTATGTGCATAAATGATAACTGTGACCAATATAATGTTGAAACCTGCTGGAATGAATGCGCTGAGAACAATGAAATCAGTGTTGCCAAGATAAGGGCGTGTCAGGAACTAGAAGGAATCTCACTTGCTGAGAAAGACAGGGATTTGAGTGATGAACTCAAAGCATACAGCTCACCAACATTAATTATAAACAATGTTGCTTATGGGGGAACAGAAAGAACTCCGGAAATGCTTAAAAAAGCTATCTGCAAGGGGTTCAAAAATCCGCCTCCTGAATGTAAAATAAAACTAGGCAGTGATGCTGAAATAGCAGCAAGCAGTAAAGAGAAACCAAAAGAGAGTATTGTTATCAGAGAAGAAACCAGTGATAAGTGTACTGAAGAAGGTGTATGCCCAAGCACAGGTGAAAAAGCAGTTCCAGTCAACTCTAGCTAAGAGGTGGGAAGATGAAAAAAAAGAACATGAAAATCAAGAAATCAAAACAGAAAAAAAACCTTTTTGAAAAAGCAAGGTTAGAGATGAAGAGTGTCCGTGTAGAAGACATAATATTCATCCTGCTTTTAGCCACAGGCATACTTATACTCCTGGGTTTCATAGCTAAAAAAGATATACTTTCAATTTACTTTGTAAACATATATAGGCTTTCTCCAATATATTATTTTGACTTGGTTGTAAGGAACGGCATACTTAAGTATATATATTTTGCACTTGTAACAGCAGTGGTGTACTGGCTTGCAAAGAAAATAATAAAGAAAAAATTCAATATAGCCAGGGGAGTGAGTGTAAACATTATAGGACTGATTATAGCTTATCTCATCTATCTGCTGCCGCCTTTTTACCTGGATGATGTGAAACCTCTGCCAGGAAGCTTCTGGGATTACCCAACAGAAGATGATATCAATAAAACCAGTTTGGAGTGGTGCGGTGACAGAGTAGACTTTATCTTCTCGCATAGCTCTGAGCTCGGAGTAAAAATGGTGCCAGTGATTCAAGAAGTAAGAGAGCAAGGCATACCCATCAACATGTACTGCCTTGGAGACACATGGATTAATGATGATATTGTGTGCAGAAAAAAATACAACTTAAACCCAAGAGAAGGTGAGAAAAAAAGAGACGAACTTGGAGTAGGAAAAGGAGGGCTCAGTAAAACAACAGGTCTGCCAGCAGAACCAAAACTAGTGATAGGGTGTAAATATTATATCGAAGTCAGGCATAACATAACTGTAACAAGAGATTTTATATGTGAAAAAACAGAGCTTTGTTAAATGAAAAACAAAAAACCTAAGAAAAATAAAAAAAAGGAAGATAAGAAAGAGGACACTCTTACAAAGATTTTGATTCTTGTAATTTTTGTAATTCTTGTTTTCTATGTCCCAGACCTCTGGAAAACATTTGACATACCACTAACAGTTAAAAGAATACCCTGGAGACTAAGTGCAAATGACAACCTGGAAGCAAACCTTCATGCACTGGCAGGAGAAGAATATCTGTTTGTTAAGGGTTACCTAAGAAGCAGCTGCACCCGGTTTCAGGAACAGGACCACTGCCCTTTTAAAATTATTGAAGCAAAGCCCTCAATTTATTATGAAGAGCCACTGCTCTTTTACAAACTTAGTGTTCCTATCAGATACAGGCTTATGAACAGAACAGCAGAAAACATAACCCTTGAACTTGACGATGTAAGCTTTATAAGCTTTGTAAAGAAAGGCAATAACAAAATCAGATTCCTGATACAGGACTACATAACCAACCTTGGCCTTTGCAGAAAAAAAGGCCTGCATGTAAACGGCACTATATGTCCGATAAACTGGGCAAAAAAGTTCAGGATAGACAACATAACCAGGAAAAGAAAGGACATCTCAGTAGAGATAACCCGATTTGATATAGAGCAAAAAAACACCTCTGCAGAAGCACACATACAAGGAAGAATAAAAGGAAACCTAACCAACCCGCTCCTAGAGGTAATGGTTTACTCACATGCAGAAAGAAATCCAACCAGATTAAAAAAGCGCGAATTAATAG
>JAHWIP010000093.1 GCA_019322375.1 Candidatus Woesearchaeota archaeon
TGCATTTAACAAAGGTTGCATTTCCATTTTTAAAGAAAACAGCAAGGTCTTTATTGCCCAAATCTTCATCTCTTAGGGAAGCAAAAGGAGTGTCATGGCTAAAACGATAAAATTTCAAGGTACTTGAATCTACAGGTTTTATGTCCTTTTCAAATGCCTTCTCAACAATATCTCTTAAATTCTGTTTTGTATACTTAAAATTATCTTCCTGTAATTCTTGCCCTGGATTATGCTGCCTGAATATTTCTGGGTCTGTAAGTTGGATTAATGAAGGAGCGTATTGCACTGTTTCATCAAAGAGTTGTTTGGATATTTCTCTTTCTTCTGTTAATCTTCCATGCTTTAATTTTCTTATGGCAAGCTCAAGGGTCTGGCCTGGATAAGAACATCCTAGTTGAGCTTCTGTTGCAAGGCATAATGAGTAACGCGCATCTTCTTTTGCACTTCCTTCTAGCTTTTTTTCATAATCTTTTTTCTTCCTGCCTTCTAATTTATTTATTTCTTTGGAAAACTTTTTTTTCAGGTAATCAAATAGTTTAGGATTATTTCTAAAATAAAAATCATTCTGGAATTCAACTAGTTCTTCAAATTTCTTTAAGTCTTCAGAAGAAAATTCCTTGGGCTTAACATAGTCTCCGTCGAGAGTGATGTATCTCTGGGATTTCTCTGTGTAGCCTGCTATTCTTCTTTCTTCTATGCTTTCAACAGCCAGCCTTGATACTCCTGTGATATTAAAGTTAAAGATTGCATGGTCTGCTACTGAGTGATGCCCCATTCCATAGATAATGTTCTCATTTGATTTTCTTGCTTTAGTAACATCTTGTGATGCTTCTACTACTAGTTCATTAACATCTTCTGGGCTTCTGCTTATCCTTGCATAGGCTGCTGATAGTATTTCTGGTGTGAATTGTTCTGATAATTCTTCCAGTTCAACAAGAATACGTAATAGTTCTGATCCTCTAAGCCTCGAGGACTCATCTATTCTTTCTCTTAATTCTTTTATGTCTTTAAGAATATATACAGGAACATTCATTCCTGCTAGTTTGACTTCAACCATTTAACCACCCCGAATCTTTGTTTATTAATTATTTTAAATTCTAGAGTGGTAAAAATCATCTTTTTTATATATTTTATTGTTTTTTGACGCTAGTCAAAATGCTCAAAAACTTGTTTTTGTTGGTTTTTGAAAAAAATCTCAAAAAGCCCTGGTTTTTGTTGTGTTTAAAACCCTATATTTCCAGAATATTTCCGAACATTATTGCAAAAATTTATTAAATACCTCAAAATACCCTGCTCTAAGGAGGATATCATGATTATCGGGTTAACCAGTCTTTTAGGAGCAGGCAAGACCAGTGTAGCTGATTACTTGATTAAAAAAGGCTTTGAGTTTTACTCATTATCAGATATTATCAGGGATGAGATTAAGAGCAGGGAACAGGAGATTACAAGGCAAAGACTGCAGGTTGTTGGCAATGAGCTTAGAAAAAAGTATGGCAATGCTGTGCTTGCAAAGAGAATTATAAAGAAATTAGAGCCAGGAAAGGCTTATGTTATTGACTCTATAAGAAACCCTGCTGAGATACAGGTTTTAAGAAAATTAAAAGGGTTTACTCTTGTATTCATTGATGCTCCTATAGAGATAAGGTTTGAAAGGATAAAGGATAGGAAAAGAGAGCAAGACCCTATGACTTTTGAGAAGTTTAAAAAGGCAGAGCAAAAAGAGCTTGAAAGCCCAGACTCTGCTAATCAGCAATTATTAAAATGCAGGGACATGGCTGAATTCATAATCACAAATAATTCAAGTTTTGAAGAGCTTTATAAAAAGATTGATGAATTATTATCGGGGTTAAAATGAGTGAAAAGAAAAAAAATAAAAGACCCAGCAAGGATGCCTATTACATTAACATTGCAAAGTCAGTAGCAGCAAGAGCCACATGTATGAGTGTTAATTTTGGAGCTATTGTGGTAAAGAATGACCAGATAATAGCAACAGGATATGTTGGTGCTCCTAGGAAAACCATGGACTGCCTTGAAAGAGGCAAGTGTCTTAGAAGAGAGTTAAAGGTTCCTTCAGGCCATAGATACGAACTCTGCCGAAGCGTGCATGCTGAGATGAATGCTATTATTAATGCTGCAAGGGCTGGAGTAAGCCTGCTAGGAGGAGACATATATATACGGCAAGAAGATATACCAAGGACAAGACCAAGACCTGGATGTTGTTCCTTGCTTTATATGCAAGAAGATGATTCTTAACAGCGGTATTAAAAGGGTTATTACAGGTACCAAAGACAGTGGTTATAAAATCTTTAATGTTGAGGACTGGATTAAGGACTGGCAGAAGAAAGACATGCTTGATGACATGGACTTGTATAATGCCCAGTACTATGTGAAGGAAGGTGAGGAATAAAAAAGTAAGCTTAAAAAGAAAGATTTAAATCATAAAACATTTTAATAAAGAATATATGAAGGTATTATTCATTTGTAATCAGAACGAGAACAGGAGCAGGACAGCTGAGGAAGTGTTTGGTGGATGGTTTGAAACCATGTCTGCAGGGCTTTACAATGAGAAGCCAGTAAGCGAACAGCAAATGAACTGGGCAGATATCATTGTTGTAATGGAGGAATCCCAGAGGAAAGAATTAGCAAACAGGTTTCCAAAGCAATACCTGCAAAAACGCATATTATCACTGGACATACCTGATATATATTATTTTAACCAGCCAGAACTAGTAGAAGAGCTTAAAAAAAAGATGAATGGTCTAGTTAAGCCACTCATTAAATAATTTCTTAGCCTTTTTCTTTGAACTGAATATTCTTGTTTCAGAAATCCCTAGCCCTGATAAGCGTCTTGTAATTTTATACTTTTTTCCTTTACTATTCTCCAACTCAATAATGGAAATTTCCCATTTCTTATTAAGGTGTTTCTTTGTTTGTTTCATTAAAGAAAAAATTTAAGCTGGTGGTTTGAATAATGATATTATAGATTTTCGGAAGAATTACGAGGAAAATAATTATTTGCTCACTCACTACGTTCGCGAGAAAAGCTAGTAAACTGCCAATAGTTTTTCCTTGCTTGTATGCCCGCTCTTAATCCTTACTCTTTTCTTCATCAGCTTAGAAAGAAACTTGGTTACCTCTTTGTTGGCTTTGTTCTGCTCAGCAGGGGCAGCTATCTCAACGATAAGGGCTTTCTTTTCATAATCATATCCAAGAACATAATTCTTTTTTTTATTGGGCTTAACAATTATTTTTAAATAAGCGTCTCTAACATAATCAGAAGGATTAATCATTTTTTTAGCTATAATCTCTCCAGATATGCTTGCACTTGGTGCACTTAAGGAACTTGGTCTCTGGCTCGTCACCTGCTCTCATCTGCTGAGTCCAGTAATAAGCCTTGTCATTCCCGCACTCAGGGCACTTGACATCTGTTTCTGGCAAAACATTCTCATCCTCGCTCACAACCTCTACCTTTTTGTCATCCTTAACAATCTTCTCCTTTATCTCAGCTGCTGCCAAGTCCTTGGTAGAATACCCACAACTACACGCAAGCACCTTTTTCTTTTTCTCAGTCTTAGGCTTAAGTAATGAGCCGCACTTAGGGCAAAATATGGCCATGGTAATAAACCCCTTTCTCGTCTATACCTACTTCTCTTAGGAGGTGTTTATATATTTTGTGATTTGCAAACTAAGTTAGACGAAAAGAGCAGTGAAAGTCACTCTTGGGTTTTAGGGTAATCAATTTTATTATAATTCAGAACTTGTACAAGGCTTATCTTGGTTATCACTTTTTGTTGTTCTTCTTCCAAAGAAACATAGCCGTGGGATTTATTATTATGGTGTGTTGTGGAAATGCCAATAAGCCCTGGTTGTATTTGGGTTACAAAACCAGCGTATCTTTCAGGTAAGTCATCCTTTCTTCGAAAGAATGCCCCATTTAAGGATAACATCACAAGGTCTCCTATATGAATTTTTTCTATTGGAGGGATCTCTTTTTTTCCTTTCTGTCTTTTATTAATCAGGCTAAAATAATCCTTGATATAGTGACTAATCCCCACTTTAGTTATTCCTTGTTTTTGCTTTTCTTCTGAAAAAGGATCATAGCCATGGCTTAAATTAAGATTATGAGATGTAGAGAGACTAATAACTCTATCGGTCAGAGAGATTATAAACCCTGCGTATAGTTCAGGCATTGCATCGCCACTCTTCAGAAAGAATTTTCTATCCAAAACCAATCCAATAGCATCTCCCATAGCAACATCATCTATAATTGAACGTTTTCTTTTTTCATCACCCATTTGCACCCCTCCATAATAGTAAAGTTATCAAAGAGAGAACTAATTCGATTATATAAAACTTTCTGATATAGAAAAAGAGTTCAACCCGCAGGACTAAACAAATAATATATCCCTGTAAGCTTCATTAAGTCAACAAACCATATCTTTACATAGCCCAGCCAGGGCACTCTCATGACTGCTCTGCCAAGGATTTGTTTTTCAAGCACTCTTGTTTCATCAAGATGCTCATCTCTTATCTGGGCTTTATTATTGTCTCCTTTGGTCTGAAAAACCCACATGCCTTTGTCCTGTTTTTTTATTACTCTGTGTATGATTGGATAAGGCTTTTTTGACTGAAATACTATCACATCACCTATGTTTATATCCCTTGGTTCTTTGCCTATAAGAAACATTATGTCTCCTCTGTTAAAACCATTCTTAAAAGGATAAGTCTCAAAATCAGATTTAGTGATGTTTAATGCAAGGTAATAATCCTCATTCTTATCCCACCACTTATCCAGGTTCATATGGTGCTCCATACTGTCACTAACAACAGCCACTATTGGAAAATTAGTGCCAAAAACCAAGCCTAAGCCTGGGTAAACAAGGAATTTTATTATTATATAAGCCAAGATTATGTTGACTATCCAGCTGGCCATGGAATTATCATGCCAGATAAAATACCATAATTTGCCATACCATGTAGTGGGCTTTTTTACTTCTTTTTTCTTTTTCTTGCTGTTTTTAAAAGGCATAAATAGCTATGAGAAGCAAACCCTTAAAAAAGGTTGCGGTTTCTGTCATGGTTTTTTACCATGACAGCTCAAAAATCCTTCAATGGATTTTTGTAGTTGGTACTTATTCCCAAACCTTTAAATACCCTGTTTTCCTACAATTCTAAAAAGAGGGTTATTCATGACTCAGGCAAAGCTTAATCATTTTATGAAGGATATTCATATATCTTACTGCTCTTGCAGCAAGTATTTTGAAAAGAATAAGTGGAAGCCTTATAATACTATTAAGGACCTGGTTTGTAAGAGGATAAGAGAAAAGTATCCTAGGGCTAAACTGGTTTTTGAGGATTTTGAGTTTCCTGACAAGCCTAAGCATAAAGTTGTGAATGAGGTTGGTGTAAAAACCAAGGGCAAGGAGCATGTTGTTAAGGTTTTTCTTAGGCTTTCAAAGTGTAACATATGTGAGAAGGAAGGAACAGAGTACTATGAAGCTATTCTTCAGGTCAGATGCCCTAATATCAGGGTTTTGGAGGAGAGTGTTGAGCTCTTAAAGCAAAGGATTGATAACCTAAGGCATAAAGGCGTGTTTATTAACAAGGTTAAGAGTGTTAATCAAGGCTATGACTTGTACATAACTAATAAAAGGGTTGCTATGAGTCTTGGCAGGGAATTATATAATGCTTATGGAGGCATTTACAAGGCCAGCCCTCATCTTTTCTCAAGAAGCAGGCAAACCAGCAAAAATATCTACAGGGTTAATATTGTTGTTAAACTGCCTGGCTTTGAAAAAGGAGATTTTGTTCTTGATGATAAGGACAGGGTTTACAAGGTTAAGAATGTGGGTAAGAAGATAAAGCTACTGGACTTGGAAAAAAACAGCTTTGTAAATGTTGACTACAAAAAATTCAAGTACCATATTCTCAGAACCCACAAGACCTATGTTTCAAAGCTTGTTCCTGTTTTTGAAGTGCTTCACCCCTTTGATTTCCAGTCAACTCTTGTTAAGAACAAGCCAGAGCAAAGACCAGAACTGGGCGATGAAGTAGAAGTGGTTGTTCATAAAGGGGTTTATGTTGTTGGGTGAGCTCTTAATTTCTATAATCTTTTAGTTTATCTATGAATTGTTTTGCTCTTTCACAGGATTTAGGACTAATAGCTCCACATTTCTCTAAAAGTTCAAGCCTTTTAACATACCTTTCATCTTTAGAATCTATGAATAAATAATTTGAGATTTTAAGTTTAGCAATATACTTTAGCACATTTTCATCTATTTTTGGGGGACGAGCATCTGGATTTTTATCTAAGATTTCTAGCAATAAGTATAGATCTGTTCCTGTATAAGCTATATCTTCTCTGAGATTATTACCACGAATAGGTCTTATTAATCCATTTTTTGGTAATATTGTGAAATACTCTTCATCATAAACCTCTCCTGCAACCTGTTTCCATTCACTTTCCAGTTGTTCACGCTCATCTTCAAGACTATAATGATAAAGATGAAACAATTCATGCGCAAGGGTTGTGTCTTCTAATGTTGTTGCTATCATATTAAAATTTTCAAGCCTGCCGCCTTCTGGACGAGGAAAATACTCGTCTTGAAAAAGAAACAAATACTCAAGATTCTTCTCAACCACTTTCCTCATGTTTGGGAAATAAGAAAATATTTTTTCAAGATTATTTTCAAATAGAATTAAATTAACTAGGGTGTCTTGCCCTACAATGTTAGTATTATAATCTTGTTCAAGAATTCTCTCTAAGTTAGTTTCTCTTTTTTTATCATCACTAATAGCATATAACATTTTATTTTTAATACTGACTTCCTCAACTAACTCTTGAATCATTATATTTTTCTCTCTTATAATGTTTGCTTTGAAAAACCGATCAACAATATAAACAGTGGTATATGTTAAAAATAGAGTCAGTAATATGTAGAATGGCTTTTTTCTAAAAAAAACAAGATCTTCTTTGCTTTTGCTGGATTCTTCAGATTCCTTTTTTTTATTTTGTTTTATCATTTAGGAACCAAGAACAGAATGGCATATATAAATATTCTTAAAATTTTGCTACTTCAAAGTAATTTAAGATTCAGTTCTTCTCTCCTTCTTATACTCATCAATAACACTCTTAAAAATCTCTTTATGCTTCTTTTTTAACACTTCCTCAATTGCCTTTTTTCGGGCAATTGCAAAAAAAGTACTTTCCTTGATAATTATGTTATCTGGTTTTAAGAATACAAAATCAGGTTCTTTGCTCCTGGGAACTTTGTTGGTAATTATGATTTTAACCTTGCCCTTGATACTGTCAACTACTTTCCTGCTAATACTAGAAGGATTATTAACCATAAGTATGTCATCTTTTCCAATGTTAAGAAAACTCTTAGCTTTGAACTCATCCAAGCTCAAATCCTCCAGCTTTTTCACAAGCACTCCTTTGCTAAGACTGGCTATGAACTCATCTCTTCTCCCAAGCTCTTTTTCATAATGCCTTGCCAGCCTGGTGTGCTCTTTTATCTGCTTGGTGTAATGCCTTATCCTGGTTTCCTTGAAATCAACTAATTGTTCCTTTGGAACTGATTTTATTCTTTTGCCTAGTTTTTTTATAAGCTTATCCTTGTCATTGATTTTTCTCTTTAGCTTTTTATTTTTTTCTTCTAATAAGATAATTTTCAATTGCAGTTCTTTGAGTTGCTTTTGGCTAATTGCTTTCATTTCCTTTCCAAGCTTAGCTGCTTTTGGCTTTGGCTTAACAACTGGTTTTTCTTTTTGCTCAAACCTCTTCCCAGCTATTTTAAGTGCTGCCTGCAAAGGCAGTTCCTCATTGCGCATCATTATCAGCTTAACATCTTCTTCTAAATCTTCCTTGCCTTCTTTCTTCAAAAACCTTTCAATCTTACCCAAGAAAATCTTATGTTTCTCCAGTGCAAAAACAGCTGCTGCCAGTGCATCCTGCTCATGCACATTGAGTTTTGCATTGTACTTGTGCTTGTACGTGTTGACCAGTGCTTTCTTATCCCTGACAAGCAAGTCCTGCCTTGGATAAAACAGTTTTGCACCTACTTTCACAGCCAGTTTTTCATTAAAACTCGGAGCAGGGCTCTTGTCACACCCAACGATCAAAGGCTTGCCAAAATATATGATGTTACTGATAAGCTCGCTAAAAGAAATATTTTTTCCAGAGCCACTGCTGATGAATATTCCTTTATCATCAAGAATAGCATACCCGAGGGTAGTGCCAGGGTCAATGCCTATGATTAATAAAGTCATTTTTTCAGGGGTAAAATTTATAAGTATATTAAGGTTTGCTATTAAGTGGGGTGATTAGTAAGATGCAATCTTACACTAGAGGCAAATTGGGTATTATTGCTTGTGAGTCAGGCAAGCCCTTTGCTCAGAAAGTGATTGAGGAGCTGAAAAAAATTATTGAAAAGAAAGAGGATTCTAATGGTGCTTATCTTATAAAAACAAAAGAAACCAGGTTTACTAATACAGAACTTAAGATAGAGATAAACGAGAGTGTTAGAAACAAGGATGTATATATTTTTCAGGATGTTGATAATAAAACCCAGGGATTAAGTGTTAATGATAATTTCACAGTTCTAAAAACAGCCATCCAGGCTGCCAAGATGAGTGATGCTCATTATGTAACTGCTGTGATACCCTCTTTTCCATATGCAAGGCAGGACAAGCCCAAGACAAGAGAGAGCATAACAGCTGCAATAGCTGCACGAGAACTAGAGGATGTTGGAGCTGCAAGAGTGATAACCCTTGATGTGCATAATGATGCAATTGGAGGATTTTTCAGAAGAGCTATATTTGAAAATCTTCATGCATCCAAGAATTTTATTGATTATATTAATAAAACTCTTGGCTTAAAAGAGCTTGTAATTGTTTCTCCTGATGCAGGCGCTGCTGCAAGGGCTAATCATTACGCAAAAAAACTAGGCACCAAGCTGGCTCTAATCCATAAAGAAAGAGACTATTCAAAAGCAAGCACTATTGAGAACATGCGCTTGCTAGGAGATGTTAAAGGAAAAAAAGTGTTTGTGGTTGATGACATGATAGACACAGCAGGCACTCTGGTTAATGCTGCCAAAAAGCTGAAAAAAGAGGGTGCAAAGGAAATATATTTCAGTGCCAGCCTCTGCATGCTTAATGGCCCTGCTGTTGAACGCATAGAAAAAGCTTACAAAGAAGGCTTTATCACAAAAATCATAGGCACAGATGTTATTTATCACGGAGAAAACTTTGCAGACAAGCATGAATGGTATGAAGAGATAAGTGTTGCCAAGTACTTTGCAAGGGTTATATATAATATAAATAAAGGAGAATCAATAAGTAGGTTGTTGAAGTGATTATTTATTTTTCTTCTTCTCAAACTTCTTTATGCTTGTCTGCCCTTTCCTCTTCCCCTTTTTTATTTTTACTTTTTCTTCTCTGTATTCCTGGCCAACTTGTTTTTTTATTGAGAGGGCTGTCTGCTGTCCTATGAGCTGTTTTAGCTTGGTTATGTCTGCTTTTTTCAGGTCTTCAATATTTTTTATTTTGTTGTTATACATTTTTCTTGCTCTTACTCTGCCTATGTTTCGTAATCTGAGTAATGGCAATAGCTCTGCTTTTGCTCCATACTTTAATCTAATCCTTAGCTTGGCTAATTCTTTTATTAATCCATGCATCTTGGTGAGCTTGCACATTTCTTCAGAAGAATACAATAACCAGTCTGCCAAGTCCAGTTTAACTCTTGTCTCTCCTGGCCTTATATTGTATTGTTCAAGCAGGAGTTCTTCATCTTTTTCTTCTATCCAGTCATTAAAAAACAAGGCTGTTTTTATGCTCTTAATATATTCTTCGTATTCTGGTTCAAACATGCTTGGCTCTAAACTCAGGATTGATCCCTGGTTTTGTGCTGCTTTTTCCTCGATAAGCTCATACTCTCTTACTCTTACTGTTAGCAAAGGCCTGAGTTCTATAGTGTAGGATACCATTTGCAGAAATGAAAAAGGCTTAAGAATTTTTCCTTTGGCTCTTTTTAAGCAAGTAATCAAGTAATGTGCTGTGTAAGGGTCAAGATAGAGCTGGCTCACTCTTCTGCCTAGCAAAGTTGCTTCTAAATAATCCTTGCTAATGGTTATGAATTCCCATTCCTCTAAATTCTTTAGGATTCTTTTAATAATCTTTTCTAACTTTTTTATATCCTTGAATTGATAAGCATAAAAGGTTTTTTTAAAAAACTTCATTAACTCATCCTTTGTATTAGCATACTCGGTTGCTACAAGACTTAAAACATATGTTCGCAAAACAGGCTCAACAGCCAGTTTGCTAAGAATCTCTTCTGGTTCCCCATCAATATAATATTCAATAATTTTTTCTTTCTCAGATTCTGTTTGTGAAATACATATTGCTTCTCCAAACTTGTCATTAAAGTCAGGCCTGCCTGCTCTGCCACAGAATTGCAAAAACTCAAGAACAGGAATATAGTTCATGCCTCTGGGTGCTGAAAAGCGTTTTAGGTCGCGAACAATCACGCGAAAAGCAGGCAGATTAACACCATAAGCCAGGGTAGGTGTTGCGCAAATAATCTTGATTAATCCTTTTTTAAAATTATCCTCAATCAATTCTCTCTGTGCTGAGTGCAGGCCTGCATGATGAAAAGCAGTTCCATTTCTAAGGCATAATGCAAGGCGCTGGCACTGCTTGGTTGCTCTGTCCAAAGCTGTAAGTGCTTTTTGGCTTAACTCTTCAAGTTTTTTCTTGTCATCCTTGTTTACCTTTATCTTTCTGCCAACCCTTTCAGCCTCTGCTTCTGCACTGTTCTTGGTGTTAACAAAAACAAGGACTTGCTTGCCTTTCTCAATTGTATCAATGCAAATATTCAAAACATTGTTATCATACAAGTGCTTTATTTGAGAGGTTTTTTGCATATTTATTCTCCTAAGATTAAGTATGGGCCCGCTGAGATTTTCGTGAGAAGAACTCTCTTTCGAACTCAGGACCGCACGATTTCTACGGACGCTCAGAAATCAAAGATTTCTGGCGCGCTCGCCCAAAAACGGGCTACGCGTATCAGTCGTGTGCTCCACCAGGCTAAGCTACGGGCCCAATGAGTATGACGCCTCCGCTCGGACTTTCGGAAATTTCTTTCGAACCGAGGACCTTGCGGTTTCTACGGACGCTCAGAAATCAAAGATTTCTGGCGCGCTCGGCTAAAAACAGCCTACGCGTAACAGCCGCATGCTCCACCACTAAGCTACGGAGGCATAGTTCTTTTGAAGCTTTAATGGTTTTAAATAGTTTATGGTGAGAGCAAATATTTAAATATTACTACTTCGCAATAGTTACATAATCGAAAGATTTATAAATGCTTATGCTGCTCTGAAAGAAAAGTATATAAAGCTAAAAAAACATATATGAAGTCTCTTCAAAAAAGAAAAAACACAAAAAATGACACAAAAGAAAACTAAGATTAAAGATGAAAAGAAAAAACTCGCGTACAGAGTACGATACGACAAGATGGCAGAAAAAGAAACTAAATTCATTGAAAAAACAATAAAAAAGAATGATACCCACGGCTTTTTAAAAAGATTAGCTAAAAAAGATCAAAAAGAAATCATAAACAAGGTGTATCTTACACTTCAGGCTTATGAGCTGCCAGTAGAAAAAATATCCGAGCTAATATACCTTCAAACAATGGCACCTGAGCGTATTGATGATATTATTGGATTAGAGCTTATAATAAACCAAATAGGAGAAAAACAAGGATTAACCTTCAAAGAAGTGTTAATGGACATCTTTGGAGAGTCAAGATTTAAGAATGCGGAAACAAACAGGTGTTTTATTTCAGAAAACCCACTAGGCTTTTATTGTTTTCTTGGCTTGTTAGAGCAGATAGGAATAGAAGATTACAAAAACAAGCGCACGCAAAAGAAGTATGGAACCCCTGCCAGTCTTCATCGGCACGGGGAAAAAATAATTGCCCATGGGACAGAAAAAATGATAAGGCTAACAAAAAACTATCTGAAAAAAAACAGTGATGTATCTGAAGAAATTGAAAAAGAAAAATTAAAACCAAAAGGATATGGCAGTTTAATGGACATAATAGATTCGCAAAAAATCACTTCTTCTTAACAACAGACCCTTCCTTGGTGTCCTCCAGAACAAAGCCTTTTTTGATTATTTCTTCCCTTAGCTTGTCAGCTGTTTTCCAGTCCTTGTTTTTCCTGGCTTGTTCTCTTTTATCAACTAAGTCCTGGATTTCTTTAGGAATATCAACTTTTTCTTCTTTTAAAAGGTCAAGAGCAAATATTTCATCAAAGTCAGCAATAAGCTCTGTTTTTTCCTTGCTCCCAAGCTTATCATCTTTTAACAAATCATTCATTAATGCAAGGGCTTGGGGCATATTCAAGTCATCATTAATTTTTTTCATGAACTCTTTTTTGTAGTAATCCTTTTTATTATCCTTGTCAAAACTAGTATCTTGTTTTTTTATTTCAGCAACCCTGTTCTTCAAGGTTTTGTAAGCACTAACAGCTCCTTCAAGAGCTTCCCATGTAAAAGTCAAAGGCTTTCTGTAATGAGTTGAGAAAGTAAGGTATTTAAAAGCAAGAGGAGATATGTTTTGCTCTATTAAATCAGCAACAGTTGTGAAGCTTCCTTTTGACTTGGACATCTTGCCCTTGGGTATCACAAGCCATTCTGCATGAATCCAGTACTTAACCCAGGGCTTTTTGCCAGTGGCTGCTTCTGCCTGGGCAATCTCATTGGTGTGGTGCAAAGGAATGTGCTCTCTGCCTCCGCAATGAATATCAAACTGCTCTCCAAGATACTTGGTGCCCATGGCACAGCACTCAATATGCCAGCCAGGAAAGCCTTTGCCCCAGGGAGAATCCCACTGCATAATATGATTAGGCTGGTTAGTCACCCAAAGAGCAAAATCACTAGGGCTTCTTCTTTCTGTATCCTTTTTCCCTCTAGCACCTGCTTCCAGCTCATCAAGCTTAAGCCTTGCCAGTTTTGCATAATCCTTGAATTTCTTTGTGTCAAAGGTAAGCCCTACACTGGTCTTGTAAGCATAGCCATTTTTCTCAATCTTCTTAACCATATCAATCATTTCCTGCACATGCTCAGTTGCCTTGCACCAGATATCAGGGTGAAGCAGGTTTAACCTGTCAAAATCCTTTTTAAACTCATCAAAATACTTGTCTGCTAGTTGAAGCATAGAATCCCTGGTTAAAGGCAGTCCTTCCCTCTTAATAGCTTTCATTAATTTATCTTCTCCTTCATCAGCATCAGAAGTGAGATGCCCCACATCAGTAACATTAACAACATGCTTAACCTTGAAGTTATTTCTTGCCAGAACTCTTCTCAGGATATCCTCAAATATATAAGTCCTCATATTACCAATATGCTGGTACCAATACACAGTAGGACCACAAGCATACAATCCCACATTCGGGGGATGAATAGGCTTGAACTCCTCCTTTTTCCTAGTTAAGGTGTTGTATAGTTTTAAAGCCATGTTGCATACTGTTAAGTGGCTGGTTTTTTTAAAGCTTGCTATGATATTTTCATTTCTTCCTGCTAACATATATACTGAATAATGGGAATTTAATAAAAGTGTTGTATTCTTTAGGAGAATACTTCTTAAAGGCAGGAACAGGTTTACAATCAATAAAATCAATTAGTTCAAAGCCTGCTTTTCCAAGGGCCAGAAGCTGGGTTCTGAATGTGTGTTTATATGTCTTCATCAGCATTCCTGGAACCATTTCCCATTCAACAATCCAGTCCTCAAAAGCAGAGCCAAAACTGATTTTTCTCCCTGTTTTCTTAAATAAAATAGTCCCTGCGACTTTTATCTTGAAATTCTTGTTTTCATAACTTTCACGAGCAGCATTGATGGGGCTTTCATTTGAATAAATAAACAAGCCTTTTTTTTTCAAAACCCGGTTAACCTCTTTGAATGTGACATTCATTTCTTTTGAGTTTAAATAATCCACGCAAAGACTTCCAGTCACAATATCAAATGAAGAATTATTATAAGACAATTTTCGAAGTGTTCCGACTTTAAATTTTGCTTTAGGGCAATTCTTTTTGGCAAGTTCAATCATAGTCCTGCTTATATCAATGCCTTCAACAATAGCTCCTTTAGCCAAATATTTCTTTGCATGCACTCCTGCACCGCAACCAATATCAAGGAGTTTCTTACCTTTAATATCTCCTACTGCTTTAATCATTGCAGGAACTTCTAAGAATTCATTATATGCTCTTTCAGGCCTTTTTTCCTCTCTTGATCTTTGATATTCTTCACCAAACTGATCATACATCTTTTTTGTGTGCTTCTCAACTGTCATGTTATAACCACCTTTTTATTTTATTCAAACCTTCCCGCGTCCTCTTTGCCAAATAGATTAATTTGCTATTTTTTAAAGGTTGCTATCAATTAACTATTTAAAGTCTTAATGCAATTTTATCTGCATGCTCTTTAAAAAAGACGAACTTAGGCATTTATGGGTGTTTTACTTAGCTTCATTTATACATGCCTTGTCTGTTATGATTATGCCTTTTATGATTATTTATTTTAGAAATCTTGGATTTTCGTTCTTTCAAATCGGTCTTTTGACAGCAGCAGTATCTCTTGGTATTTTCTTTTTTGAAGTGCCTACTGGTGCTTTTGCAGATGGCTGGGGAAGAAAAGAGTCTGTTATATTAGGTTTTTTGATGACAGCTGTGTGTGTTACTTTTATCTTTTTCTTCAGTTCATTCCTGCCAATATTTATTTTATGGTTCTTAGCAGGCATAGGAATTACTTTTATCAGTGGTGCTGAAGAGTCCTGGGCAATTGATAATCTTAATCATTACAAAAGAAAAGACCTGCACCATGAGTTTTTTACAAAGTGGTGGAGTATTTCTGGTTTTGGATTTGTATTTGCACCTTTAATAGGGGCATGGCTAGTTAATATCCACTCAATAAGAATACTTTGGGTTGTTTTTGGAATTGGTTTTTTCTTAGTAGCAATTGTCTTTAGTCTGTTTGGAGAAGAATATTACAAACCAAAGAAAATCAAACTTATCAATGCTTTAAAAGAAACATATTCTAACAGCAAAAAAGGTTTTCAATTTGCATTAAAGCACAAAACTGTTTTTTTGCTGATTCTGGGCACTATGTTTACAGCAGTTATGTTTATCGGAGATGATGGATGGCAGCCTTTTCTTGTTAGCCTTTCCCTGCCAACACACGCATTAGGATTTGTGTATTCAATTCTAGGATTAGGAATGGTGGTTTTTCCTTTTATCTCCAAGCTATTTGTCAAGAAAAACCTTAAGATAACAGTATCAGTTACTATCTTAATTCAGATGGTTTTTCTGTTGCTGATTTTCTTGCTTCTTCCTCCGCTTTTTGCTATAGGCGGAGCAATTTATGTTCTTTTAGGCGGGTTAAAAGCCATACGTTCGCCTCTTTTAGACACTTATTTTCACAAGTTTCTTCCTAAGAATATAAGAGCAACGGTTGTTTCTGTAAAAAGCCTTATATTATCTGTAACTTTTGCAGTTATAGGCCTAATTGGCGGAGCCCTCATGGACATCTTTGGCCCTCAGAAAGTGATTGCTCTTGGAGGCTTGTTTGGGGTTCTTGCCATTGCTGCTTATCTTAGGATTAAGGATTGATAGAAAATAAGCTCACTTCCTCTTACAAACAAACATTGCATGGTCTTTTTCATAGGGTTCTAGTTCCCTGTAATCAACAACATTCATGCTGCTCTGCTCTAATTGCTTTCTCACTTCTTTGAATATGTCTTTTGGTCTTTGAGAAACATCTATGCTTCTGGCTTTTACTGCCAGCAATCCAAAGCCTCCTTTTTTCAGGTAAGCATCGCAGTTCTTCAGGAATATATCCACTTGGTTTCTCTGGGCTATGTCCTGGTAAACAACATCTACTTCTTTGGTTATTAATTCCTTGTACTCCTCTGGATGATTAGCATCAGCTAATATCGGCGCCATGTTAGTTCTTTCCTCGCAAATAAAGATTAAGTCTCTAACAACCCGAGGAGCATTGTCAACACAAAAAACAAAGCCATCCTTGCCAACAATATCAGATACATGCGATGGTGTGAATCCATGGGCTGCGCCCAGGTAAAGAACCTTGTCTCCCTGCTTAACACCAATCTGGGAAATGCCTTTCTTAACAGCAGCTCCTAGTTTGCTCCGATAAATATCCCAGGCCCTGTACTCTATTCCTTTATGCTTTACTAATTCTTCTTCAAACAATGATTTGCCAGGGACTAAGTTAATGGTGTAGAGGAATCTCTTGCTTGCTTTGTCTTCAAAAGACTTTTTGTCTTTTGAATCAACATATTTTTTTCTGTTGTATTCATAGACATTAAATTTTTTTAACTGACGCATTTTATTTCTTAAACACTTCCTTATACAACAATATCCTGGCCAGGCTTACACTGTACATTATTACGCATAGTACTTTGAAGATTATTAATAAGAAGGTAACTCCTATTACTATGAATAACAAGGCCAGCACAAGAGCTGTTTGTCCCAGCATGATATAGCTGGAGGTGTGCTCAAAATAAGCATGTTTCTTGCCTGTTCTATGGATTTTTTCTTCGTAGAGCATCCAGAAGTATAATGAGAATCCTATTAGCAGGATTATTATGTAAAAAGCCAGGTTAAATAGATACTTATAAAACAAGGCTCCTAGGATAATTATTATTAGCAAAGAAACAAACTCTAGTTCTAATAATACTTGCTTGTCATGGCGACTGATCTTCATGTAGCCTCACCTCTAATTCTTTTAATAATTTATCAGCTATGTACTCTCCTTTAAAATAATCTGTTCTTACACATATAAATATTTTGTCTGC
The DNA here is from genome assembly GCA_019322375.1 of Candidatus Woesearchaeota archaeon. Taxonomy (GTDB): domain Archaea; phylum Nanobdellota; class Nanobdellia; order Woesearchaeales; family SM23-78; genus SM23-78. The sequence continues at coordinate 16,872 of JAHWIP010000093.1, forward strand.
CAAAGCCCTTGCTGCCCTGCCTTTATCAGATTTTTTTGCTTTTTGAACCAGCGGGTGATGTAATATATACCCATACTTAGGCGGCTTTGCACCTGTCTTTATATGCCTGAAAAAAGCTTTTTCAGCTCCTAGTAACTGTATGGTGCTGCTTCTCATCATTGCCAGTTTTTTAAGACTGCCTGCTCCTTTTATTAGTTTTGCTCCTATTAATGCCCCTGCTAGTGTTGTTAGGTTTGGGCAGTGAGCTTTCATGGTTGCTTCCAGGTATTTTTCTAACTCACTGATCTGTTTTGCCAGAGTATCAATGCTCTTAGCTGTTAGTAACATAGGTTTAATATGATTTTTAGGCATGTCCGCGCCCAGGGTGCTGTTTAGCTTTAAGTCATTTAGCAATACCTTTCTGTCTTTTTTTAATACCAGTTTTACATAAGCCTCATTATCCTGTATTTTTTTATCCAGCTCAGGAAGATAGATAGAATACCACTCTCTCAAACGCTTAGTTAGAACATTTATTATTCTTTGCAATTCTTCAAAGTTATTAACAGCATTAATTATGAACAAATCAGGATTAACAGATTCTTTAACACCTTTTCTGGCTAGTTCAATGTTTTTTGCTCTTAGCTTTGAGAGTTTGGACATTTTTTAAAATGGAAGTTCTTTCCACTTATATTGTTTTGTGAATATAAAGCTCTGCCAGTCCTTTATTATTTTTGAGAATCTGGTTTTTATGCTGTGCGATACTGTATCCAGTTCTTCTGGGTCTTTTGCCCATATAGCTATTTTCAAGTCATAGCTGCCAGTGATTTTCTCAACTGATACTATGTTTTCTTTTTTCAAAAGATAATTTAAGAATTCCTGCCATTCTTCTTTAGTATAATTCCAGGTTGCTATCATTATTACTGCATATATATTATATCCTAGTTTTTTCTTGTTAATCCTTACAATAAATTTCTCAATAACACCCTTATTTTTTAGCTTATTCAACCTATACCTTACTGTTTCATGGCTGAGCTTTACTCTTTTGGCTAGTTCTAGAATGGGTATTCTGCCGTCTTGCTCTAGTATCTTGATTATCTCAATATCCTTTTTATCAGGTTGGTATATTTCAGGGTTTTTACTGGTTTTTGCCATATTATTCAACTATATTTAAGATATTAATATATAAAGTTTACTATTTTACATATAAATATTAAAAAATTTATTAAAAAATAGGTGATATCATGAAAGAAATTCCAAAAATAAGGGTTTATCGATTGTATGAAAATAGGTACACAGGCGATGACTATGACTACAGGGAAGAGACTGAACTAAAAGGAACATACTTTACAAGGACAAAGGCAGAAAAAGAAAAAACAAAGCTAGAAGAACAGGCAAAAAGAGAGGCAGGAGACAGGTATGACTGGCAGCGCCATGTTCATTATTATATAAAGCCAAAACTAGTTGAAAGCAAAGGCCTGGAATACTATGGAGAAAGGCCAGATAACTTTATACCTTTCCATACAGTGAAACCAATAAAAGATGCTTGTGGAACAATAAGAGAACTATACTCTTCAAAAAACCTTAGCTTAGCATGTGTTAATCTAAAGGGAGAAGCCAAAAAGCACAAGCACTCAAAAATAGAGGAGGTGTATTTTGTTGTTAAAGGAGAAGGCAGCCTGTCTATAGGAGAGGATAAGTACAGGATTGAGCAAAGAGACACTATTAGTATTCCTAAAGACACTTATCATTATTTGGAATCAGAGCAAGGTTCTGAACTAGAAGTGATGGTGATTACACACCCTAAGTATTCAAATGAGGATGTTATATTAGAGGATAAGATGTGATTAAACAAGATTATGTTTTATTCGGAAACTTCCTGGTTTTCTATGCATAGTCTTTATTAAGCAGTTGCCTTAGTATTTGTTTAACCAAAACCTTTAAATATTAGTTATACATATGTATAATTAAAATATAATTAAAACAAAAATTGCCCGGGTTACGTAAGGGGTTCCGGCACGTTTTTGTGCTAGGAACCGCTTGCCTTTTGTAAACTTTTGGTAGTGAGCGTAGCGAACGGGCGAAAAGTTTGGTGATAATTATGGCAGTCGAAGTAACCCTAAGAAAATGGGGCAACTCAATAGGAGGGGTGTTTCCAAAAGAATTTGTAGAAGAAAAAGGGCTAAAGCCAGATGAGACTATACTTGTAGAAGTGGTGAAGAAAGCAGACTTAACACCTATTTTTGGCAGTCTGAAATTCAAAAGAAGCGCTCAAGAAATGAAAGACGAGGCAAGAAAAGGATGGGATTGAAGCCTGTTGATTCAAAGACATATTTTTTCGATACATACGCCTTTATCGAAGCCATCAATGGAAACAAGAGCTATCGGCCTTACATGAAAGGCATTACCATCATAACGACAAAGCTTAACCTGATGGAGTTGCACTACATCACGCTCAAAGATATTGGTGAAAAAATGGCTGACGCGCATTACGAATTCTTCAAAGACTTCGTAATAATGATAAGCGATGAAATAATAAAAAAAGCTAATAAGTTCAGATATGCTAATAGGAAAAAAAAGCTTTCCTACACTGACTGCATCGGCTATATCATTGCAAGAACCAGAAACATAAAATTCCTAACAGGAGACAAAGAATTCAAAGGCATGGAGGGGGTTGAGTTTGTGAAGTGAGTAATTTAAAAGAGTATTTTAAATGTTGTTATTTTCTCCTCTAGAAAGAGGTTTTTGCCTTACTTCCTCACCCTTATCTCTCCTCGTATCACATAGAATTCTTGGTTATCCTTGGTTATCTTATTATCAGCATAATACCTTACTATGCTTTCAAAGGCTTTCCCATACCATAGCTTAAAAATATCTTTCATTATTATCTCAAGAAGATCAAGGTCATTTAGTGCAGCTGGATATTTCTTGCCTTGCAGCCAGTTGGTTGTAGCATGCTTGCCTTGCCTGGTTATCACTGGAGACATGTCAAAGTGAACAATATCAACCAGCCCAGAAGCATCAGAACCTAGTTTTTTTGTGTACATTAAAAAAAACAGTATGGTAAATGATGTATATAAATATTTGTGTGCTTGAGTAAACTCTTCATAAGCTTTATAAACCCTGTTTAACCTTCTATAAACTATTATGAAAGAAGATAAAAAGGAAAAGCTTAGAATCAGCACTAAGCAAAGGCTTAAGCTCAAGCATTTTGTTAAAGAGCTTGGCCAACATAGAGGGCGCCATACAGAACTGGTGTCTGTTTATGTTCCTAGTGGTTATGATATGAATAAGATTATTAATCATCTTCAGCAGGAGCAGGGCACTGCTTCTAATATTAAGAGTGCCAGCACTAGGAATAATGTGATTACTGCTCTGGAAAAAATGATTCAGCACTTGAAACTGTTTACTAAAACCCCTGAACATGGACTGACTGTTTTTTCTGGGAATGTTGCTGAGCGCGAGGGACAGCAGGATTTTAAGGTGTGGAGCATTGAGCCTCCTATTCCTTTAAACCAGCGTTTGTACAGGTGTGACAAGGAGTTTGTGCTTGAACCTTTAGTAGAGATGGTTGAGCACGAGGATGTTTATGGCATGGTTGTTATGGACAGAAGAGACGCAACCCTGGCTTTGCTTAAGGGAAAAACCATTACTCCTTTGCAAAAAACTCATTCAGAAGTTCCTGGCAAGATTAGGGCTGGTGGCCAGAGTGCTCCTAGGTTTGCCCGGCTTAGGGAAGGCGCTATCAAGGACCATTATAAAAAAGTGTCTGATTACATGAAGAACCAGTTTCTTTTCTTAAAAGACTTGAAAGGCATTCTGCTGGGCGGCCCTAGCACCACTACTAATGATTTCTTGAACAAAGGCTATCTAACTGCTGATGTTAAGAACAAGATTATTGCTGTTAAGGATTTGAGTTATACTGGTGAGTTTGGTTTGCAAGAACTGCTTGAGAAATGCCAGGATGTGCTGGCAGAAGAAGAGGTTGCTAAGGAGAAAAAGCTTATGCAGAAATTCTTTAGCCTCTTAGCTACTAAGCCTGAAATGGTTTCTTATGGTGAAAAACAAGTTAAGGAGTGCCTGAGCATGGGTGCTGTTGACACTTTGATATTATCAGAAACCTTGAATGATCACATGCTTGATGAGTTTGATGAAAATGCAAAGAAGGTAGGCACTGAGATAGAGATTATATCCACTGAAACAAGAGAAGGGGTGCAGTTAAAAGAGCTGGGTGGAATAGCTGCTATTCTTAGGTATCCTGTGCACGTGTAAGATTTTAGTATTCTGTAAAATTATTCAAAGCTTTTAAATAAAAAGAAAGTTTACCCACAAGCATGGGGCAGGCAATGAATAAAAAAATAGTTTTTCTTGTAATAATCCTGGTTCTCTTGTTCATTATTGCGACTCAGAGAACTGGTTTTATTGGTAACATGATTGCACAAGAAGTTAATGCTTCTGAGCCTGATGAGTATGCTGTTCTGAGAAAGCAGATGGTTGATACACAGCTAAGAACCAGGGATATTTCTGATGAAAAAGTGCTCGCAGTCATGGAAAAGGTGCCTAGGCACAGGTTAATGTATGCTTTTATTGACCAGGCTTATGAGGACCACCCTGTGCCTATTGGTTATGGCCAGACCATTAGCCAGCCTTATATTGTTGCTCTGATGACCCAGGAGCTAAGAGTGAATAGTTCTGACAAGGTGCTTGAGATTGGCACTGGTTCTGGCTACCAAGCAAGTGTGCTGGCAGAGCTTGTTAAAAATGTTTATACAATAGAGATAATAGAGCCTCTGGCAATAAGAGCTAATCAGACCCTAAAAGATTTAGGTTATTCTAATGTTGAGGTAATGCATGCTGATGGTTATTTTGGGTGGGAGGAAAAGGCTCCTTTTGATGCAATAATTATAACTGCTGCTGCTAATCATGTGCCTCCTCCTCTTATTGAGCAACTTAAGGATGGCGGCAGGCTGATTATTCCTCTTGCAAGCACTACTGGATTTCAGACTTTGATCTTGATTACAAAGAGGGGTGATGAGCTTGAGACCAGGTTTATCACTGGCGTCAGGTTTGTTCCTATGACTGGTGAAGCCCAGAAAAAAAGCTAAATCTTAATCTTTTGAAAAAAGAATATGCCTGTTAGATAAAAGAGGGCTGCTAGTATCAGGACTGCTGAGTAGCCAATGACAAGGGCTAGTAGAACAGCAAGTATTGGGCTTAGCACAGATGCAGAGCCATTGGTTGCCCATGCCCAGGGAACCAGCTTCTTATTAATGCCTTTTATTGCAAGTGGAAAGGGCATTCCCATGAAAAAGCCAAGAGGAGCAATATATATTGATGTTAATATTATTTTTATTATTAGGCTAAGGCTTATTAATGAATTTATTATCAGGGGTGTTAAGAGATAGTATAAAATTATTAAGATGAATAAGATAATGATTACTTTGAAAATATTTTTTGTTTTTAATCTCTGTGATACCAGGCTTCCTATGCTTGAGAATAAGAGCATTGAGAATATCACTGTGGATACAGAGTATATAACCTGGCCGAATAACAGGATGAACTTCTGGATAAGCACTATCTCAATAAACAAGTAAGCTATGCCTATGCAGAAAAAAAATGCCAAAGGTTTTTTCCTGAGCTCTGCTTTTCTTAAGAACTTTAAGGGCAATAATATAAATATTAAGCTTAGGATTATTGCTTGTGCTAATAAAAATATCAATAAAAACCCCTGGTCTAGGAATGGCTGCCAGCTCTGCCCCAATATATTGTAGAGTTGTTTTGCTTTGCTTGGTTTGAAAAAGTTAAAGTAGAAAGGCTTATCATCATACACAGGGCTCACATCAAACAAGTAGTTCTTGTAAAACCTTTTTTTGTTTTCAAGTATGTGGCTGGCTCCCTGATAATAATAAGGCTCTTTGAACTTGCCATGTCTGTTTGGTTCAAACTCTGCTGGCAGATAGATAATATCAAACTTGTTTTTTTCAGTGAAGCTTTTTATTTGGTTTATTCTGTTTTCATCAAATTCTTTTTTGCTTAATAATAAGGTGACTGTTGTCCAGCTCCTGAACATAGCTGTTCTTTTTCCTGTTTCATCAATTTCAAGAGCCAGGGAGAATAGTCTTAAGGATTCTCTTGGAGGATACTGGAGCCACCTGGTCACTATCAGAACTCCATCCTTGGTTAAGTGGTTGTGGTAATCCTTAAAGGCTTCTGCTGTTAACAAGTAATTCTCTGATAATCCATAAAGCCCTTGGCTCAGAACATTGCCTGCTAATGAGAGGATTATTATATCATACTCTCCTTTTTGTTTTATAAAGCTCCTTCCTTCGCCTGTATGCACGTCTGCCTTGGTATATATACCTCCTGAGAAATCCTTGTACTCATTTTTTAACAGGTTTATTATTAATGGGTTTGTTTCAACAGCTGTAACACTTGCATTGCTTTCCAGTGCTGCCAACACATCAAGGCCTGCACCAGCATTGATTATTAAGGTTTTAGGATTATCCATCAGGGAATAACCAATAGCTGTTGGCAAATAATCAACAAAGGATAAGTTCTTGTTCTGGGTTATTGAGTTCATATTAGAAGCATCCACTAAAACACCTATTTGCTCTGGAAGCTGTTTCCTGTACTCTGAGCTCAGGCCAGGAGCATATCTTGTGAAAGAGCTCTTCACAACATCTACTCTTGAGAAGGAGTTCCACTGCATGTTTAAAAGCTGAGAGTTAGGATAGTTAAGGGCCTGGCTTAGCTCTTTGTAGTCAGATATGTTTAAGTGCGTTGGTATTAGCAGGAGGAGCAGGCTTATCAGGGCTATGATTAAGAGCTGCTTTGTTTTTTTTGTGAAAAAAGCACTGCTCAGCAGGCCAAGGGTGAAAATAATAAATATTATTTTTTCTCCGAATAATGATATAATTAACAGCGCTCCCAGGCTTCCAAGAGCTGCTCCTAAAAGATTGTAAAAATATATTTTTCCTGAGTTTCTTGGGTTGCTTGCAAATGAGTAGGCAATTATTATTCCTGAGAAAAAGAAGGGCAGGCCTAGAAAGATGTAGTAAAGAATCAGTCTCAGAGCATGGGCATGGCTCACAGAGGCTTGCACAGGGTCAAAGCTGAAGCTGTTCAGGAAAAAAAAGCCTATAAGGCTTGATACAGAGAATAGAACCGCAGAGATAAATAATGGTTTTTTTAGTTTTTTTATGTAGAGAAAGGTTCCTGCTGCTGCACTGCCAAACAAGGCAATGCTCACAATCAGAAAGGCAAAATGATAGAATTGTATTACTGATAACAGTCTTATCAAGCCTATCTCTAGCATTAAAGTTGCTACTGACACTAAGAAGATGCCAATATAGTGCTTGTTCTTTATCATTTAAGCAGGTAGAGTGGTGTTATTTTAATATAATTTTTCTTTTTAAGCTTTAATAAATAGAAATTCTTATAAGCCAAGGCTTAATAACTTAATAATATGAACCTTGCAGAAAAAGCTTTTCTGGAATTGTTTCCTGATAAAAGGCTGAATAAGAAGCTGATTATTAAGTACTCCCGTGCTTTTAATCCTTATAATGCCAATGTCAGGTACACTGCTCATTCAATGGTTTTCAGGCTTTCTTATGAGTGGAGAAAGGTTAGCAATGAGATTAAGCTTGGCTTGATTCAAAACTTGCTGTTAAAGGTTTACAAGGAGCAGAAAAAAACAATTCATATTGATTTATATGAGAATTTTATTAAAAATGTTGGGGATTATTCAGAGGTTAGTGAAGGCGACCCTGTGCTTGAACAGAGTTTTGTTCGTGTTAATGAGAAATATTTTAATGGTTTTATTGACAAGCCCAATCTTAGATGGGGGAATGCTAGTTTTAGTAAGCTAGGCAGTTATGAGTATGGCTCTAACACAGTAACTGTTTCAAAGGTTTTTGAAGGGGATGAAGAGTTACTGGATTATATCATGTACCATGAGCTGCTGCATAAAAAACACAAATTTCACACCAGGAACGGCAGGAGTTATCATCACACAAGCAAGTTCAGGAAAAAGGAAAAACAGTTTGATAATCCATTGATAGAGAAGAAACTAGAAAGATTCTTGAAGAAAAAGAAGATTAAAAGCGTTTTTAAGCCTGGCAAAAGAAAAAGTTTTTGGTGGTTCTGAAAATTAGAAATGTTTATATAATACTTCTTTATTAGATAATTTGGGGATGGGTTTGTATCATGACCAAGGTTTATATTGAGTACACAATCTGTAAGAGGGATGAAGGCAGGATTAAGGAGCACGAGGTAGAGTGCAGCATACAAGGCAGCTCTGTTCATTTATACTCACGCCAAACCAATCTGGATGATATTATTATTTTCTTAAAGCCTGAGATTGAAAGAATTGATGAGCGTGTTTACATAATCAGGCCTTGGAAAGGAAAACGTGTTCAAAGCAAACTAGGAAAGCATTTTAGCAGGAATGGCTTCTACACTGAGATGCCAAGCGAGGATGATGTAAAAGATTTTAGAGAAACTCTTGAGAGGAAATTGCCTTCTAAGACAGGTTAGATTTATAAATAAGAAAACATTACCTTCTTTGTATGAAAGAGTACGAGGTAAAGGATATTCCTTTGGAAGAGCTGGTTAAAACAGGGGGCAAGAGGCTGGAGCCCTTGATAAAGGCTATTTATAACTATGGTTTTCTAAAAATTGTTTGTATAGAGCCTGGGGATTATCATTCAGAGCATCCCCAAAATTACAAGGACAAAGTGGATGCAGTGATTACAATACCTTACACAATCGAGGTAGAACAAATGGAAGATGAGATTGGCAATAGGGTAGAGCAGAACAACTTAAAAGCTGATATTGGTTTTTATCAAAGCCATTACAAGATAATAGGGGAAAAAGATAAAAAAGGTAATTTATTAAGTATTATTATTGAGCCTGATAAAAAGCTGAGAAGCCATGATAAAATGGAACAGGCCTGTGATAAAGGGATATTATTAGTGGCAGACGTATTGGAGAAATACTTGGATAAGCACAGAGGGCTAATAAGAGAGGAGTTAAAGACTGCTTAAAAGAATTAATAACTATGAACGTTTTTCTTTACTGGTTATGTACAAGCACTAACAAACAATAAAAAACTTTTTATACTATCTCTTACTAACAAAGAATAATGCAGGGGGTGATTAGTAATGGCAGAAAAAAAACCAGCAGAAAAAAAACCAAACGGGTATGGTATTACAAGTTTAGTGTTGGGAATTGTCAGCATTGTTTTTTGCTGGGTTCCAGTACTAGGTCTTGTGGCTGGCATACTAGGAATTATTTTTGCTGTAAAGCAAAGAAAGATTTTCCCAAATGGTATTGCAACCGGAGGATTAGTAACCAGCATTATAGGTTTGGTGTTCTCTGGGATATACAGTATTTTTTGGCTTTTCCTGGGAGCAGCATTTTCCTCGCTGGCTGCTTTTGCTTAAACAGGAAAAAACAGGGACCTGTGTATTACTAAATTTTTTTTATAATTTATTCTTAGCTTAGAACTAGCACTATGCCTGCGAACAAGGCCAGCAGGGTTATTACTGAGTAGATGATTAGAAAGAAGGCAAAGGTTTTTGGTTCATTAGAATAATATAATAACATCGGAGACTTGATATAGAATTTGCCTTTGTAAAAGTTCAGCCAGAGCTTTTTTCTTATAATAGCCAGGATGATGTTAAGAATGCAGATTAGTGAGCCAAGTATGAATAAAGCGCCTATTATAAGTTCAGCTTGGGAATAGCAATCCATGGCAAACAGGAGTGTTAAGAAGAATAAAAAGCTTCTGTTTTTAATAAACTTTATAAACTCCTGTGCATTATCTCTTATTATCGGAAAACTTTAAGTACGTTTGCGTATTATTAAGGCTTTTTCTGAGAACAATATGGAGGATTTAATGATGAGAAGAAATAATAGAAGTCGTGGTGGAAGAGATTCCAGTCGCGGAAGAGATTCCAAGCCCAGGTTTGGTGGTGGGTTTCGAGGTGGTTTCAGGTCTTTTTCAGGACCCAGGACCATGCACAAAGCTGTTTGTGCTGAGTGCGGTGTTGAATGCGAGGTTCCTTTTGAACCAACAGAAGGAAGGCCTGTTTATTGCAAGGAGTGTTTTGCCAAGCACAGGCCCAAAAGGTTTTAGCTCATGAATGATTATAGAATGGTTAAGTACTGCAGATTGTGTAAGAAGAGATACTTAATTAATAAAGGAGAAAAAATTAGGAATTACTGCGAGGATTGTCAAAAAAAATTCGTTAAAGAGGGAAAAAATCAAGGTGAAAAAAAATGAAAGGAAAAGTAAAGTTCTTCAATGATATGAGAGGATTTGGGTTTATCACAGCAGAAGACGGAAAAGAGGTTTTTGTGCATCAATCAGCATTAAAAGAAGGTGTTGTTTTAAAGGAGAACGACTCAGTTACATTTGATGTTGAAGAAGGTGACAGAGGCTCAAGAGCTGTTAATGTTAAAAAGGACGCTGAATAAAAAACAAGCCTTAAACCCTGCTCACCCAGTAAACTTGCCCCTGCTAACACCCAGAATGCACCTGCAGTGAGGGCACACATACATTATCTCCTGCATCAGTATTCCTATGCCCCTCTTCTCTTTCTCAATGTTCTTAAAATCAACTTCTAACTTGCAGTAAGGACACTTGGCCATATGTTAAGAGATAAAATAAGAAGTATTAAAGTTTTTCTGTTTTAAGAAAAACGAAGTTTTTCTTGACCAACAAATCAAAGATTTGTTGATTTCAAAAAAGCTCTGCTTTTTCGGACCAACAAATCAAAGATTTGTTGATTTCAAAAAAGCTCTGCTTTTTCGGACCAACAAATCAAAGATTTGTTGATTTCAACAAACTTTATATATACCATAATCAATATATCATTAAAAGAGGATGATATCATGAACTCCAGGTATCTTCTTATAGTATTAATTCTAGTTATATTAACACTTTCTGCCTGCGAGTATCTTGAAATGCCTGAAACAACTGATAAACCAGCCGCTATCATTGCAGGAAAATGTGACTTAGGAGTTGGGTTCAGGTTTGAGGAGTGCAAAGCCACAACAGAGGGCTTAAAAATAAGCTTGTCCAATGGCCTGGCTGTTAACCTGGACAGTGTTGTTTTTGTTATTAACACAACACCTAGCAGCGAAGTTGTTTGTAATGAGGCTCTGAAGATTGGCTCTATGAGTAAAGGAGGGATAGCAAGCAGCACTGTGTGCAGCAGTGTTTACTTAGTGGGCGAGAAATTTGATGCAAATGTAAAAGTTGTCTATGTAAAATCAATGCAAACCCTTGACCATACAATAACAGGGACTATTAGTAAAAGAGTGGAGTGATTATTATTTCTTTGATATTATTAAGGTGGATGAATTTTATTAGCAAAAAGCAATCTTAAAATCCAATTAATCAACTTTCTCACAGCTAATAAAGTTGGGCTCAACAATTACTAATGATAAGTACCTTACTTTGATTGGGTCCCCCCATTTGTTCTTCTCATCTTTTACTGTGTCATAGATTATTCTAAAAACAGGCCTTATATGAAAGGTGTTCTCTCCCAGTACATTGCCTTGGACATCTATTATCTTTTTAGAATATATAAACCCGTAATTATCTTCTTTCATTCCTGGAAAGATAGGTCTTGTATAATAATAATTTATGTTCTCACCTGTTTTTGAACCCATCTCTATCTTTGTTGAAGAAGTTCCTTTTATCATAAAATCATCTTTCCATGTGCCTTCTCTTAATCCAAGTATTTCCTTGGTCAGTCCTGGGTCATCAGTCACTTCCTGGTTAAACACCCATTGCATAGGAAAAAGTGATTCTGCCCATTCCTCGCAGGTAATCACAGGTTCCTGCTCTTCTATTGTTTCATTAACTGTTTCAACAACTTCTTCCTGCACATGCTCTTCCTCTGCTGCAGCAACAACTGGTTCCTCATTTATCTCAGGCTCAACCTGGGAGCAGGCAGAAATAAGCACTAACAATATTATTAACAAGATTGTTGGTTTCATATATACGTTTGTATTATTATAAGTATTAATGTTTTTCGGGTTTTGAGAACAAGCCTTAACCTCTGTTATTTCCTTGGCATCTTAACAAATTTGATTTTATCCAGGGGTACCAGGCGGTCATGGTCTTCCTGGTGCAGGGTGATATAATCTTCTCCCACATGGATTATTCTGCCTTTGAGCTCTGTTGTGTCCCCGACTAGTAATATGCTTATGGTCTCTCCTTTTTCATAAAGCACAAGAAATCTTTGCTTTAAATCTGCCAGTCTTGGTAATTCCATGGTATATATAAGAAGGCTCTGGTTTATTAAGGTAACGGTTTTTGCTTGTTAGCTTTGTTAAGTGCTTATCTAGTTTTTCTTGTGTGCATTCTTAAGCTCATCTAAACTAGCAGCCATTTTCTCCAAAGATTTATCAATATTCTTTATAACCTTAAGAAGCTCGTACTGAAAAATCTCTTCCTGCTCTGCTGGTTCACTCATTTTTGATTACTCCTGCTCTTTTTAATCATAAAGAGAAGTAATAACTTAAATATTTTGCTATCCTGGATTTTTTAAGAACATTTAAATAATAAAAACTCACCCCATAAGAATAGGTGATGAAAAATAGCTGCTGCAGCAATTATTAATGTTTTGTTAACAATAGTCCCCAGTCTTCTGGTACCATTTCTCATAGGAATAACCTTGCTGGCAACAAAGGATTTGAACATAAAAACAAAAAAGACACTGGCAATAATCTTGTTAATAACAGGCATCCTTAACTTATTAGTTGCAAGCATAGTGTTAATCCAGGGTAATATTAAAAGAGCAGATATAGTCGGGTTAATCCTGTACTTCCTCCTGGGAATAGTCCCTGTGATAATAGGGTTAATGATGCTTAAAACCAAAGAAATAACCAAGAAAATAAAAGAGATTTACGGAATTATACTGCTTGGCCTGGTAATAATATATTTCTTATTCATAAACTTCTACAATGTTATTGGGTTGGTGTGAAGTATAGCCCTTCTTATAAAAAAATTTATATATGCAAAGAAAAAAATAATACGTATGATTGAGATCAGCCTTGAACAAGCACTTGAGACTATTAAACCCTTAATCTTTTTTCTCTTAGGCATGGTTGTTTATTCTATCTTTATTTTTCATTTTTACAGGTTTATAGCAAGAAAAGACATTTTTAAACTCAATTTAGCCCAGTACAACAGGTTAAAGCATCCTTTTTTTGCAAAGGTGTACCATGTAATTTTATATATAATAGAATATATCATATTATTTCCTTTGTTTGCAACTTTCTGGTTTGCAATACTAACAGTGCTCTTGACTTTTTTAGCAAAAGAGCCTGTGGTAAAGCACATACTAATGATGTCAGTAGCAATAGTAGGAGCAATCAGGTTCACAGCTTACTACAAAGAAGCCTTGTCAAAGGACTTGGCCAAGATGCTGCCTTTTGCCCTGCTTGGGGTGTATGTTATTGAGAGTGCTTATTTCTCCTTTACCAACTCATGGGAGCTCATAAAAACCATTCCATCAGAGATAAACTTAATACTGTATTATTTATTATTCCTAATAGCCCTGGAATTTGTACTAAGAATATTCTATACAATCTTTGCAAAATCGTCCTCAAAAGAAGACGAAACACAAGGATAAAATATAAGTTCGATTGATGATAATTAATAAATATTTTTCTATTGATTAACAAGAAGATTTAAATATAAATTGAACTTTCTGCTAGCCTCAAACTAATTTTAGGGGGGTTGTAAAAATGAAGAAAGCTTTAGTTCTAATGTTATTAATGATAGTTTTTCTGGTTGGTTCTGTGAGTGCAATAACAGAAACATTTTACGGGCTTACAAGTGACGGTCAAATACGTAGTCAAGATGATGATTATAGTAATGCACTGACAGGTACTGGTAGTTATTTTAGTGCTATAGGGGAAGGAACTGATTATCATGTACATTATTTGGGACAACTATATCAGAGTGATCCTCAACGCCCTTACATGCCCCGTTATGTTATAGATAAGTTCTATATAGCATTTGATACCTCTTCTATACCAGACCATGCTCTTATAACTGAAGCAACCTTATCTGTGGTTGGACAAAACGATGCAAGTGAAACAGATTTTTATATAGAGATTTATGAAGGAACATGGAGCCCAACCCTTACAACCGATGATTGGTATGCTTACACTGATTTTTTAGGAAATCTGGTTCATACAAGCAACTATTTAATAGATGAATACATGAGCCTATCTGTTCCAGCTGATAGTGTAAATATATTTGGAAAAACAGATTATGTGTTAAGAAGTTCAAGAGAAGCTGATGGCATTGCTCCAACCCCTACTAGTGTTTATTTTGGAAGAGAAACGGTTGGATTGTGGCCAGCAGGCGGGTGCGTTCCATGGAAATCTCCATGTGATCCAATGTATGGTCCAAATTATAATGCACCAAAACTAAAAGTGACTTATTGCATTGATGATGATGGAGACGGGTATTGTGCGCCTGAAGATTGCGATGATACAAATCCAAGTGTGCATCCAGGAGCACCAGAGGTTTGTAATGGCTTAGATGATGACTGTGACGGAGAAGTAGATGAAGATTATAGAACTCCTTTAATCACAAATTGTTGTGAATTACAGCTTATGAAAGATGATCTGGCTGGTGATTATGTTTTGGTAAATGATATTGATTGTTCTGATACTGTAAATTGGAATTCTGGAGAAGGATTTGAGCCTATTGGAAATAGTACAAATCAATTCACAGGAACTTTTGATGGACAAGATTATACAATAACTGGTCTATATATAAGTAGAGGTGGAGAAAATCATGTTGGTTTGTTTGGTTATGTTGCTGCAGGTGCAACTATAAGTAATGTTGGCATGGTTGATGTTAACATGGTTGGCCTTAGTCATGTAGGAGGATTGATTGGTCTTAATAGTGGAACAGTATCAAATTCCTATGCTAGTGGTACTGTGAGTGGCTCTAACTGTTGTATTGGTGGTCTGGTAGGGTCTAATACAAATGGTGGTACAATTAGTCGTTGCTATGCTACTAGCAGTGTGACTGGTACTGGTGATCATGGTGAACTTGTCGGCGGATTAGTTGGTTATAATACCCATGCTACAATCACTGACTCTTATGCCACTGGTCATGTAAGATCTAGAAATGAAAATGTTGGTGGTTTGGTTGGTCGTAATTGGCATGGAGGTCAAGTCATTAATTCCTATTCTAGTGGTAGTTTAGATTACGGTCCACTCCCAGGTGGGCGTACTCCTTACTTTCGAGCTGGTGGATTAGTTGGTTATAACTTTGGGGATGGTAGTTTGATAGAAAACTGTTTTACTACTGCGACTATGCAAGCTGGTGCTCCTTCTCCTTATGGTGGTGCTTTTAATGCTCAGAATTATGGTAGTATAATTAATTCCTACTATAATAATTATACAGGAAATCCTTATCCTGGTGTTGCCTATATAGGGTATAGCGCAGTTATTACTGATGTTACTGCTATACAAGACAATGAAGGTTATTTCTATGAATGCTGCAACGCACCAATGGATACATGGGATTTCTTTACAAGTCCAATATGGGGTAAAAAAATAGCAGATCCTGATAACTATCCATGCTTGTACTGGGAAGATGGGTGTGGACAAGCAGAGCCTTGCTGCACAGATGCTGATGAGGATGGTTACTTTGCTATTGATCCTGCATGTCCAGAAGGAGATGACTGCGATGATACAAATCCAACTATACATCCAGGAGCACCAGAAATTTGTGATGGGAGAGACAATGATTGTGACCCGGGAACACCTGACGGAGCAGATGAAACTTGGTTTGGTCAGCCTTGTGATGGCCCTGATTTAGATTTTTGTGAAGAAGGAGTTTTTGAGTGTATTGGAGGTGTAATGGGTTGCACTGATCTTACTCCTGATAATGAAGAAGTCTGCAATGGAATAGATGATGATTGTGATGGAGAAGTGGATGAAGATGCTTGGTGTGATGATGGAATAGAATGTACACTTAATAGGTGTATAGACGGGGGCTGTATATATATACCTGATCAGAGTCGATGTGATGATGGAAATGTTTGCACAGATGATGTCTGTGATTTAGATATTGGCTGTTTCTATCTTAATAACGCCAATAGCTGTGATGACGGATTATGGTGTAATGGGGAAGATGTGTGTTCAGACGGCAGCTGCGTAGCTGGAACTCCAATAATTTGCGATGATGGTATTGAATGCACTTATGATATCTGTAATGAAGAGAGAGATATGTGTGAATATCCAAACAAACCATTAGGAGAAGAATGCGGAGAATCAAGAGACTGCCCAGCTGATGCATGTGACTGGGTCTATGCAGAGTTCTATCCAGATGATGGACATGACACTTGTGACGGTGATGGTGTTTGTGTAGCTCATTCATGTACAATGGAAGCAAGCTATTGCTCAGATGACAACTCAGGTGATGGGGTTAACAGAATAACCTGCGGTGCAGAATGCGACCAGCATGCTGATTGTTATTATACGCCTTGTGATGGCTTTGATGGATGCTATGATAATATATACAGAGACTATCACAATGTTGCTAACAATTGTTTATTTGAAGCAGATTGCAGATGTGAACGGAATGAGTGCACTGATTATACACCAGAACCTGATAATGACGGAGATGGTTTTTCTGTAAGCTGTGGTGATTGCGATGATTCAAGTGGAGAAACTTATCCAGGAGCAGATGATTCCAGCTGCGATGGTGTAGACAATGATTGTGATGGGGTTGCTGATGAAGACTATGTGCCTGCAAGCACAGAGTGCGGTATTGGTGCATGTGCCAGTACAGGAACACTGACATGTGTTGATGGTGTTGAAGTAGATACTTGCACACCAGGAGCACCAGGAGCTGATGATGCAACATGCGATGCAGTTGATGATGATTGTGATGGTGTTGCTGATGAAGACTATGTCAGTTTAGTCACTGAGTGCGGTGTTGGTGAATGTGCTGCTGTTGGTTCTACTAGCTGTGTTGGTGGAGTTGTGTTTGATTCTTGTACACCAGGAACTGCAGCAACAGAAGTCTGCGATGGATTAGATAATGATTGTGATGGCACTGCTGATGAGGGCTTTGATAGTGATGGTGACGGAGTTGCAGATTGCTTTGATGGCTGCCCATATGATCCCAATAAAGTAGAGCCAGGAGTATGCGATTGCGGAGTGCCAGACGGTGATACTGATGGAGATGGAGTTGCAGACTGCCTTGATGGCTGCCCGGATGATCCGAATAAAGTAGACGTAGGCGTGTGCGGTTGCGGAGTGCCAGATCTTGATAATGATGGAGACGGTTCATATTCCTGCGATGACTGTGATGATACTGATCCAAACAACTACCCTGGAAACACAGAAGTATGCGACGGAAAGGATAATGACTGTTTTGCAGGGGATGATTATGGAAATATAGGTGTGCCTGGATCAGAACTTGACGAGGATTTAGATGGTTTCTTGACGTGCATGATTGATTATTTAGATACTGCAAGCTCATGTACAACTGATGATACAGATTCAGATGGTGATGGGCTAATGGATTGTCTTGACCTTTGCCTGGATGTAGATGGTGACAACTATGGTGTGGATAATTCATATAATATAATCGGAGATGGTAGTATACCAGTTGGTGATTGCACAAGTGATGGAATAACACCATGCGTTTTTTATGATGATGCATGTATTAGTAATGACTGTGATGACTCAGATCCAGATGTGCATCCAGACAATACAGAAGTCTGTGATGGAAAAGACAATGACTGCGATGGATTAATTGATGAAGGCTTTGATACAGATGGGGACGGAATAGCTGATTGTTTTGACAACTGTCCAAGTATTGCTAATCCAGGCCAAGAAGATAGCGATGGTGATGGAACAGGAAATGCCTGTGATTGTGAAGCAGATGGTTACTGCACTGCTGAGGCTTATTGCGAAGGACAGAGCACACCAGACCCTGATTGCTGCACAGACCAAGATGGTGATGGTTATCTTGGAACTCCTTATGGTTGCGGACCTGACTGCAATGATGCAGATGCCTCTGTTTTCCCAGGAGCAGATGATTCCGGTTGTGATGGAGTAGATAATGATTGTGACGGAACAGCAGACGAAGACTATGTCAGTGATGAAACCTGTTTCTTACCAGGAGTATGTGCATCAGGTAATGCTGGCTCAACATGTGTTGAAGGCGTAGAAACACCATGCGCAACAGGAAGTCCAGCAGGAGCAGATGATGACTGCAATGGAATAGACGAAGACTGCGATGGAACACCAGATGAACATTATGTCCCAACACCAACAACTTGCGGAATTGGTGAGTGTGCTTCAACAGGAGAACTGATTTGTACTGGAGGTGTTTTATCAGACACTTGCACAGAAGGAACTCCAGCAGATGAAATATGTGATGTCTTAGACAACGACTGAAATGGACAAACAGCTGAAGTAGATGCAGACAATGACTTAGTAAACGACTGTTTTGATGATAAATGTCTAAGCAACATCCCTGAAAGTCCTTTGCCTACAGAAATTCTAAAGCCCAACCATTATGACAGCAGCAACTGGCCAGCATCAGATGTGAACTTTGGCTGCAGCTGCGCCCAGGTATTGTATTGTAAGCCAGGAAGCAACAATGGTGAATTCAAGTTTGGTTGTTCTGAAGGAACTAAGAACATCTGGGAATCACAAGACCCTGACTCATGGGCTCCTGACTGCCAGGTAGACGATGTTGTTGCTATGGAAGGTATTTCCAAGGACTTGTTTGAGAACACTGATGGTACAGGGTGGCCTGATATGCTTGATGGTGACAATGATGGAGATGGAGTCTCTGATGGAGAGGATGACATGATAGAAGACAAAGATCTGCCAGGAGACCCTGACTATGGAATACCAGACTGGCATCCAAAGAGCAAGCATAAGCAATAAAATTTTTTATTTTTTAATTTTTTTATTTTCGGTTTTTTCTTTCTTTCAGCAACATTTAAATATCATTTATACATTCCTTAGTGATTACAAATACCTTGGGGAGGTTGATATATATGAAGAAAATATTCGTTCTTATTATTGTATTAATGATAGTTTTAGTGCTAGCCAGCTTTGCACTAACTGCAAAGGACAAGGCTAACAAGAACCCTAACAATCCGTTTGCTCAGTTATGGGCTGCTATAAGCGACTTGCAAGACCAAATAGATGAGATAACAGGTGGTGGCGGAGAGTGTGAGTGCGATATTTCCAGAGAAGAATTTGATGCATTAGAAGCAAGAGTTGAAGCTCTTGAAGGTTCAGTAACTTGTATTAATGGTGATACAAGGGCTTGTTACACAGGCGACCCAGCCACAAGAAGTATTGGCGAATGTGGTGATGGAACAGAAACCTGTGTTGGCGGTGAATGGGAAGGCGTGTGTGTAGGAGAGCAGCTTCCTGTTGCAGAAGATTGCGATGATGACTTGGATAATGATTGTGATGGAGATACAGATGACGATGATTCTGATTGCACTGAGTGTGTTGCTGATGCTGACTGCAATGACAATGATGGCTGTACAACAAACACATGTGATGCAGGAGAGTGTGTTTACACCCCCGAAACCTGTGATGATACCCATGATTGTACAATTGATACCTGTTCATCAGCAGGAGACTTTTCATTTGATTGCGAACATCACCTTGATGTTGATTCCTGTCTGATTAGTGATGCTTGTTATGATGACCACGAGGTAAATCAAGCAAATGAGTGTGAAGAATGTGATCCAGCAACAAGCCAAGGTTCATGGACGCCTTTAGCACCCGGAACTCCTTGTACTGGCGGAGAATGTAATGGTGTAGGAGTTTGTGTATCTAGTGGAGGAGGAGATGATTGCACTGATCCCTTTGTTATCACAACTGTAGACAATGAATATACAAGCCCTGCTACAGACACAACTACGTTTGGAGCAGACTATGATGCGTCTTGTGCATCAACAGCAAGTGCTCCGGACACAGTATATATGTTCACTGTTCCGGAAACAGGACTTTGGAGCATTGCAATTGAATCAGCAGACTTTGACACAGTGCTATTTATGTCTGATACATGTGATGGCAGTAGTAATTTAGGATGTGCTGATGCAATTGGAGATGGAGGAGAAGAACTTGTGCTTGAATTAACACAAGGAGAAACAGTTTATATCTATGTTGACGGATGGAGCAGTGCTATAGGAATCTACACCTTATCAGTACGTTTGCTGGAAAATTCTGACAATGACAATGTTCCTGACGTATACGATAACTGCTGGTATGTAGATAATCCTGCTCAAGTAGATTCTGATGGAGATTGCCCTTCAGTGCCATACCTTACAGACCCGCTTTGCGGAGATGCGTGTGAATCATTAAGGTTCCTAGATCACGGTGATGGAACAGTTGAAGACCTTACAACTGGTTTGTTCTGGCTTAAGGATGCAACCTGTTTAGGACTTATTAATTCTACACTATTTTTTGACGACATGGACTCAATCACTGCGTCTCTTGCTGATGGTCAGTGTGATCTAACAGATGGTTCCACTGCTGGAAACTGGAGAGTACCAACTGAAGCAGAGTGGACTGATTTCCTTGACACAACTTATGCAAGCCCGCCATTATGCAATGCATATTGTTCAGCCCAATGGACAGAAGGAGATGCTTTTACAAATATAGAGATAAATGATTGGAGCTATGGAGCCAGCTCAGGAATGGTTGTGAGTATGTCTGATGGAACAATTTTTGAATTAGTTTGCGGTGCTGGGCCGACGCTACAAATACCCTGTATGTACGTTTATATCTGGCCAGTTCGTGACAGCATAGTCTAAGCAGATTATTTTTTTTTCTTTTATTTTTCTTTTTTTAAGAAAAATATTCAAAATTTCTAATTTTGTTATTATTTTTGTTTTCTTAATCTCTATTTCACCACAACCTTTTTAAATAAATTCCTATCTCTAAAAAATATCATTTTTATTGGTGATAACATGATAGGAGAAACCAAGAGAAGAAGTGTGGGCAGCTTAAAAATAGGCAATTACGTGGTTATTGATGGGGTTGCTTGTACTGTTAGCAGCACTCAGACCTCAAGGCCTGGCAAGCACGGGCATGCAAAAGTAAGGCTGGATGGTGTTGGGATTATTGATGGCAGGAAAAGACAGATTGTTATGCCAGGACATGATGAAATAGAAATTCCTGTTATTGACAAGCGTAATGCCCAGGTGCTAAGCATAGCAGGCGATAGTGCCCAGGTAATGGATTCAGAGACTTATGAAACCTTTGACATGGCAGTGCCTGAAGACTTAAAAGGCGAGTTAACAGATGGCGCAGTAGTTGTTTACTGGGTTATCCTGAATGATAAAGTTATGAAGCAGATTAAGCCTGCATAGAGGTGTTATTGATGGTAAAGTTTCCAGAAGCAGAAGCAAGGCTTTTCAAGAACATATTTGTGTGCAGAAAGTGCAAGACCAAGATAAGAGCACCCACACTCAAAGTTCTGGCTGGCAAGGTTAAGTGCAGGAAGTGCAACTGCAAGGCGCTTAGACCGATTAAGAAGAAATAAGTTCTAATACCAAAACACATAAAAACCCATCATCCAATAAATTCTTTAACATGAGTTTTTTAAGTGTTATAATACAGTATAAATGGGTTATTTTGTTTTACCTTATAATAATCCTGATTATAGTTAGGAATAAGAAAAAATTTGAGTTCCAGGCCAAGTTCATTGCTCTTTACAGAACTAAAGTTGGGTTAAGACTTATTGAAAAGATAGGAACCAAATATGCTAAGTTCATAAAAATTCTTGGATATATTGGCATCTTTGTGGGCTACCTTGGCATGGCAATTATCATGATATTCTTAATAAAAGGACTATATGACTTGGTCTTTGTGCCTGAAGCACCAGCAGTTATAGCTCCTGTAATACCAGGCGTGCCTATTCCTGGCAGCCCTATCTTTGTGCCTTTTTGGTATGGCATTATCTCATTGTTCATAGTGGTATTAATCCATGAGTTCAGCCACGGCATAGTTGCAAAAGCTTATAAACTGCCTGTGCTGAACACAGGCATAGTGTTTTTTGGGCCTTTAATAGGAGCTTTTGTTGAGCCTGATGAGAAAAAACTAAAAAAAAGAGAGGACAAAGTCAGGTACAGTGTGTTTGCAGCAGGACCCTTTTCTAATATAATAACCGCAGGAATAGTGCTCTTAATCCTAAGCCTTGTCCTTACTCCTGTTACTGATGCTGTTGCCCAGCCCATAGGCTTTAGTTTCAGCGAGGTAGAACAAGGAATGCCAGCAGAACTTGCAGGTATAGAACCAGGGGTTGTATATAACAAGGTTAATAATCAGAGTGTTCTCAGCATTCCAGCGTTCTTGTCAGCCCTGGAAAACTTAAAGATTAATGAGACAGTAATCATAAGCAATGAACAAAACACTTACATCATGATGGCTGCACCCAGCAAGGAGGAGCCTGGCAAAGCAGTTATAGGTGTGCGTTTTAGTGCAAAAAAGAACACTCATTTCACCAACCAGGACAATGTATTAGTGCAGTTATTGCTCTGGTTTGACGGGTTGTTCATATGGATATTCATACTAAGCCTGGGCTTAGGACTGGCAAATCTCCTGCCCTTGGGACCTGTTGACGGCGGCAGAATGCTGCAGGTAAGCCTGACCAGAAGCCTGGGCAAGAAAAAAGGCAATCTTGTGTGGAGCAAAGTGACAATAATAATGATAATAATACTTGCAATACTTCTTCTAACACCAATAATAAAAGCAGTGCTGCCGATTTAAACTTGGTTATGTTATAATTCTTAAAAAGATATCAATTAACTTTTTAAACCAAACTCTAATTCTTGAGATAAATGATTAGCATAGCCTTAATTGAACCTGAGAACTCAGCCAACCTTGGCAGTGTTGCTCGTGTAATGGCTAACTTTGGTGTCAAAGAGTTAGTTCTGGTTAATCCCAGGTGCAGGATTAATCAGGAGAGCAGAAGGCTGGCTAAGAATGCTCAGAAGATTCTGGATAAAGCAAAGGTTAATGGTTTTAATGTTCTTGCAAAGTATGATTATCTTATTGGCACGACTTCTAAGTTAGGCACTGATTATAATATTCCCAGAAGCCCTGTTTCTCCTGTGCAATTGGCAAACAAGTTAAAAGGAATAAAAAAGAAAAAAATTGCTCTGGTAATAGGAAGAGAAAGCCAAGGACTTAGAAACAAAGAGATTAAGTTGTGCGACTTCATGGTAACCATTCCTACGAGCAGGAACTACAAGGCCTGCAACATAAGCCATGCCCTGGCAATCCTTCTTTATGAAATATACAAGGAAAAACATTCAGAAGAAACCCTAAAGCCTTACAAGCCCATGAGCAGAAAAGAAAAAGAGCAGGTGCTAAAGCTGTTAAAGAGTGCTATGAACAAGATGGATTTTGCAAGTGAAAAGAAAAAAGATACTCAGCTCAAGGTGTGGAAACGCATGATAACAAAGTCTTTCCTTACAAAAAGAGAAGCTTATGCATTAATGGGTTTTTTGAAGAA
>JAHWIP010000002.1 GCA_019322375.1 Candidatus Woesearchaeota archaeon
TAGATGGTTTAATAGCTGATATTTCTTTAACAATGAAGTCTTCTGGGAGTTGTTTTATTTGATAGTCTTCTGACATATACCCTTGTAGTGTTTGTTATAATTAAAATGTTTTGATAAAAATGAAAACATTAAAAAATATATATCAACTTTCGTTATATGATTGACCTGTAGCCTAGTCTGGGCTATTGATGGGATAAATAAGGCACCAGCCTCCTATGCATTGGAGTCAGCTGGGGATCGAGGGTTCGAATCCCTCCAGGTCCGTGATGAGGAATTTAGCATGAGGAACTTATTTAGTAAAAAAGTACTTACTATAGCAGGCTCTGCTTTATTTGGGATAGCTCTTTTAATCATAATTCTGTTTAAGTATCCTTTTAAAGAGGTGTTTTCTACTTTTACTAATTTAACGCCTTTACTGGTGTTTATCTATCTTGGAATCTCTGTGTGTATTATACTCTCATTCTCTCTCAGATGGATGGTTGTGCTTAATGCCCTTGGATATAAGATACCTTTTCACAAATTACTGGGTTACAGGATTATTGCTTATGGTGTTAGTTATATAACTCCTTCTGCAAAAATAGGCGGAGAGCCTGTAAGAGCAGCCTTACTCAAGAGGCAAGGCCTTAGTTTTAGAGAAGGATTATCCTCTGTTGTGATTGATAAGACTATTGAGTTATCATTCTCAATCCTGTTTTTTATCTGCGGGGTGATAATCCTGGTAATAGACTATGCTCTTCCTGGAAGAATGCTTTTACCTCTTATTATATTATCTATTATTGCAACTTATTTTGTTTATAGGTTTTATTCTAGAATTCTCAGAGGCAAGCCTGTGTTCACTTACCTGTTCAGGTTTTTCAGGCTTTATAAATTAAAATTTCTAGCCAAATATCAGGGCTTAATTCTTAATTTTGAAAAGCCGATAATAGAGTTCTATAAAACCAAGAGAAAAGAGTTCATTATAGCATCAGTATTATCAGTTCTGGCCTTGGCCCTCTCTTTGGTTGAGTACGAGCTGGTATTATTAATGCTTGACATCCAAGTGCCTTTGGGTGTGGTTTTCATAGTATTTTCTATTGTAGGAGTTGCTTTTCTAATTCCTTTACCCATGGCTCTTGGAACTCTGGAAGCTTTCCAAGCATCTCTTTTTTCACTTATTAAGATTGGTTCAGCAGCAGCAGGTGTTGGTCTTGCAATGATTACCAGGTCAAGGGACTTGATTTGGGTGCTGGGAGCAGTTTTAATTTCACTTTACCTGGGCTCTTTAAAGAACATTATTAGTAAGGCTTATGGTGATAGGCCTGTGGTTGGAGTGGGTATTATAAGGAAGGGTAAGAGGCACAGGTTAAATATAAAAATAGATAGACCCCTTATTCATGATAAAAAATGACACTTATATTTAAGGATTTTATGATTTTAGATGTTCTGAGGATATTCTTTAGAAGAATTAAAGTACTCTTTAGAGTCATAATTAGGTATGGTGGTGATGACAAGGATATATGCGAGCAGATAATAAGTGATTGTTACAATCAGAAGAAAAAGTACTTTATGGTTAGTAAGTATAATTTTTCTGAGTTCTATGCTCGTGATTTTGGCTGGTGTGCACAGGCCTTGCTAAACCTTGGCTATAGAAAAGAAATAATAAACACTTTAGATTATGTTCTGGGAGTTTTTCAACAGCATGGAAGAATAGAGCAATCAGTTAGCCCTCGGGGAATAGCTTTTACTTTTCCTATGAACAAGTATTCACCTGATGCCCTGGCTTTTATAATCAGGGCTCTTAGACTTTCAAGAGCAAAAGAACTCATTAATAAGTATAAACGCTTTCTTAATCAAGAAATAAGAAAATACTATGAGCTCGTGGTTGATAATGAGACCGGGCTTGTAAAAAAAGACAAATCTTTTAGTTCTATGAAGGATTACTCTATACGCAAGAGTTCTTGCTATGATAATGTCATGACAGGCATGCTTGCTAATGATTTAAAAAAAATTAAGGACTTGGCCAACCCTTTTAAAAAACATGATTATAAGAAATTACTAATTAAGAATTTTTGGACAGGAAAATATTTTCTTGATGACCTATCTAACATAAGGGCTATAACAGGAGATGCTAATGTGCTTCCTTTTTGGAGCGGTTTGATTACAGATAAAAAAATTCGAAGAAAAGCCTTTGATAGCATTAGAAAGGAGGGCTTAGACAAACCCTTCCCCTTAAAATATACTGTCAAGAGGCTTAAGGAGCAGAAAATGATTTCCATAGAATTCATAGCAGGTAATTACGAGAGGGATGTGGTATGGGCCCATATGGGCATGATGTTCATAGAGATGGTTGGCATGATTGATAAGAAGCTTGCAAGAAAATACCTTAACCAGTACAAGCAACAAATATTAAAGCACAAGAATTTTCTTGAGGTTTATGATAAAAATGGCAAACCCTTTCAGACTCTTCTTTACTATGCAGATGGAGGCATGCTCTGGTGTGCTAATTATCTTTACTTGAGGAAAAAATTATTATGATTATTTAAGATCATTAACCTTATTAATCTTCACCCATCCTTCTTTTCTTTTATGTTTAAATGACTTAAGAGAGTTTCTGAAAGCAGTAGGAAACTTGGTCTCTTTGCCAATCACAAAACTCTTCTTGTTTTTAATAGAATCAAGAAAACCCTTAACAGTCTTGGCTTTGCTTACAACAACAGCATTGCCTAATCCATTTAGAGTGTGAGTATCACTTCCAGCAATAAAGACTTTGTTCCTTTTCAGTGCCCATTTCAAGGCTCTCTTGTTCATGAATCTGCGATGATCAGAGTTAAGAACCTCCACAGCCCCAATCTTTTTCAGCAGAGCTGCTCTTTTTTTTCTTGCAAAGAAGAGATGGCTATTCCTGTTGAGATAGGTGTAGGGATGAGGAATGCATTTTATACACTTATATATATGAGCTCTATTAATTATCTCCTGCATGCTCATTCTTGACCTGACTGCTCTGAGAGTTTTTTTAATTCTTGATCTTGTTGGTTTATGAGTAACCAAATTATTTTTAATATACTTTTCATAATAATCCTTTAAATCTTTTGCAGAGTAAAAATATAAGAGGATTTCCTTGTTCTCAAAGCTGGGAATCTCAATCCCAGGGATTACTAAAACCCTTTTCTGTTTACAGGCTTCAAGAGCACCTTCTGCTCTTGCATGGTCAGTGATAGCAAGACCTATTCCTAGTTCTTTTGCTTTTTTTAATAAGTTCTTAACAGGGGTGTTGCAGTCATGAGAATACTCTGAATGAACATGCATATCAACCAAGGTGTAGTCTTTTTTTAACTCTTTAAAGCCTGGTTTTTGAAACATAATTCTATCTGAAACCACAATCCCCCTCTTTACAATTATTTCTTTAACTTTTTTTTAACTTTTTTAAAAGCTCCATGGCTTTTCTGCCGTCAATCTTCCCCCTGTACTTAGCCATGAGCATGCCCATCAAAGCCTTGATAGGAGCGCCAGGGTTTTTCTTTACAAGCTCAATTACTTCTTTCTCAAGTTCTTCTTCACTCACTCCTTTGTACTTTTCTGGCTTGTATTTTTTTCCTTCTGCAATGTCAGTAAGTATTGGTGCAGCTGAACCTACAGTTAATTCTCCTTCATTGATTCTATATAAAAGGTCCTGAACTTCCTTTTCGTGTTCAAATATATCAAACTCTTTTTTTATCTCTTTTTCTATTTCCTTTGGTCTAAGCATAAGTGTTTCAGCAATAAACTGAGGTTTTACATTCTTGTATGGTTCTACAAATTTAACAAAATCAATATCTTTTCTTACTATTTTTTTTGCTAAATCATCGCTTATATTATATTTTTTTATAATCTCATTTGTTTTTTCCTCAATAGTCTTAACAGCCTTAACCTCACTTACATCAGGCACTATCGGCGGGATGTCTGTCTCAGGATACATCCTGTCCATGCCAGGCATTGGCCGCAAATATTTGGTTGTGAAGTCTGGCTCTGCATTTCTAACCTCATTTTCTGGTTTTTTGCTCTGCTTAATCAGCTTAAGCCTTCTCTTGATTTCATAGTTCATGACTTTTGGAATGCTCTTCAAGTCTTGGAAGCCTTTAATCTCAACCCTTGCAGTATTCTTTATGCTGAGGTTTATATCCTGTCTTATGCTGCCAATGCCTCTCTTGCATTTTCCTGTGCTCCTGAGAATCATGCCAATCCTTGCAGCCACGTCTCTTGCTTCTTCAGGAGTTGTTATGTCAGGACCTGTTGCGATTTCTATTAAAGGAATTCCTAGTCTTGAGAGATTATATATATCATAATTCTTTGTCTTTGTTCTTTCAATAATCTGGCAGGCTTCTTCCTCTAAGAAAACTCCTTCAATAGAAA
>JAHWIP010000013.1 GCA_019322375.1 Candidatus Woesearchaeota archaeon
ACTTCTGCTTCTACAAGCTCCAGTACTGCTTTTCTCACTGCCTGGAATGTGACTGATTTGCCATATCTTTTTCTTATGAAATTGGTCAGTTCTATGATTTTTAATGGATATTCCTTAGTCAGGATTGTGAATACCAGGTTCTTTATATTGTCTTTCTGCCCAAAGGGCAAGGTTACTGATAAAGCCATTAAACCTAGTAGTTTACTCTTATTTTTAAACTTTTTGGTTTAATAAGTATTGAACCAAACAAAGATAAGGTTTGGAGTATCATACCTATGTATAAGTTAGCAACGGTGATAAAAATGGGGGAGAAACAAAACAAACAAACACTGGTAGTTATTGCCGGAGCCACAGGAAGCATAGGCAATGCATATCATCAATACTATTCAAAAAAACAAAGGACTAAATGTATAGGCCTTAGCAGGCAAAAACCTGGGTTTTATAAAATAAACCTGCTCAAGCCCTTGGAAACACAGAAATTCGCAAGGCAATTGGAATTAAAAGGCATAGAACACTTAATCCTGATACACTCCATTGGTATTGACAAGTTTGAGATAAACGGAACGCCAGAAATAGATAGAGACAAAGACGGTATAGATGATGAAGTCTACAAATCAAATGTTCTCACATTCACCACACTTGCCAAACCATTAACAGAAAGAGTGACAAGACATAATTATAAAAAAAAATTAAAAACAATATTGACTTTTTGCGGTATAGGCTCAATCAGCGATACATACTCAGTCCCATTCTGGCAATCCTATAGCAAATCAAAAAATATTCTAAGAGAATACATTAGAAATCTGGTAAGTGAAAATACAAGAGGAATGTTTGTAAATGTTAGCAGTGTAAATACAGGAAAAGAAAAACAGTATAGACCCTGCGCTAATACTACACACTGGATCACGCCTCAAGAGGTAGTTAGGAAATCAATTCCTTATATAGAAAATAAAGATGTTCTATGGCAGGAGATTGCACTGTTCAGGCCAAATCCAAAATACACACCTTCTTATTTTAAAGATCATAAAAAATTACTAGAAAAATGGATAAAAGACTTGGGTCCGAGCTATGATAAAAACAAAAAACCACATCCAAGAATATGAACTTTCTTTAAAACACGATCCCATCCCCTAACTTTGTATTTTTTATCCTGCCAACAGGCACCTCAACAACAAACTCTGCTTTTACTCTGGGTGCATAGTAGGAGAACGGCTTAAAATCTTTTTTTATGTCAACCACTTTCTTGTTCTTGTCTAAAAACAAGACATCAATAGGAAAGAAAACAAACAGCATGTGCAGGTCTGCTCTTCTCTCGGATTTAAAAATGAAAACCAGTGCTTTGTCTGGCTTCTTAAACCTGAACATGAAGCCGAATGCTTTGCAGAAAACATTTTTACATATCTTGGCTTTTTTTATTATTACAAAGTTTTTTGTTTCGTTTTGGATCATTTTTTTGTTTGCACCTGCCTTAACAAATCGTATAACTCACTTCATTAAGCTCATATTTAGTTGTATGATTAGTGTCAATCTTAAACCAGTTGGACATGTTCTGTACATTGCATGCTTTTTGTTCATAACCTGCTATGTTGCTGAATAAGATATAATCAATAATGCTCCTGTCAGTGTCATAGATAACATCCTGCTCGATTAATTCAGGAATAAACACTATGCTCTCAATGCCATAAGTTGAGTTGGAAAAGTTGCCTTCCATTCTCATAAGAAAACTGGGTGCAAGAGAGTTCTCTGTGTAGTAAGAGTTATTAACATGTATCTGGAGCTGGGTTGTGTCATTCGCGTCATCAGTGTCATTAATATACTCTGTTACATTGGTAATCCTTATTGTATTAGGGAATTTCCCAAGGGTGTAAACACTGTAGACAGGGTCTCTTATGTCTATTATGGAAACGCTTGTATTGAAATCCTTGTCAAACTCCCACCTAACAAGCCCTTTTTGATCAGTAATATTAACATGGGTGGTGACTATCACATTAATACTCCAAGAAGAATCATGATAAAGAGTTATATTAGTAACATTTATATCAATATCAACGCCTATCTTGTCTGCTATCACCCTTAATTTCTCAAGATAATCATAATAAGATGCGTTTTCAAGTATCTTCACTTGAGTACCATTAACTGTTCCATTATAAAAAGCAACCCTGAACAATTTCTCTGTTTCATTAAGGTACTTGCCTGACCTGGCGATATGGTCTTCAAGAGCTATCAATGACCTAAAACCAGAAATATATATCACTCTTTTTGAATCAGAATCAATATCCTTGATAAAGTCATTAATAGTCATAATTCTGGTTTCAACAACTTTTTGCCTGTCAGTGTAGCTGTACTCCTTGTAAGCTAGAAATACAAGAATCATCACTGATGCAAAAATAACTGAGACAAAGAGGTAGAACAAGCCTTTCTTAGTGTTTAATATCTTTGTTTTATTTTTCATTTTTTATTCATCACTGCCATACCTTTGCCTTTATCAATGTAGGCCCCCACATGTAAGGCACAGATGAGACTGTGGTTAGCACTATCTCTATGTCTGCTGCATCAAGATTAACAAATACCTTGCCGTTATTATCAAAGTCAAGAGCATCAAGCAAGCCAAAAACAGCAACATCATAAGCATCTGTTGGGTCATAAGCACCGTCTGCCAAGGTATGATTAGTCTCTGTGTAGCTGCACTTTTTAGTGCCAGCATAATCTGCTGGTATTGGCTTGGTGCTGAAAGTGTCATCTTCGAATTGTATGGTCCAGTTACAGCCTTCTGTTTTCTCAACTACTTCTGAACGAGCAGTTGCTGATGGCACAAGAGCTGTATATATCAATGAGTTGTTGTCTGAGCAGCCTGTGCGATTAACAACAGGGTCATCACCGGTTTCTATGGTTAAAGTATGAGTTCCGTTTGTTAAGAGATAAACAGGCACCTGCACTTGGTAAGGATCTCCTAGCCTGGAGTAATCATAACTAAAAAAAGACAGGTTATAAACAGTTGTGGTGTTAACTTTTAGAATGTCTGTCCAGTGATAATCAGAATAAGAAACAACCTTGGCATCAGCTATTCTAATGCCGCCTGGTATAGTCACATCAGGAGTGCATTCTCCGAACTGGTCTGTCTGCACAACAACGCTTATCTCATTAGGTTCTGGCGGGTCAATTATTGGAATATAAGTAAAGTTAATGTAAGAATCATTAAAGAGCTTTGAAGGAGTGATATTGCCTTCCACAATCACAATCTGAGACGACTGGGATGCTTTTGCCACGATTTCATTGGATATGTTTTGATAGAAATCCTGCAGTTCTGAACCATTCATACTAACAAGCACACTCCCATTGCCAGCCTCTGCTATTTCATGAACAGTGTAATTAGCTCTTTCACAGTCCTCAAGAGGGCCAAAGCCAACAGCATACACAGTAACATTTAAGTCATCGTGAAGCCTTTTAGCAGCATTTATAGAATTATTAATTGGAGGATTACAATCAGTATCAGCACATTCGCTTTGAGCACCAGTACAATCAGTATTCACCCAAATACCACTAGTGCCTATAGATGTTTCATTACACTTCCAGCCTCCATCCCAATAAACTCCACAGCAATGTGTTGGTATTCCGTCTGTCATTACAATAACAGATTTGGTTCTGTTCTCATTACTATAATTAGCTAAAACTTCATAAGCCTGGTTTATTGCACAGCACAAACAAGTGCCTCCGCTAATCTCTTTTGGGTCTCTTGATTTATATCTAGTATCAATCTCATTCTCAATATCTGCCTCTGTCATAAGAGTGAATGGAGGTGGTGGGAAAAAAGGATTAGCATTATCTGAGAAATCCACCAACCAGAGTCTGTTGGTGTTATTTGTTCTTGAAGAATTCATAATTATTGCATTAACATCAGAGTCAAGGCATGCAGCTACTGCTAATCTTCTGGCATTTGCTTCCTGAAGCCGATCTTTATCACAACTAGGAATAGAAAAACCCTCTGGAGGACAATTCCACTGCCCCATCCTGCATTTCATACTCCCAGACAAGTCTGTTATCAGAATAACATCTGCGTTTGTTCCAAACACAGTTATGTAAGTTTCATTGTAAGAGGCAAATTTTATAGGAATGGTCTTGTTGCTAAGGGAATCATAATTAAGGTTTACTGGAAATTGAGTTAAGTCAGTGTCATTAAGGTATACCTGGGTCTCGCCTGTTATATTATCCTGATAAACAGTAGTAGATCCTATTGTAAGGTAAGTTCTTGCATCACTATCAAAGTGCAGGTAGATGCTCATGTTTGTAAGAGTGCCTGATATATAAAAGGAATCATAAAGATTGGCAATGCCGTCAATGCCAGGGAAATCATATGTTTTTTCCCCTGTAGAAATGCTTCCTATCTGCTCTGATGTTTTATAACTAATCTTTATGTACCCCCCTGCAATGTATGACTCGTTCATCTCTCCACTAAAGAATATGTCAAATGTGTTCAGGCCAGAGGTTACTGAAGTATTGCAATGGGTTATGTCCCAGTAGTCAGGAGTCATATCAATATCATTAGGCGTGAAATCATCGCAATGGTCGCCGTTGATGTATAATGAGAAATCTGTTCCTGCATCAACCTCCATTTCTATTTTGTTGATAACACTACTGTCCACATCACCGGGAATATCATCTATGAACAAGGAGATATTGCCCTGGCCAACAAAGCCGCCGAAATAAAGAAAACTGCTGGTCCTTTTTTCATCAATTCTTCTTAGATAAGCAGACGAGGTTGAGCCTGTGAGAGGAGCTCCTTCCATAATGCCTGTTATCATTCTCTCACCAGTAACCAGGTCTGTTGAGTCTGCTAATGGTTTTTCAAAAAGAGTGTCACTTTCAATAACCAGGTCCATGCCTGTGTTGTTAGGAAACAGGCCTACCAGAAGATACTCTGAAAGGTTAATAGCCAGGTCTGTTTCATTAGTGGCCCAGTAAGTGCCTAATTGTTCAAGCACAGAGAGGTTTAAGTCAGTATTAGGGCTTCCCATCAGATATACATTTACAAAGGTGTTGTTAACCTCGCCCATCTTAAGATTTGAAAGAGTTACCAGGATGTCTGTTGAAAGGTACTCTATGCTCTCTCTTGGGTGCTCCTTAATCAGGTGCTGGGATATTAGAAGCAAGCCTCCTATTAATATGATAGAAGCAAATAATGCATCAAGAGTAAAATAAAAGCCTTTCTTATTAATCCTTTTAATCCTGGTTTTTATTTCCATGCATAAACCACCATCTTAATTATTTCTGCCTCGCTTCCTGATTCATGAACCACCAGTCTTGTGAGCTTTACAAGATTATCATAATCATCAGGATCAAACAAAGGGTTATGACAATCAGTTATTGGTCCAGCCACGGTCTTGTTAATATTAACATCAGGGCTGCCTATAACGCATAAATTATCAAACTCTATCATAGCCTGACGAGAGTCCTCAAAGATTACTAGGAATTCATAACGCGTTTGAAGGGTTGGTTTAAGGCGAGTATAAGTCATGTTCATAGCCTCCACAACTTTGGACTCATTAAGTCTCTCAGCTGTGAGCAGACCAGGCCTGATAACAGTCTCATTAGTCCAGTCAACAGGATAGCCTTCTGACAGGAGTATCTCGCTCATCTTAGAAGCATCCATTTTTAAATCATCAAAAACAGTGTTTGTGGAGAAGCTGTTAATAACAATCTTCACAGAGAGGATAACTGCTAGCACAAACAAGAGCATACTCAGAGTATAATCAGACACCCATACCTGGGATTTCTTGTTTCTTCTTTTCCTTCTCATATTCATCGCTTTTATATTTATTATTTAATTTATTAACTTATCATAATAGTATTCGCATCTGTTTTGCTTATCTTGTTAGTGCCTTTATCAAACTTGCCGTTCACCTGCGGGATTGTAAATAATAACTCTACACTTCTATAAGTTATTACCAAGTCATTATCAGTCTGGTTTATAGAGAAATTGATTCCTCCTATCTTGTTAGGAATAATAATGGTGCGCTCATAACCAGGCTCTACCTCTGAAGCCAGGATTAGCTCGTTCTGTAATGAATAACCTAAATCAGTTAACCTGTTAATATTCTTTTCCTCTGAATAATTAAATGATAAATAATAAATCACTCCTGCGAATACTATAAGCACCACCATGGCTAAGCCTACTACAAGAACAAATTCTATGGCAATCTGCGCTTTTCTTTTATTAATAAAGCCCACCCTTTTAAATTTTTGAATAATGCATCCAACTAATCAACTATTAATATCCACATAAGTATCATAAGCCTCAACAGTAACATGATGAATGCCTGTATGGGATGCCATAGTGCCTGATAAGTTAGCAACAGTCCATTTTACAACCTGATAATCACCAATAGGAGAATCAACTAAAAATATTATCTTGTTATTATTGATTGATACGCTCTGCACATCCTCAGGCATGTAAATACTAATAGTTTTCTTGCTTGGAGGACCAAGATAATAGACTTCATCAGCAGCATCCCTTATCTCACTAGCCACCTTCTCAACCTGGCTGGAAGTAATATCAGTGTTAAGAGTAGATGACTGCTGGTAAAAGATTAAAATCAAAGGAATGGTCATAAGAAAAGCAATGCCTACAACAATCAAGAACTCAATACTAATCTGGGATTTGATGTTACCTCTTTTTTTCATTTTTATGCTTATTTATCATTTTTTATTTATTGATATATAAAGTTAATTGAATTGAAATGATTATTTATATCACCATGGCTCTTTCCAAAAATAATTAAAATATCTCATAAAGCTTTCCTTGATATCTTCTGATTCAAGCACAAAGGCAAAGCTTTGCTCTCTCCACAAGACTTGTGCTACTTTGTTTCCAAATATTGCTATTACCATTGGTGATTTCAGGTCTTTGGGCAGCTGGCAGTATTTGTAGTAATTTTTTTTATGGGTTTTTATATCTCCTGGTTTTAATCCTTTTAACCACATGCCATAGTCTACCAGGTCTCTCATTATTATTTTCTTTTCTACTCTTCTTTTCATCCAGTGGTCAAACCACAATATTAGTCCTTTGGGTGCTGCTTTGTATCCTCCAAAACTAGTTCCTCCCATCCAGCGCATTTCCTTGTATTCAAGCATCTCATTCATCAGGCTCTTTATTGCTTCTGTTCCTCTGTAGGTTTCTGCTCTTATCTCTGGTTTTGATAGCTCAAATAAGTTTTTTATTTGCGGGATTTGATTTTTTAGTTCTCTTAATGATTGTTCTTTTCTTTTTATTTCATCTAATATGCTGTTTGGATGCGTACATTGATAGGTTCTTTTGCCTTTTTCTATTGTATAACTTATGAGCCCTTTCTCTATCAGCTTGTTTAATATGTCGTATATGTTTCTTCTCTCTATTCCTGTTTTTTCTTGTATCTTGTTTATTGTTGATATTCCTAGCTCTAGCACTGCAGAATACACATTTATCTGGCCTTTGCTAAGGCTTAGTTCTTTCAAATTATCCAGGTTCATAATATTGTTCTTAATATTAGAATATTTAAATATTATGGTATTGAACAACACCACAAACATTTATATAATAATACTACTGTTGAGTAGTTATTAAATTGGGGGTAAAAAAATGAATTATAAAAATAAGATAAAACAATACGGAATCCCTGCTGCTACTTTTATTTTAGGAGCATATATGGGAGTTAATGCAACCAGACCACAAACCATAACCAGAATGTACATAGACAGCGACAACACAATAGACTTGATTATGAAAAACAAGTCAGGAAAACAAACAGTGTTCTTGGCATGTGAAGAATGGGCAAAAATAGTGTATAAACCACTAGGGCAGCTAAAAAAAGAATACAAAAAATCCTTAAAAAGAGAATATTGGAAAGATGTAGAAAAAACACATAAGAAAGTAGATGAAGTGGAGACAGAGAGTGTAATAAAAAAATACAATCTCCTAACTGAGATGGATAAAAGAGCAAAAGAACGTAAAAAACTATATAAAGCAAAGGTTAAAGAATTAAATGCTCTGAAAAATAAAAAATCAGGTTTTGATTACAGGAATCGTTGATAAAAATTATTTTTTATTTTTTCTTTTCCAATCGAAAACCTTAAATATAACTTATTATATCAACTGATATAAATATGGAGAAACACCAATTAGAACTTAACAATGTGCTTCGTTTCCCTCGTTTAGACACTGTTCTGATGGTTGAGAACTTTATTAAAAAGCATGATGGTGAGTTTAAGAAGAGCAAACTCTGGAACTCCCTGCCTAAGAAGATGATGTATCAAACGTTTTGTGTTATTGTTAACTATTTGTTGTATTCTCATAAAGTCTCAATTGACTCTGAGGGGAAGGTTGGGTGGATATATTATCCTGAGCTTGCAAGGAAGTATGATGCAAAAAAAGGTTTGGCAAGGAAAAAATCGTAAAATATTCGTTCTCCACTGGACATCTTGGCGTGAAGCTTTTAAGTGCTTTTCATTCTTAATCATTCTATAATGAAATTGCCTTCAACAGTTAGATTTGCAGATGATAAAGTTAAAAAAGAGTTTTACAAATTAGAACAAGGAAATAATTCTGATAGAGAACTCTTTAAATTCATTAATCAAGCAATGGATAATCTTGAGGAAAATGCTTTTTGCGGGATACAAATACCAAAAAGACTAATCCCAAAGGAATATATCAGGAAATACAAAATTAAAAATCTCTGGAAATATGATTTGCCAAGGAACTGGAGATTAATGTACTCTGTAGTAGGAGAAGAAGTGATTATTGTTTGTTTGATTCTAGAATGGTTTGATCACAAGGATTATGAAAGAAGGTTTAAGTATTGAATGAGTAAAAAGTTTTTTTCTTTACTTATTACACATAGACCACAACCTTTAAATACAACTTGTTATATCATTCGATATAACATAATGAAAAAAGACAACATCCTCCGCTTCCCCCGCCTCAACACCATCTTAATGGTGGAGAAATTCATAGAAAAAAATAGCGGGAAATACAAGAAGAGAAAGCTCTGGGAAAGCCTGCCAAAAAAGATGATGTACCAGACCTTTTGCGTGGTAATAGAGTATCTGCTTTATTCTCATAAAATAAGGATTAACAGGGAAAAAAGAATTGAGTGGAAAGAAAAAAAAGAACCAGAAACAAAATACAGGCACTTATTCATACCATTTGAGCCTAGCCAATATAGCTCGTATCCTTATGCCTAAATTCTCCTGCTCTATCATGCTCTAATAATTCCTGCTGCTTGACAATTGGCTTTAACTCCTTCTCAAAGCCCTTGATATCCTTTTCTATCTTAGCCATGTTAATGCCTAGCTTGTACTTCTTCTCAAGCATCTTCATAATCTCCTTAGCACCTCTTAAGCCTATGTGCATGGGATGCCCATAAGTCTCTGCTAGCAAAGAAGCAGCTCTTATGCCATCATCCTTGCTCAACCCTAAGAGAAGGCCTGATATTCCCATGATTGGGCCTACAATTCCGTGCAGCTTGCCACTGGCACCTAGTTTTACAAACTCCTGTATAAACTTTTTATCATTGCCAGTGCAGTACACCTTTGGCTTTTTAGGAAGCTCTGGCAAGCCAATACCGCCAAGAGTAACTATTTCCCTGCACTTATGCTTCTCAGCAAATTCAAGAACAGAGTTTGCAAAAGCATAAGAATCATGCTCTTTCATAGGCTGAACATCCCCCACAAGGAATAAGAAATCATTTTTGCCTTTTCTTTTATGAAAAATCTCTATCTTAGGCAGCTCCACCAAGTTATCCTCATTAACAAAAACAGAGTTAGGCAGGGAATAAGAAAAAAAACTAATGATTTTGACTGCTTTTACCTGCTCAACAAGAATATCAGCAGCCACCTTGCCAACATTGCCAATACCAGGCATACCCTCAATTAACACAGGCTTGTCAAGCTTAACTCTTTTTAATATATTAATTTTCCAGTCAGGCATTTTCCACTGAAAGAATTAATAGTTGTTTATAAAGGTTGTTGATGACTGCAGTTCATTCTTATTTCATTTGCCACTCATATTTCATTTGCAATCTTCTAACAACTTCTGAATAAAGCATCCTTGGGATGGTTCTGCCGTCTTTTGCAGGGCAATAACAGTTAAATTCTCCTGCTTGTTTATAATTAGGGCTGTTCTCCCATATCTCTTTTAATGAGTTCTCTCTTATGTTTCCAAAATTTACATCTTCTGAATCATCGCCAGGGCAGATGTATACATCACCAAATAAGGTTACATATAATCCACAACCTACCTGTTGGCAAGGCCTGGAACCAGCATATGCAGAAACACCTTCTCCTTTTATTTGTTCAAGAGTTTGCACTCCTTTTTCAATATTCCATTCATAAATCCTGGTGTATAACTCTATTAATTCATTTGGACTGGGAGTCATTTTATCTCTAAAGTTTTCTTTAGAACCTCTGCCACTCATCATTGTTGGTGTTACACAAACATACATGTTTCTTTCTTTGCCAAAAACATAGATGTCAAAAGCTTCATCCAAGTTATCCTTTGTAACAGGAATTGTCATTAATCCAAGATATGTTGGCATGGGCTGGTTAAATCCTTCTTCTACTAATAATTCTAATGCTCTGTTTCTTTTTAATGCATAACCCTTAACATTGCCAACTGTTCTATCTTCTTTTTCAGTGTCAAATGAACGAAATCCTAAAAGAATTCTTGTGTTAAGCTCTTTCAATGCCTTTACAAGATCCTTGCCAGTATTAATTCCTCTGCACCCATGAAATTTTTTTACTAAATCATCATCTCCTATAACATGGCCTTTGGTAAACATTAATGGAACAATATCTAGCTTATTCAGGTCTTCTAAGAACTCTATTAAGTCAGGATGTTCTGTATGCTCTCCTCTCCCCAATAGTTTTACTGATTTTAATCCTAATTCTTTTCCCTGCTTAATCACATCCATTATTTCTTCATAAGATAATCGAGAATTATCACTCTCATCAATTTTCCCATTATGACTGTAGCAGTGAGGGCAATCCAGGCTGCACTGGTCTGCACTGGTAAAATCTATATCCATGGTTAATAATTTGCCTTTATTTTCAAGAAGTTCTGCTTTTGTAAACCCCCAGTCAGCAACATCATTAACAAAATTACTAGGAAACCTGTCTTTGTATACTTTTGGAATATTAGGTACAATAATCATTTCACCGTCAGTAAAGAAGATTTATTTATAACCTTTTGCTTTTAAAAAGTAGTGACTTTAAACACTTGTCTTCAGCCCCTCCTTCCATTCCCTTCTGTACTTCCCATACTTGTCTTCTGGGCTGTACTTAGGAGGCTTGGGCCTTGCTCTTTTACTTCCGCACTTGCACTTCTCTGTTAAGCCGTAGCTACTGCATTTGGGGCATTTGAGGATGTGGTTCATTTTAATTATTTCTCCTGCCTCTCAAATTCTATCTCGCCTTTTTTATCCTCGATGAAACCAGTCATTTTGTCCTGGATTTCTTTAAGAACTGCTTCTGCTTTTTTATAATCCTTGGCAGTGATTACCATTCTGTAAGTTCCACCGCCCAGGTAATTGATTTTTACTTCTTTCTCAACTTTTTTAGCTATTTCAAAGGCTTGCTTTACTATTTCCAAGCCATTCTCATCATAACTATTAATACTAACTTTGATTATTATCTGCACTTGCTTGGGCTTAATTTTTTCTCTTATTAATTCTTCTAGTTTTTTAGCAACTTCTTTGTTTATTCCCAGTTCCTCAAGAGAAGCATTGTTCTCAACAACATCTTCAAAAGCCTGGTAAAGCCAAAGATAATTTTCCATGATTAAAGGCGCTATCTCTTGATAAAGTTCTGCAGGCTTTTTCTTTAATCTCTCAGCAAGGATAGACAATATCTTTTCTGCTTTCTGCTCCTGCTTAATCGCTTCTGTCTTGCTTCTTCTCTGGGAATCATTAACTCTTCTAAGAGATAAATCAATATGCCCTCTCTCTTCAGTAATCCGAATAACCTTGCACACAACTTTTTTGCCTTCAGTAACATAATCACGAATATTCCTAATCCTTCCAGGGCTCACCTCTGAGATATGAATCAAGCCTTGTTTTTCATATTCATCAAGATTAACAGTAACTGCATGGTACTGTATTTTAGAAACTGTGCAAAACACTAGTTCTCCTTCCTCTGGAAAGCCTTGTCTTCTAAGAAACATTTATTCTAATACCTCAAGCACTCTAGCCCTTAACCTGGTCTTGCCACCAGAAGGCTCAGCTAACAACTTGCCACACACCAAACACTTAACCTTAGACGCTGACTTGCCAAAAACAATCTGCTCATTCCTGCACTTAGGACACCTTAATTTAATGAATTTGCTCCTGGGTTCTTTGAGTTCCATTGTAAAACCTCCAAAATTTAAAAAATTTTGGGGTTCCAAAAGCGATTATGCTTTTGAGAACCTCCTTATACATAGTATCAGTATTATTTAGACGGAAGAATAGATGATGATTTATAAAGGTTGTTGATGGATTAGAAAGAAAATGTATTTAAAGATTAATTCTTTCCCAAGTTGCTATGATTATCCGCCCAGTAAACCCAAATGATCAAGATCAGTTGTTTGAGTGTTTTCAAGAGGCTCAGGTCAAAGCAGATGATATAGTACATAAACCCATCTCAGGATTTTATGAATACAACTTGGACTATGAAGCTCTAAAGCAAAGAGCCCAAACACCATTCTCCCTGATTCTTGAGAATTCAAAAGGCAAAATAATTTCTTACATGCTGGCTTATCCTCTGAAAGATCTCGACAAAATCAAAGATTTTGACCCTGTACACGAAGCCATAAAAAACCTGGATGAAAAAGCGGTCTATCTAGACCAAGTCTATCTTAAAAAAGGCTTTCCTATTTATTTTGCAATGAGGCTTTTCGATAAGTGGGACCACCTAAACCAAAACGAGAAGATATCTATGATTATAGGAGCAGTTCCTTTTGCTCCCTGGAGAAATCATACTTCTGAGAGAATGGTTGCTTATCGAGGGCTCAGGCGGTTTGGGTTTGCTGAAGATGAAAAGGTTAGGTTAGCACTTTTTGAAAAGCCTTACTATAACCTAAAACAATAGAAAATAGAACTCAAACAAACTCCAATCTCTTGGCTCTGAAACCTTGCTTTTGGGAATGAGTCTTGTTGCACTCTTTGCAAGTGTATCTGAAATCTGTTTTTTTGCTCTGCTTTTTGCCTACCAGCTTCCACTTGGTTACTGCTGGCTTTGAATATCTTCCCAGGCTGCCTTTTCCTCTTCTCTGCCCCCTCCTCTTAAGCCTTTTAGTAGAGCTTCTTGACAATGGATGAGCAGCATTCCTGCCTTTTTTCTTAGCAAGAGCTACTTTGTGCTCTGTGTGTTTGTTACAGTAAGGGCAGTGCCTCTTAACAATCTTCTTTAGTTTCATTTTATCTCTTATCGTCGTTGGAGAAGGTTTTGGTTTAAAAATGTTTTTGTTATTATGCTTCCTCTGCACTCCCTTTCTT
The DNA here is from genome assembly GCA_019322375.1 of Candidatus Woesearchaeota archaeon. Taxonomy (GTDB): domain Archaea; phylum Nanobdellota; class Nanobdellia; order Woesearchaeales; family SM23-78; genus SM23-78. Next base: position 13,500 of record JAHWIP010000013.1, read on the forward strand.
CACAAGAATATCAGCAATAAGAGTGTCAAGCTCTGCTTCATCGCCTTCTTTAAATGGTCCCAGGGCTTGTCCTTGTGCACCTACGAATTGAGGCACAGCAGTTGTTATTTTTATCTTCTTTTTTTTCTCTCGTGAGCCTTGGCGAGCGAGCAACAAATCTTCTTTTTCTTTTACTTCACTTTCTTTCTTGTCTTCTTCTTTTTCTCTTTCTGCTTCTTTAACTTTTTCCTTAACTTCTATTTTCTCCTCTTTTTCAGCTTCTTCTTCCTTATCCCCTTGCTCTTCAACTATTTTTTTAACAACTTCATCAGTTCCTTTGGAAATCTTTTCTATTATATCCTTTTTCCCCTCTATTTTTTCTTCAGTTTTACCATTATTAAACTCTTTTAAATGAAGTATTGCATCCAACACATTATCCTTATACGAAATCAGCAAGCCAACCTGTTTATCAAAGAAGTCTTTTTCAGAGGGCAAAAGACTGCTTGTGTCTATAACATCAGAGCCTGTCCTGGCCCTGGAAACAGCCATATTAATTATTTTCTTCTCTCTTCTCTCATACAGCTCTTTAATAATCCTTCTGATGTTCTGGAACTGTATCTTGAGCTTCTCTCTCTCAGCAGAAACAAACAGCTCATCTCCTTTCCTGCTAAGAGCTTCTCTTTTCTCTTTTAGATAAGCCAGCACTTGCTCATAAAAATCATTATCAAGCCTTTGCAACTCCTCGCGGTTCTTCTCTCTTCTCAGAAGGTCAAACAAAGTCTCATAAGTAATCCTGATATCAACCATTAGCATGAGAAAAAATATTGGGTTTATATAGTTTGCTATGGGAAAAATAAACATTATTTTTAAATAAAAGCACATTCTAACAAAAATCATGGCAACCCTAACCTTCCAAGACCTGGAATTTGTCGACGAGAAAGACCGAATTAAGGTGTATTTCCTTAGAATATATTATTTCTGCTTGTCAAAACACGATTTAGCCAGTATTGCACCTTTCAAGCTCAAATCACACAGCATTGAATTTGATTGCTCTGAGAAGAAAGCTACAAATAAGTTTAACCAGTTGCTTAAGAAAGGCTTTGAAAGCCTGGTTTGCTCTGTTAATAATAAAAAAACTGTTTATGTTCATAAGAATTCAGGCATTCCTCTTATTGGATCAGGCTTGTTTGGCTTGATTGACAGGAACACCAACTGCATTGAGGTTAAGCCTTTGACTGCGTGCAATCTTGACTGTGTTTTCTGCAGTGTTGATG
>JAHWIP010000014.1 GCA_019322375.1 Candidatus Woesearchaeota archaeon
ATTATTCTAAACCAGCAGGACAATTTATTATAAGAAACAAATCATTCAGAAAAGATAGAGCTTTGTTTAGCAAGGAAAACATTCATGTTGTTGAGTCAGAATTTCTAGAAGGAGAAGTTGCTCTTAAAGAAGGAAAAAATCTACTTATTGAAAAATGCAAGTTTAAAAGCAACTATCCTTTGTGGTACAATAAAGGCACTGTTGTTAAGGATTCAGAGTTTCTTAAGGAATGCAGAAGCTCTGTATGGTATGGTAAAGAAATGGATTTTGAAAAGTGCATTATAAAAGGGCCTAAGTTTTTAAGGGAATCCAGGAACATCATCATTAAAAATACAAATGTAATTGGTTCTGATGAATGCTCTTGGTGGTGTGAGGATTTAACTATCAATAAGAGTTTATTTCAAGGAGATTACTTTGGTTTGGGCTCAAAAAATCTAAACATAAAAAACTCAGAGATTAAAGGAAAGTATCCTTTGCAGCATATCAAAGGCATATCTTATCTAAAAAATGTTAAAATAATTGGCAAAGATGCTTTTTGGGATTCAAAAAATATTGTAATCCAAAAGTGTGTAATAAAAGGACCTTATGCTGGCTGGAATTCAGAAAATTTAACATTTATTGACTCAACAATAATAGGCTCTCAGCCATTATGCTACTCAAAAAATATAATTCTAATAAACACAGAACTTGAACAAGCTAAAGGAGCATTTGAGTTCTCTACAGTTTATTCTATAGATTAAGAAACAACTTCCTTCACAACCCAACTCCACCCTTTAGGTCCTACTCCTTGGGCTTTTAAATACTTTTCTGAAGCATAGCTTTCATCAGGTCTTTGCACTAAATATGCTATCTCTGCTTTGTCAAGCATTGCAAAGTCATTCTCAGAATCACCAATGCCAATAGTGCTTACGCCTTGTGCTTCATATTTTATTCTGAAAAAATCTGTCAGCAAGCCAACTGCTTTGCCTTTGTCATTCCCACCAGTTATATGGTAATACCTGCCTCCTTTTATTAGTTTTAAACCTTTTTGTTCAATCAGTTCTTTTAACTTGTTCTCATCTCCTTTAACAAGCTTAAAAGGCTCATCATACTCTCTTTCAGCAGCAAGCTTTGCCTGCTCAAGGGTTAAGCCTGTGTCTTCAGCAATTTCCTCAGGGCTCATATCTCCAAAACCAATAATATCAAGTTCTTCTTGCTCTTTTATATCCTTTAAAGCTTCTCTTAGCTTCTTATAATCAGTTCCCAGCTCAACAACCAAGTAACCCTTTTTTTCCAAGCACTCAAACTCATCCTTAAAATAATCCTTAGGAATATATATCCCCCCTCCATCCTCAACAATAAAAGGCTCATTAATATCTAAAAGTTTTTGATAATGCTCTGTCTCTGCAAAGGTCTTGCTAGTGCACAAAACCAGCGGAACCTTATTTTTTTTAATCAATTTAAGAGCATGCTTTGCTTTTTCAAAAGAATAAGTATCATGGTCAAGCAAGGTGCCGTCAAGGTCTGAAAAGATTATTATTTTCATTTTTTCCTCTTTTTCTTAAATTGAAATCTTTTTAACCCTCTGCTTAACATACTCTTCTTTAATCAAATCCTTAATTAGCTTATCAGGTATTTTATATTTTCTTTTTTCCCTTGCAAACAACCTTTTATCTTTTTCAAACACGTTTTTGTGTTTGCTCTTAAACTTTTTTGCATTTAACTTAATCTTAACAGGAGGGCCTTTAATAATTATTTTATCTGACAGTGCCTGCTTCTTAACCATGAAATACAATAAGCTTTCCTTTGCATCAAACTCCCACCCAGATTCAAGAACATTGAACTCATGCTTTTTCAATTGCTTTCCCAAATACTCAAAACATTTCAAAACCTTGGCTCCGATAATATCTTGTTTGCCTTTCAAAGGCTTAACTTTTAATATTATTAACCAGTTCTTTTTTGCCTAGTTTTTAATATCTTTAATCTTTAGCTTTTTTATCTCAAAAAACTTTGCACCTGGCTTGTCTAGGAACTCTCTTGCTTTTTGCTTAAAAACCTCAAACTTCTCCTTGCTAACAGCTGCTGCAGCATTTCTGTCAGGCTGAACAGGGTCAACAATGATTAAGGGTGACTGGGTTTTTGACTTGTTAAGTTGCTTAACAGGATCTTTTAGATGAGAGCCAGGGTCAAGCACTGCTTTACTGCCCCACACACTTGCCTGCATTAATAATTTTTCAAAACTGCCATAGTATATTATTAACAAATCCAGCACATGCCCTGAAAAACCCCTTATATAACTCTCTGCTCCATAAACCTTTATTGCTTTGCAGAACTGCTTTGCCAGCCTAATCTCATCACCAAGCAAAGGCTTCTTAACAAGATGCTTTTTTACATAATCAACATGTAAAGGACTCATATCAGTAACATTAACTGCCTGCTTGTAATTATCAATCTTTAGCACAGGCACAATCTCAAACAACAGATTCTTTTTTCTTAATTGATAGTAATCCCTGCTGCCATGCACCAGCTCAGGCTTTAATGGTGCAATTGCTTTTCCAAGCAGTTTAGAAATGCTCAAAGACTTGTCTTTGGCACTCAAAGGCTCTGCCTTTGATGTGTCCTTGTCTTTGTAACTATAATCAAACCTAACAAACAAGTCAATATCAAAGTCATTCCTTAGAATGGTTCCTTTGGCATAGCTGCCACCAGCCACACATCTTGCTTTTATTTTATTTTTTTCCAAGAGACTATTGATTTTTTTTATAACTTCATCTACTTGTATGAACTCCTGCTTTGCAGGCTTAAGCTTTTTAACAACTTTTTTCAATAGTTCCATAACCAACTAATAAGAAAATATTTACTTATAAAAATGTTTGGGTTAGGGAGAAAGTCTAAACTTCTTGTTTTAAACTCTGAAAATGCTTTATTATATCAGCCTTTGCTTTTTCCTGTAATTTTAGCTTTAAATGTTTTAGCCATGCATCAGACCAAGCCTCAAAATGGTTATATCTTTGCCAAGAAATCCACCTGCCACTCATAACTTTACCATATTTCCTCATATACAATTTAAAAATTTCTTGTTCTATAGCCCAATTAGTTCTTAACTCATAATCCTTAACCCTTTTCATGATTGACTCTATGTTCTTAAAACATAGCAGGGTATTTTTTGCACTTTCAAAAAAGTCAGGATTATTATCAACAAGTTCTTTTCTTCTTGCTGCATTGTTAAACTCTTGTTCAGCAGAAAAATAATTCCTTAGAAAACCCATTTTATTAAAGCCCATTCTTAAGCCATCTATTTTTAGATAGCTAAATGCATTAACATCAAATCTTCTGAGCAAATGCCAACGAAGCTCATCAAGTTTTTTATCAACAGAGAGATACTCTCTTTTACTCAACCCTTCATCTCTTATCTTTGTTGCCATGGAAAATGCTTTATCAATTATATTCATGTAATAATCAGGATACCCTTTCTCACTTAAAAAAGGTTTTATCCTTTGGAAATACGTAAATACATTGTTTTCATTATCAGCTAATTTTTGTGGCTCTGCCAACTTTCCATCAATCGTGAAATTCCCACTGTAATATTCTACACCTCTAGCACTTCTTCCAATATCTTCTACTTTACTGTATACTTCAACATAACGATCTAATTTTTCTTTAATTAAAATAATGCTTAGCTTGTGCAACCCTTGCTCTGTATCTGCATAAATTCTTTCTTCTGCTTTTTTGCCTGCAACTTCTTTTGCACTTGAAAAAGCTCTGTTAACAAAATTACTGTAATGTGAATATCTTTTTAAGTCATCTACCAGTTCTTCAATTATAGTTGATAAGAATCTTATTTCTTCTTCAGTATTCTCACTCTTTGCTAAAATTGACTTAATTTTATCTCTAAATTGTTCATCTACTTCTCTAATATCACCTACACCATGCTGAACAAGTTTTGCAGTGCATTCCCCATGATTAAGAATTTGTTCTAATCCCTCAACTTTTTTCTTAAAGCCACTATAATCCTTTTTTTTCAATAAAGAATAACTCTCTTTAGCAACTTCATAATCCCCTGACAATTCTTTAAAATATTTTACTTGATTTTCAAGTTCTTCAAACACATCTATTTCAATAAACTTTTCATAATGCGTATCCATGTTTTTTTCTTGCTTCATTAATTTCTCTTTTAATTCCTTCATGCTAGGCTCTTGTTCTTTCATACCCTGCTCTTGTTGCCTACCAACAACACCAAATGCTTCTTTAGGGTCTAATAGATATAACAGAACACAGGCTCCGCTTCTCTCAATAAACTCCCTTCTCTTAACCATATTTTCCCTCTGAATGAACTGGGTAATAGACGTTCCATTAAATAATTTTCTCTTTATACTATTGTATAGTACTGAATTAAATCTTGTTAGGATTCTTAGAATTCCCCGAATTTATAATTCTTTTTTATCATAGAATTTTCTACAGTATACTCCCCGACAAAAAGCCTTCGCAGGGTATACCTTAACACTGTAAAAACAAATTTTGGTCTGCCAATTTTATCTGCTCTTCTCACAGAGCCCAGTATTTTTGGGCCGTGTAGAATACCAAACCTGTGTTTTTTTGCTCTTATTGCAAACTCGCAGTCATCTGTGTAGTACACATTTGGATTAAACCCGCCTGTTTTTTTGAAAACATCTCTCCTTACCATAATACAGTTGCCTGCTGCAAAAGGCTTGGGTGTGAACTGCATTGCTCTCTGGAAGACATTATAAATCCAGCATCCCAAGTGGTCTGACTTTTTAGGGCTAATCGGCTTGATAGACACTGTTGCTATTCCTAATTTTCTTTTTTTGAACTCTGCAACATTATCTTTAAGAAAGTTCTTTGGAAGAATAACATCTGCATCAAGAAACACAATAATATTGTTTTTGGCTTTTCTTCCTCCCAGGTTGCGCGACCTGGATATGTTCCTGTCTTTCAGAACAAAAACATTCTTGGTATGCTTTTTGGCAAGCTTCCTGGTTTTATCCCTGCTCTTGCCGTCAACAACTATTATCTCGCAGGGATACTTCTGGGCTTTTATAGATTTCAGAAGTTTTTCAATATACTTTTCTTCATTAAGAGTGATTATGGCTATGCTTACTTTTTCTTCCTTACTAGTTTTTTGCTTTTTCTTTTTTTTCGCCACCCTAGTCACTCTGTCTGATAATCCATGCGGGTAATTCACACTATATAAAGCTTACTCTTTTTTAATACAAAGGTTTTTATAACCTCCAGGTTTTCGTTTTGCAGATGAGGGTGGCTTATTTTTCAGGATCTTTTAAAGAGAACTTTGACGGTGTGAGTAATTACATATTTAAGTTAATGGATTTTCTTAATGATAAAAAGGATGTTGACAAGATTGTTTTTTCAGCAGTGGTACCTGACAAAGACGTGGGCGCAGAGGTTGTTAAGGTTGATTCTGTGTCTCTCCCTTTTTACAAGGATTACAAGATGTCCCTGCCAACCTGGGCAAAGGTGGACAGGAGACTTAAGAAATTCAAGCCAGACCTAATCCATATAATGTCTCCTTGTTCTCTGGGCTACTATGCTATGACCTATGCAAAAATGCGCAGGATACCATTAGTCACCACCTACCACACACATTTTGCTAGCTATGCTAAGTACTATAAAGTGGATTTTCTTAAAATGCTTGGCTGGAAATACTTAAAGCAGATATATAACCAGTGCGTTAAGGTATATGTTCCCTCAAAGCATGTGTTGTCAGAGTTAAAAAAGCATAAAATCAAGAACCTTGCTTACCTACCCCACGGGGTGGATACTAAAACTTTTAATCCTAAGCACAGATCAAAGAAATGGAGGAAGAAAGTGGGAGGGGAGAAAAAAACCATCCTCTTATATGTTGGGAGGCTGGTATGGGAAAAAGATTTGTTAGTGCTTGCAAGGGCTTATAATTTACTAAGAAAAAAAAGAAAAGACTTTGAGATGGTGTTGATCGGGGATGGGCCTATAAAAGATGATTTAATCAAGATGATGCCTGGAGCAAAATTTCTGGGTGCAAAATACGGCAAGGATTTGTACACAGCTTATGCCTCTGCTGACATCTTTGTTTTCCCTTCTACCACAGAGACTTTTGGGCTTGTAACTGTAGAGGCAATGGCTTCTGGCCTTGTCCCTGTTGTTGCTGAAGAAGCAGGCTCTAAAACCCTTGTAGAGCATGAAGTGAATGGTTTATTAACAAAACCAAGGGACTCTGTTGATTTTGCAAGAAAAGTTTATCATCTCCTGGGTAATGTTAAGAAGAGGAAGAGCCTGGCTTCTAATGCTCTCGGGTTTGCAAAACAACAGGACTGGGATATTGTCTTTACCAAATTACTGAGAAGTTATAAAAAAGTAATTGCTGTTAATAGATCTGATAATAGGTAAGTATGAATCCCACCAATAAATTTATAAACCTCTTTTATAATTTATTATCTAGTTAATTAGTCAAAAAAGCATAAGGGAAAAAAGAGGTTACCATATGGATGCTCTATTTGTTTTAACCAACATAGCAATCATTCTTTTGCTGGGTATTTTGTGTTCTTTGCTTTCTAAAAAGCTCAGAATATCTAATACGTTGGTTCTTGTAGTTCTGGGAATAATCCTTGGCAGGCTTTCTTATAATAACCAGCCTTTGTTCATGTTTGACCCTTCTTTTCTTGTGGGCATAGGAATTCTGGCCCTGGTGCTCATTGTTTTTGACGGCTCCTCAAGGTTCAGGCTTAAAGAGATTGATGCTCTCTCAGTGTCTGCTCTGAGGATAATTGGTTATTTCATGCTTTTCAGCGTCCTTTTAATCACCTCTTTCACCAACTTTTTATTTTTTGAAGGCCTTAATGTAGTTAATATTTTATTCTCAATAATGTTCTCTGTGGTTATTGTAGGCACAGACCCAGGCTCTGTGTTTGCTATGCTCAAGGACTTTGTTAGTGAGAAAGGCAAGAAAGTGTTTGGCTTGTTAGAGATAGAGGCTATTGTTAACACTCCTTTGATTGTTCTTATTCCTTTCATTATTCTTGACCTTATACATAACCTTGAGTTAGGACAAGGAGATTTTATTTCCTCATTCATAAGCCAGATACCTGCTTTTTTTGCTCAAATCATTGTGGGTATTGGTGCTGGCGTGGTTGTTGGCTTGATTGTTTTTAAGACCATGCAGAAAGTGTATTCCCACCAGTTCTCTCCTGTGGGTCTTATAACTGCTGCTCTTCTGGCATATATCCTAGCTGAGAATATGAGGGGTAATGGAGTGCTGGCAGTTGCCACTCTTGGCTTGATTTTCGGCAACTTGTATGTTAAGGAGAAGTCCCAGCTCCAGGAGTTCAGCTACATGGTGTCTAATGCTCTTGAAATCCTTGTTTTTGTGATTGTTGGTCTGATGATAAAGGTTCCTCTGACTTTATCTTTTTTTCTTAAGTCACTCTTGTTGTTCTGTCTCTTGGTGCTTTGCAGAATAGGAGGTGTGCTTGTTGGTCTGAAAAAATCAGATTATACTCTTAAAGAAAAACTTTTTATGAGCCTTAACATGCCTAAGGGCATTGCAGTAGCAGTGGTTGCTTTTTCTTTTGCGCTTTTCCAGTCTGCTCAGATGAATGTGATCCTTAACCTGATCCTTGTGTTCATGATATACTCATTATTACTGTCAGTTGTTGTTAATCGTTTTTCCAAGAAGTTCATTAGAATAGATGTTAAGCCTTCTGAGGAAGATGAGATTCCTCATCCAAAACTAAAAGATAAAAATGCTTTAGAAAAAGCAAAAAACTCTGCAAACTCTGCTTAGATAAGGCTCTGTTTAGATAAGGATTTATCCAAGGTAACTCATGCTCTTTTTATCAGCTTCTTTTAAGGTCTTGTCGCTCTGCTGCATAATAGTCTTTATTTTGCTCTCAAATTCCTCTGCTTGTTTTAGTAATGGATGATAATCTACTTTTAAGCCCAGGTATTTGTCCAGGATTTCTATTAGCTTGGCAGCTGCTTTGCTGTCAGGCAGTTGGGTGTGTGCTGCTGCAAACAAACAACTAAGCTTCTTGTATCTCATCATTAAAGAGGCGCTCACTCCCATAATTATGCTCTCCTTTACTGGCAGAGCTCCGCATTCCTCAAGCTTTTTGTTGCCATAGTAATACACTTTTATCTTGTCTGAAGCATCATCAGTGGCTACTCCTTCAAGGCTTATTATCTCTTTTGCATTCATCTTCTTTGCCATGTCCATAATACTATTAGCAATCTCCCATTCATACCCCTTAACATTTAGGATGGTGTGCAGGATTACTATATTCTTGCTGGGCACATGCCACACAGCCATGGGATTAACCAGTTTGCCTTTGTGTATGGCTGCTATTGGGCTTAGCTCATGATATTGAAACTCTCCTATCAGATTAGCTTTTAAGTGCTCTAAAAGGAACTCTGTGGTTATTGTTCCAACAAGGCCAAAGCTAGGAAAACCTTCTATAATCACAGGCTTCTTAGGAGTTTTTTTTAGAATTATTTTCAAAGCCTCACCTCTCTGGTTATGATTAAGTTAGGGGTTTTATATAAAGGTTTTGATACTCAATGTATATACTCCAGCACAAACCATCCTAGAAAGCTTATTATGCCTAGCACAACAACACCAACAATTATGATGCTAAAGCCTCCCATTACGGTTTTGAATAAAAATATAAGGGCCAGGGCCAGTATTATGATGCCTATTATCCCCATCATCATGTTCTGTAAATTTCCTTGTTTCCCCTTCATAGTAGTAACAGGAAGGGGTTTTTGTTTATAAATATTGTGTTTTAAACAGGCAATTCAAGAATATTTAAAAAAATCACGCAAATTCAAGAACATTTAAAAATACACCTAGTTTCGCATATACAGAGGTGATACTAATGGTTAAATCTGAGGTAAAAGAAAAAATAGCAGCCTTACTCATAGCAGCCTTTGGACTGGTGGCAGCACTGGCATGGAATGATGCAATCAAAGCACTGTTCAAAGGACCCTGCGGAACAGAAGGAGCAGGAGCCCTGTGCGTTTTCTCTTCAGGCGGTCCATGGGTATACGCAATCCTTGTAACCATAATAGCAGTGCTAGTGGCTATGTGGGTAGGCAAAGTAGCACAGAAAAACCAATGAATTGAATGTTTTATTTTTTATTACTTTTTTTATTTTTTCCCAGCATTCCACAACCTTTTAAAACCCTTTTACTACCCTGGTTCTTTATGAAGAAGAAAAAAGTCATCATAGACACAAACTTCCTGCTAATACCAGGCCAGTTCAAAGTGGATGTCTTTACACAACTTGAAGAAATAGTAAAAGAACCGCACCAGCTATGCATAATAGATAAGAGCATAAATGAAGTGAATAAACTGGCAGTAACAGGCAAACAAAAAGACAGGTTTAGTGCAAAACTGGCTCTGGTGCTTATAAGACAGAAAAACTTAAAAACCCTGCATAGTTTCGGGAGTAAAAAGAGCGTGGATGATATTATAGTCAAAAAGGCAGACAGTAATACATATGTTGCAACCCAGGATAAAGCCCTAAGAAAAAGATTAAAAGAAAAAGGAGCTAAAATCATTGGGTTACGGCAAAAAAAATACCTGGTGATAATGTAATGTTTTACAAAGTAAAACTAAAAGACCATGTCAGGGTGTCTCCTAACAAGTTTGGAATGGAACTAAGACAGGCAGTAATCACAGAGATAAAAAACAAGTTTTCAGGGTACATATCAAAAGAACTAGGACTGGTGATAGATGTGTCTAATGTTGAGGACATAGGAGAAGGCATAATCATACCAGGAGACGGAGCCTCCTACTATAACACCACCTTTAACCTGCTCACCTTTGAGCCAGAGATGCACGAGGTAACAAGAGGCAAGATAAAAGACATAGCAGACTTTGGAGTGTTCTTTTCCCTGGGCCCAATAGACGGGATGATACACATAAGCCAGACCATGAATGACTATGTGAGTTTTAGCAAGGAGAAAGTGTTGCAGGGCAAAGAATCAAAAAGAGCTCTTAAGGTTAATGATAAATGCAGAGCAAGGATAATCGCTGTTTCATACAAGGATATTGCTAATCCAAAGCTGGGACTAACCATGAGACAAGCAGGGCTTGGCAAAGATGACTGGATAGAGCAGGACCTGAAAGAAGGAGATAAAAAAGCAAAGAAGATAAAGCCTGCTGAGGAAAACAAAATTAAAAAATAAATTTTGAATATTTTTCTTAAAAAAAAGAAAAATAGAAAAAGAAATAATTATAAGGTGAAGGAACATGAGAAAGCAAGCATGCAGAACATGCAAAATCCTTTTTGAAGGAGAAACCTGCCCTTTATGCAAGAAGAAAACCCCTGCAACTGTGTGGCAGGGAAGAATACATTTTCTGAATAGTAAGAAGTCCAATATTGCAGACAAGATGGGAGTGGAGAAAGAAGGAGAATACGCAATAAAAGTAAGATAAAGTGATGCTCATGAACATACAAATGCTTATTGATGAAAAAAATGCTCTTTTTAAAAGAAGAGAAATAAAAGCCAGGCTAGGATACGAGGACAAGACTCCTAGCAGGCTTGAGATAAGAAAAGAGCTAGCCAAGAAGCTGAACACAAAAGAAGAATTAGTGGTTGTTAAAAGGATTAAGCCTGATTATGGCACCACAGTAGCAAAGCTGGAAATAAATATTTATGAAGATGAGAACTCATTAAAAGAATCAGAACCAGAATACATGGTTAACAGGCATTCTGCTGAGAAGAAAGAGAAGAAGGAGGCTCCAGCAAAAAAGACTAAGCCAGAAGAAGCTCCTAAAGAAGGTGAAAAGAAAGAGACTCCTGAGAAGGAAGAGAGAGCAGATAAGCCTGCTGAAGAGAAAAAGGAAGAAAAACCTGCAGAAAAGAAAGAGGAAATAAAGGCAGAAGAAAAAAAAGAAAACAAAAATTAGAAATTTTTGAATATTTTCCTTTAAAAAAATAAAAATAAAATAAATAAGTGCTCGCTCACTTCATTCGCGAGGAAAAAAGATGGCTAAGAAAAAGAAAGCAAAAGCAAAAGAGAGAAAAGGAAAAAAGCCAAAAAGAAAAAAGCCTGCTCATAAAGTAGCCAGGGTTTATGAAGTAAGCGGGGATTCTATTAAGAGAAAGAACAAGACCTGCCCTAAGTGCGGCACAGGCACATTCATGGCAGCACACAAAGACAGGCATACCTGTGGCAAGTGCGGGTATACTGAGAAGAAGTAACTATTTCTGACTTTTTTGCTCTATAACTTCAACTTAATTCGCAACCTAAACAAAATATTTTAATAAGAGTATCTTCATAGTTAGTAAAAGCATACAAAAGGCATCAAAAACAAAGTTTTTGGGGCCTTTAAAATAAATTTTAAAGGTGATATTTATGGACGTAAAAAAGATGAATTTGATTGTTTCTGTTGCAGTTTTAGTGCTAGCCTTGTTTTTAATAGCAGGATGTGAAGTACCTACCACACCTGGGCCTGGTACAGGCGGAACAGGAACCCTGGAGCCAGGGACTTATCAGGAAGCACAGGTTTTTGAGCCTGATGAAGAACTGAAAGCAAATAATTTCAAGTCAGTGGCTGAGTTCAATGATTTTGTTCAGAGGAATGCTGGAGCACAGGATTCTGGTTATATGTTTGGAACAGGAGTTGCAAGAATGGCAGTAGAGATGGACATGGCTATGGAAGAAGGAACAGTAGCTATGCCAGCAGTTGCAGGAGAAGCTCAGAAAGTAGCAGAGCCAAGTGATTACTCAGAAACCAACATCCAGGTTGAAGGTGTTGATGAAGCAGACATTATTAAGACTGATGGAAACTACATCTACACTGTTTCTGGAAAAACCTTGTTCATTATCAAGGCTTATCCTGGTGAAGATGCAGAGATAGTGTCAACTATTAAGTTTGATAACCAGCCGTCCAGTCTTTTTGTGAATGATGACTACATGGCTGTTTTTGGCAATTACAGGGATATTGATTTTTTCAAAAAAATAGACTTCACACCAAGGCAGGGCATGACCTTCTTTAACATCTATGACATATCTGACAGGGATGATCCTGAGCTTGAAAAAGAGTACAAGTTTGAAGGCAACTATTTCCAGGCAAGAATGATAAGCGATTATGTATATTTCATTACAACCAGCAGGCCTGAGTACAGGAAGATATATCCAACACCAGTAATAATTGAGGACACAGCTGCAAGAGCAATACCTGTAAGGGATATATATTTTTACCCAATACCTTACCAGTCAGCACAGTTTGCAAATATACATGCAATAGACATAACAAGGCCTGGAGCAGATATTAATTCTGTGAGTATTGCTGTTGAGGGAAGCCAGAATATGTATATGTCAAAAAATAATATATTCATAACATACACAGAACGCATTAATGAATGGGACTTGCAAAGAGAAATAACCATTGATTTAATGATGGATGAATTAACACAAGCAGATAAAGAACTGATTGAAAAGATAAAAAACACAGACAATGAGGTATTGTCCCAAAGAGAAAAAGAAAACAAGATATTCCAGATAATACAAACCTATGTGAGCTACCTGGATGAGGATGAGCAGGAAGAACTCACTGACAGAATTGAAGAGGAGTTAGAGAAAAAACTTGAAGAATACAAGTACATGGAGTTCACCTTAATCCATAAAATAAGTGTTGATGATGAAGAGATAACCATAGATGCTAATGGCAAAGTACCAGGACATGTAATTAATCAGTTCTCAATGGATGAATATGATGATGTGTTTAGAATAGCAACAACCATTAGTCAGAGATGGTCAAGATTTGACAAGAGCAGGACAGAGTCAACAAATAATATCTATACCTTGGATAAAGACCTTGACTTAATGGATGAATTAGAAGGATTAGCAGAAGGAGAAAGAATCTATTCAACCCGGTTCATAGGAGACAGGTTGTACATGGTAACCTTTAGGCAGGTGGATCCTTTCTTTGTGATTGATTTGTCAAATCCAAACAAAATCAAAGAGCTAGGCGAATTAAAAATACCAGGCTTCTCAAGGTATCTGCACCCATATGACAAAGACACAATCATAGGCATTGGAAGGGATGCCAGCACAACAGGAAGAACCCAGGGCTTAAAGATATCATTATTTGATGTAAGGGATGTTGAGAACCCAGAGGAAATAGCCAAGTTTGTTACAAAGGAAAGATATGCTCAGAGCACAGCAGAGTATGAGCACAAAGCCTTCTTGTTCTCAAAAGAAAAAGAGCTGCTTGTAATACCTGTTTACAGCCATGACTACAGATGGGACAGAACAGGAGGAGAATCTTATAACGGAGCCATGGTATTCAAGATAACCAGGGATGAGATAGACCTAAGGGGCATAGTGGATCATTCAATGGCCAAAGCAGGCCCTAGGTATGGACAGCTTGTTGAAAGAAGCTTATACATAGAAGAATTATTGTATACCAAGTCACCAACCCTTCTGCGAATAAACGAAATAGATGACCTAAGCAGTGTAAAAAACATAGACCTGGAAGGAGCAGAGAGTCCTTATCCGATATATTAAATTTTTTATTTTTCTTCTTATTTCCACAAAAACCTCATTTCGCTGTTGCAACTGCTATCTTCATGGTTTTTTGTGTTTGTTTGGCTTTTAGAAGCAGGCTTATCATTATGTTGTCTGGTTTGGTGCTGGCATTGAAATCTGCGTCTTTTAAGTCTTCTAGTGCTTTTTTTCTTATATCAAATTCTTTTAGGAATAATGAGGCATTAAGTATTTCTATTCCTTTAACTCTTCCTTTGGTGCTTATGTCAAGCACTAAATTACCTGCGTCTATGTTTCCTTTGAATTTCTCGTCATTGCTAAATCCTTTGTGTATAAAAAGTATGTCATTCTCCTTGTCATAACTTATTATTTTTTTGTTCATCTTCTTCTCCTTTTTATCATGCTTTGCCATGGCCTGTACCTCATGATATATGTGAGGATATATAAAGTTTTCTTCTTGAAAATCACAGGCAAGCGCATGGTTCTTTTGTTGCTTATCTTGAAGTGCAAGCAATGGATTATATCTCCTAAACTTCCTTTTTGCTTATAGGAATAAACCAGATTATCAGGCTTTAACAAGTTTTTTATTACTTCTTCTTTGCTTCCTTCTCTTAGGATTAATCGATATGAAAAATGCGGTTCATTAAATATTAAATCTTGTCTTTTATATCTTCTTAGCTTTTCTTTTATTTCTTCAACATTATCTTCTGTTTCTTGCATTAAAAACTCATGTTTATTAGTGGTATTTATTTATGCCCAAGTAAATTTCGTGTTTTCTCTATTTTTTTTGAAAGATTTCCAGAACCACACTATTTTTTTACGCAAATTTTTTAAAACAGCCCTTTATCCTGTACCCCATGACGGACCTAGTAGCCTGTCTTAGCACTGGCAAAGGAACCTGGACAGATGTATTGCAATTGGTTAAGAAAGAAGAATTTGAAAATATTTATCTGATAGTCAATAACTGGGCTAAGGAGAATCTTAAGCTTGAAAGAGAAAACCTTCATATGATTGTTGTTAATGCAAATGACAAGATATCTATTATCAGGGATAAAATAATAAAAGAGCTTCAAGGCAAAATCAAGGATTTTGAAGTAGCAGTTAATATTGATTCTGGGAGTGGAAAAGAACACACAGCAATAATAACAGCACTAATGAAGCTGGGCCTGGCAATGAGGTTTGTGAGTGTTGAGGGTGAAGAAATAACTGAGATATAATTCTAATCAACTCATTATCCCCAGCAAATGATACATGGTTCTGTCAGCAACTCTTATCATGTCTTCGTATGTTTTTGCTTCTAGTATAATGCAGTAGTTGCGTGAGTAAGCAATGTTTTTATCACTCAGGGTTAGCCAGATAACCATTGTTTTGTTGCTTGAGTGCATGCATGTGACTATGGGTGTGCCTGTTTCTGTAACACTCTCTGTGGGTGGCTTGATAAAGGCTGAGCTTGTTGGAACATTAAGCAGATCATACCTGCCTCCTGTGATTCTTGAGATTTCAACTCCTGCAATTACTATCTGGTTATCTTCAGAATCAGGGTCAAGAGTTATATATATCTGTCCATTATTATCTGCTATCTCAAAGAACTTGGCTCTGAGAAAAGTTTCAACAGGAATATCCTCTAGTTCTGTTGGATGATAGTAAAAGGGTATCCAGTAAGGCTGGGCTCCTTTTTGCACAAAGGTGTACCAGAAGCCGTCATCTCTTTTAATAAACTCAAAGTTGTTATACCTATATTTATCACGATTCGCATTCTGAATAAACTTTGGAATAAAAACTATTCCAAGGAATAATATAACTAGTATTGCACAGAATATTATGAATTTGGCAGTGCTGCTAAGAGGTTTTTTCTCTTTAGAATTGTTCTTGGTTTTCTTTTTATTCATCCTGTATTACTCCATGATAAGAATAAAGCATTCTGTCTCTTAATCTTAAGAAATCTGTTCCTCTGGCATTAAGGTATATGCAGTTATTCTCTTCAACAATGCTGGGAGTATTTATTATTTCTGTTGTGTTAAAAATTATTACTGGTGTTTTTATAGTTGCGTTAGCACAGGTAAGGACTGGGAGCTCGTATTCATCTGATTCAAAAAACACACCATTATAAACCACTTTTCCAAAATACGTGGATAAGTCAAACCTGGTCACTTCTATGAACTGAATATTGTTTTTGTCATCAGGGTTAAAAGTCAGCATTATCAGAAAAGCTTCTTTTAATTTGTTGGTAATAGTGCTTGAAAGGTTGATATAGTCAACCTGGCTTGGCAGAAAATAGAATGGCATATCATTACCATTAATCTCAGTTACATACTTATTATTAATAATCTGGAACTTGTACTTGCCATACTTCATTTCGCTTGTCCTGCTTCCTACAATCACTCCAAAACCAGAAGCCACCATCAAGAAGACCAGGATTGAAGCCATAAGTATTTGTTTTCTCTTCTCAACTTTTCTCTCACGCCTGCCCATAGCTATGAGGAGAAAAAAGGTGTTTAAAAAGGTTGCTGTAATTACAAACTCTTCTCATACTCCTTGTTCAGCTTCTCAATATAAGGGCACTCAAGCTTTAATTTCCTTACAACCTTTTTATCATACTCTCTTGCATACACCTTTATTGTGATAAAATAATCATCATTTACTGTCCCGTGCAGGCTTTTATTTTTTTTATCATAAAACCATTTCTCTGCAAATTCAGCAGGCTCAATGCTTATAAGCAGAGAGAAGCGCTCCCCATCCTCTATCATATCTTTTATATCATGCTTTGTAAGATGGTCAACTCCATAAGTATGGGAATGAAATTCTCCTATAATCTTGCATCCAGAAAGATAATTAATAACATACCTTATTCTTGCATCTCTTGAAGGCCAAATACTAACCTCTTTTTCTTTTCTAGTAGCATTCTGATAAGTAAGAGCATTCTTAATGATTATCTGAGACTTATACCTGCCCTCTTTAACACTGCCAACCAGCAAGCCAAAGGTCTCCTTGTTATAAACCTCAAGAGCAGCTGTTAAAAGAGAAACAAAGGCCTGCTCCTGGATGACTGCGGTAGATATTTTTCTGGGCATGGTTTTCAAGGGGTTATTTATCTGGGGGTTTATTAATTTTACTAAAAACATTATCAAAGGGAAAAACTTTTAATAACCCTTTTCTACCCTTTACCTTATCATGCTCTCAGACAAAGAACTTAAAAAAAGGTTTAAGGGTGTTGCTAGTGCTGAGCCTGACAAGTACTTTGCTACTAAGGTATTGAAGTCAGAGGGTTTTATGCGTAAGCAGTGCAAGTGCGGCACGTATTTTTGGACTGTTCATAAAGATAAGGAGACTTGCGGTGACCCTGCTTGTGTTGGAAGAGTTGATATCTTTAAAGGTGCTCCTGTTAAGAAAAAGCTTGGTTTTATTGAGGTCTGGCTGGGTTATAAGAGGTTTTTTGAAAAGCGCGGATATAAAGCAGTTCAGCGCTACCCTGTTATTGCCAGGTGGAATCCTACTATTGATTTTACTAATTCCTCTATTTCTGCTTTTCAGCCTTATGTGATTAGTGGAGAATCCCCTCCTCCTGCTAAAAAACTTGTAATTCCCCAGTTCTGCCTGAGATTCGGAGATGTTGATAATGTTGGTGTTACTGGCAGCCATTGCACAGGCTTTGTTATGATTGGCCAGCATGTTTTTGTTGAAGCAGATGAGTGGAGTCAGGATAAATTTTTCAGGGATATATATGATTATATCACAATAGAAGTGGGTGTTCCTAAGCAAGAACTTACTTTGCATGAAGAGTCCTGGGCTGGCGGAGGCAACTATGGGGCTTGCATGGAGTTCTTTAGCAGGGGAGTAGAATTGTTTAATCAGGTTTATATGATGTTTGAGCATATGGATACGGGTGATAAAGAGCTTAGCTTAAAAGTTTTGGACATGGGCCTTGGCATGGAGCGTGTTGCCTGGTTTAGCCAGGGAGCAATCACTCTTTATGATGCTGCTTTTCCAACTGTTATTGACAAGCTTAAGAAAAAACTAAACATAAAGTTTGACCAGGGGCTTTACAAGCAGTTTGCTCCTCTTGCTTCTAAGCTTAATCTTGATGAAGCAGATGATATTGACAAGCAATGGCATGAAGTAGCAGAGGAGATGGGTCTTGGAGTTGATGAGCTTAAAGAAAAGATTTTGCCTATGACTGCTCTTTATTCAGTAGCAGAGCATGCTCGTGCATTATTATTTGCAATTGTTGATGGAGGCCTTCCTTCAAATGTTGGTGGTTATTATAATCTCAGAGTAATCTTTAGAAGAGCCATGGAATTCATTGACAGGTTTAAATGGGAGCTTGACATGGGCGAGATATGCGAGTGGCATGCAGAATACCTTAAACCTATTTATCCCGAGCTAATAAAAGGCCTGGATGATGTTAAAAATATTCTTGAAGTTGAGAAAAGAAAGTATTATCAGAGCAAAAGAAAAGGAGAACAAGTAGTTGAGCAATGGTTAAAAAAAGATTTACCTAATAGAGACCCTAGAATAATAAAATCTGATTTAATGCAATTATATGATAGTCAAGGTATAAGTCCTGAACTTGTTCGTGAAGAAGCAAAAAAACTCAATTTAAGTATAGACATACCTGAGAATTTTTATGCTATGGTTTCTGAAAGACATCGTATTTTAGAGGCCCAAAAGCAAAAAACCATGACAAAAAAGGGAATAGAGCTTGATTTAGCAGGCATTCCTGGAACCGAGGCTTTGTTTTATGATTCTTATGATTATGTTAATTTCAAGGCAAGAGTATTAAAAATAATAGAACAAGTTCATAAATGGTATGTTGTTCTTGACAGAACAGCTTTTTATCCAACAAGCGGAGGACAGCTGCATGATAAAGGCTTTTTAAAAAACACAGAAATAGTTGAAGTGTTTAAGCAAGGCAATGTTATGGTGCATGTTTGCTTAAGAAAACCTGATTTTCATGAAGCAGAAGCTGTTGCTGGAAAAATAGATTTTGATACAAGACTACAATTAGCCCAGCACCACACAGCAGCTCATATCATTAATGGTGTTGCTCGCAGAGTGCTAGGCAATCATGTGTGGCAGGCAGGAGCAGCCAAGTCAATGCAAAAAGCACGATTAGATATAACTCATTATGATTCATTAACAGATGAAGAAATAGCAAAAATAGAAGCAGAAGCAAATGAAGTAATAAAAAATAATATTCCTGTTTACAAGAGCTTTATGTACAGGAATGTTGCAGAAGCAAAATATGGATTCACACTTTACCAAGGAGGAGCTGTTCCTGGCAAAGAAATAAGAGTAGTATCTATTTCTGGCTTAGATGTAGAAGCATGTGGAGGAACACACTTAAACTTAACAGGAGAAGTAAAGTTAATAAAAATATTAAGAACAACCAAAATACAAGACGGAATAGTAAGGATTGAATTCACAGCAGGCAATGCAGCAATCAAAACCCAGAGAGCAGAAAACAAAATACTAGAACAAACAGCCAACCTGCTAAAATGTGATATAGACCAGCTGCCAGGCAGAGTAGAAGAATTATTTGACAAATGGAAACAAGCCAGAAAAGCCTTAAAAAAACAAAAAAAGATGATTCCAGCAGAACTAATGCTCACAAGCACAGTAGCCTACAAAGGCGAAGATATTTTATACAAATTAGCAGACATACTCAAAACCCAGCCAGAACACGTAAACAAAACCATAAAAAGATTCTTATTAGAACTAGAAGGGTTTAAAGGGAAGTTGCGGTGATAAATTAATTCTACTTCATAACCCTCACAAACAAGGCTAATACTATCAGTACTGCTCCTATCAGGATTGTTCCTAGGCCGTCGTTTAGGGCTCGTACATTCTCATTCAGGTAAGTAGCCAGCCCTACCAGAATAAATATCACTCCCAGGAATATCATTAAGAACAAGGTTGCTGTTTTTATCACTTTAATGGTTGCTCTCTCAACCTTTACTTCAATGTCTTTAATTGTTTTATCAACTGTTTTTTTAAAAGTGCTTAATCCTTCGCCTAAAAGAAAATTACCTATTTCCTTGAAAAAACCTGCCATGAACATCACCCCGTTTACAAGAGTTATTGATGATTATTTTATATAATTTGTTATTTTGATAAAGTTTATTTTTTAATCTCCTTAAAAGTGGTAACTATTGCAAAAGTTTTATAAATAAATTATTTTTGCTGTTGTTCAATGAAAGGAAGCAGGTTTAGCAGAAGAGAATTTTTAAAAATAACAGGGATAAGTGCATTTGAAACTTTATTACTTTCAAGCATAGGTCTAGGTAGCAATCTATATCTAAATAACTCAGACATGATAAGACCGCCTGCTAGGAAGAATGGAAAGATTCTTGTTGACTTGCATGCTCATGTTAGTAGCAACTTAAAAAAAGATGAGATTCTTGACTTATTATGTGAAGGAGTAACAGGCTTAGCTTCTATCTATAACCGCAGTTACTTGGGTTATGATGATGTTGTCCAGGCTGGCTTTTCAGAAGTAAAAGAGATTGATAAAGGCTTGTTTGCAGAGATATCTTATAATGGAAAAACAGGCTATCTTATCAAGGTGCAGGAGGTAATGGCAGACCATCATATTCTTGCAGTTGCTTGTGAAGAAAAAATAGATGACTACAGGGAACCTGAGAAAGCCATAGAAGAGATAAAGAATAAAGGAGGATTAGAAGTATTATGCCATCCAGGAATTATTGATTCAAGAAAAGAAAAGTTTAAGTGGAGACTTGCTAATACAGATGAACAAAAAAGAATTAAATACTTATGTGAAAAAGTAAGGGTGATTGAAACCTTTAGTGCTTTTTGCAATGATTTTAGTCCTGTAATTAATTTTACAAAAGTAAACAAATGGGGTAAAGAACTGGCTGCTGAATACAACCTTATAGGGATTGCTGTGTCAGATGCTCATTATGGCTTGGACCAGCCCAGACTATCTGGAATTTATATCTCTGAAGATTATCTGTCAGCACAAGGAATAAAAAAAGCAGTGTTAAAAAATGATTTTGAAAGATTTGAAAAATACACTAGCCGCAGAAGTGTATTAAAAGGTTTGTTTCTTAAAAAATAAGAATAAGATTTTTTATCATATATATTCCACCACAATTAACTATATAAACATGCCTCCTTGATATATTTTTTGTTCTCTTGTTTTTGGCAAAGGAGGACTTTTGCAGTGGAGAAGTAAAGACAAAAGAGGTAATATCACATGGTTCATTTATTTAGAGAGTCTGATTTAGAAAAACAATGCCCTGTGTGCAGGACAGTGCAAGTTGAGTCTAATGGCTGGAAACCGCAATTCTGGTTTGAAGTTCATTACAAGACCAGGAAATGCTTTAAATGCGGCCATAAAATTTTCTTTAGAACCAAAGAGCTTAATTCAGGGCATTACTGATATATATTACCACTTCTTCCTTCTAAAACCATCTCTTAGTATTGAGAATAATAGATATGCAAGGATTATAAAGGCTAGTATGAGAAATAAGTTGCTAAGCCAGGCATCTGTTCTATAGGTTAGGCTCACCCCTATTATTAAGGCTGCTATTAGTATGCCCATGATCACTCTCCAGGTCTCTCTTCTTATTTCCAGGGTTAAGGTTTTGATGTCTGTGTTTATTTCTTCAAGGGCTGTGTCTGCTTTTTCTATTGTTTTATAAACCTTTTTTGACTCGTCTGGCAGGGTTTGAACAAACTCTGCAAATCTCTCTGTTTCTTGGAATAACCTTCTTGCTACGTATGAAGGCTTGGTTCTTTGCTTTGCAAGCTTGTCTATAAAAGGCTTGGTTTCTTTTACCAGGTTAAAGCCTGGGTTGAGTTCAATACCTACTCCTTGCAGGGTAACTAGTGCTTTGCCTAGTAAAACAAAATCCCTGGGTATCTTTACTTTGTGCTTTTTTGCTATTCTTAGGCTTTTAAAGAACAGGTCTACCATGTCAATCTTGTCAAGACGGGTATCATAGTATTCTCCTAAGGTGTTGCCAAGGTCTTTTTTCAACCCATTAACATCAACATCACTATCAACAAGATTAAGGCTTATAAATGATTTAACCACTTCATCAGCATTCCTGTGGATTAAGCTTATGAACAAATATCCAAGCTTTTGTTTTAATTCCTTGTCAAGTTTTCCAATAATTCCAAAGTCTATAAAGCCAAGAACATTATTCTTCACAATCAGGTTGGCAGGGTGAGGGTCTGCATGGAAAAAGCCGTCAATAAAGATTTGTTTTAGAACGCTCTGGATGATTAGCTCTGAAACTTTTTTCTTATTAATCCTCTTATGCTTTTTTGGGTTTCTAAGGATTTGGCTTACTTTTACTCCTTCAATAAACTCCATGGTTAGTACTTTATGAGTGGTTAGCTTGTCATACACCTTTGGAATCTTTATCTTTTTATCATTCTTAAAATTAGCATAGAATTTTTTTATATTTTGAGCTTCTTTAAGATAGTCAAGCTCGTTCTTGCTGTATCTTTTAAACTCAGCAAAGATTTCTTCTGGTTCAATAATATCCTGCTTTACATGGTGCTTGAAAACTCTTGCCAAATACTCAAGAATCATAAGGTCTGTTTCTATTAATGCCTTAACACCAGGCCTCATAACCTTGACAGCAACTTTTTTCCCTGTTTTTAGTCTTGCAACATGCACCTGCCCAATGCTGGCAGCAGCCACTGGCACTTTGTTAAAGCTCTTGAACAACTTGCTGACAGGCTTTTTAAGCTCTGCCTTGATAACATGGTTTACTTCTTCATATGGAAAAGGCTCAACATCATCCTGTAACTTGCTAAGCTCATCACAGTACTCTTTGGGTATTAAGTCAGGCCTTAGGCTTAACAACTGCCCCAGCTTGATAAAAGTGCCTCCTAGCTCTTCAAAAATCATTCTAAGCTCAACAGGCCTGCTTTGTTTTTTCTTTAACCTCAGCTTTCTCTTCTTAAGCTTTGCTTTTTCTAGAAAATAGCCTAGCTCATACTTGGTAACCACCCCAAGAACCTGCTCAAACCTCTTAATCCCGTGAAACTGTTTGGGTATTTTAAACATCAATAAATAGAATGTTAATAGTGGTTTATATAGTTATTGTTATTTAATTATTTGCTCTAACTCCTTTGGCTCTTTAATAGTATATTTTGCAAACCCTTCTTCCCCACCAGAAGGATGGCCCCAGGTTGCATAGATAAGCTTGTTTTTTTCTAGATTACCTCTTTCCAAGTCACTCATCTTATCTCCTACAGAATAAGCGATTTCTCCTAGAGATTGCAGTTCTTTTACATCTTGTTCCTGGTTCTCAACTCCTAGCTTGGGTGGTTGGCCATAAATATAATCATACTCTAATGGTATTTTAGCAATCTTTAGCATTCCTGAGATGATATCTGTTCTAACCCCAGAGATAATGGCTAGTTTATATCCAAGTTTTTTTATTCTCTGCAGTTGCTCTATTAATCCGCCAGGAGCAATGTTTTTACCATGTTTTTTTGCAGCCATGAACATGCCTATCTGAAACAAGTTTGTAGAAATCTGGTTCTGAACATCCTCTCCTGTTAAATCCATGAATTCTAAATCGTTTTTCCTATATTTTACCAGTGTATTCTTACTCAAGCCAGTAAGTTTTTCAACAAACTCCCTGTTAGCCTTGTAAAATGCTTCAGGGTCTGAGTGCTCTTTTTTGGTTGGCAAAGCTCTTTGCAAAACCTTTGCTCTGAACTCATTAGCTTCCTCAATAATCTCTGCTTTAATCAATGTGCCTGCAAAATCAATCATAACTATTTTTTCACTCATCTTAAACTCCCTTTATTTTTTCTTTCAACTCTTCCAAGCCATGAACAGTCTCAACACCTTCTAAATCCTTGCCTGCTTCAAGATTAGCAAATATGCAAGGAATATTATTTTTTTTGCAATAATCAAAGCTGTCTTTTCTGTTGCCGCCAATATACATCCCTGGTTTTCCATATCTTTTTACAAACCTGTCAAAAACAACAACTTTATCATCTTTTTCATGCATCTCAGAAGCCTCTATAATATCAAACAAACCAGAGAGTTCTTTTAAGGATAATATTTTTTCAAGAGTCTTCTGAGCATTGGTTGTGACCAGCGCTAATCTAAACTTGTCTTTTAAAGAAGCAAAATACTGAATAACCTCTTTATTAACAACCCTGGGATTTATTAAAATATATTCATAAACCGAATTAAAATACATCTCCCTTGCCTTGATAGTCCTCTCCTTATCAGACAGTTCTGGGTAAAGCCTTTGCATAACCTCATCAACATGCTTAAAATAATCATCAGTATTAGCATAATCCTTAACAGAAGCATCATCTAATTCTTCAGCAGCTCTCTCAAACCATAAAACATGAGCTTTTTTCCAAGGCTCAGACTTAATAAACAAACCTGACAGAGTTGTGGCAAGGATTGGTTTCATGGGGAGGGGTAATGAATAGAGATATAAATATTTTTTGAGGAGAGCAAAAAGCCCTCCTCTATTTAAAGGTTGAGACTTTTATTCTATTAACTCTAATTCCTGGTTCTTAATTTTGTACAAATTCACTTTTCTGTCCTTTCTGTCACCAGTATAATCAAAACTTATCTCTCCTGATGCACCAGCATACTCTGTGTTTAACAGTGTTTTTACAAAATCTGTTTTTCTATAATCTTTTAATTCTGCTATGATATTGATTGCATCATAAGCAACTTCTGCTCCTATTCCTGGCTCTTCTTTGTATTCCTGCTTGTATGCTTCTACAAATTCTGTTGTTGGAGGTGCGTATTGAGGCACAATAACTTCTTCACAGTTTTTTCCGCAGGCTTCTAAAATAGTCGGGTCATTTATCCAGGTTGTTGTTGCGATTTCTGCTTTTATACCCAGTTCTCTTATCTGTTTAATTACTTGCGGGTATTTCTGCTCATACATTGCCAGATAAATAAAACCTGGTGATTGTTGCTTAATTTTTAGCAGCTGGGTTCTGAAGTCATTGTATTCTCTTTTAGCCTGCTCAACAAACACTTCTCCTCCCCAGTTTTTTTCAAAGTATTCTGTTAATGAGTTCTCCCATACAGATATTGTTTTTAGCACTGCCACATTATCATATTCTTTTTGTTTTGCATAGTTAACCAAGGATTTCACTTCTATCTCGTCAGAGGGCCACACCCTGAACAATAATATGCTTTTCTGGGTTATTCCAGCGCTTCCGCAGGCAACACATATAGTTGGTATTTGTTTTTCTTTGATTATCTGAAGCACAGGCTCTGTGCTTTCTGAGTATTCTGTTAATAAAACATCAACTTTGTCTATGTTTACTAATTTATTTGCTGCAGTTACTGAGTTTTTTGTTTCACTACCATAATCTTCTATTATTAGTTCAATATCTTTGTTTTTGGCTGCAAGCAGCAGTCCTTTGTGTATGGTGTTTCCAAAATAAGCATCTTGGCCTGTTAATGACACTAATGCTCCAACTTTTACTTTGTCTTGTGCTATTACTTGTGCAGTAGGAGTTTGAGTGCATCCCCCTATAAGCACTAATAATAGAGCTATCACTAGGTAGGTTTTTTTCATTTTATCATCCCCCTTTTTATCTTTACAACCCAGTGGTAATGTTTGCTAATATATAGAATTTTCTATAGAAAATTAAGAAATATAGCAAAAAATTTATATATTGCTGTTGTTTATCTTGTTTTATGCATAAAATAGACAAACTCGACTGGAAAATCCTGCAGGTACTTGACTGGAAAGCAAGAGAACCAATGAAAAGGATAGCAAAAACAGTAAGATCAAACAAAGACGTGGTTGCTTATAGAATAAAAAAACTAGAAGAAAAAGGGATAATACAAGGATACTACCCTGTGCTTGACATGAATAAGCTAGGCTACCATGCATCTCGATTCTACTTTGACCTGAATGAAATGAATGATGAAACAGAAAAAGAATTCATAAGATTTCTAGACAAAGATCTTCACGCAGCTCTGATATTCAAAACAGAATACCACTTTCATAGATATGGAATCTTTGTATGGAAAAAATCTTTGTATGATGCAGAAGACGTGATAATAAAAATAAAAAGAAAAATAGGCAGAATACTGAACAGCTATACCTACTCTTTCATACACACTCAAAAACAATACCCAAAGGATTACTTGTTTGGAAAAAAACACCATGATAAAAGTATAACTCTGGCACCAACCCAGAAAGTAAACTATGACAAAGAAGACTATAAGATAATAAAAGAGATGGCAAAAAACGCCAGAGCATCAACAATGCAGATAGCCAAGAAAACAGGAATACCTCAAACCACAGTCTCTTACAAGATAAAAGCAATGGAGAGAAAAAAAATAATCAGAGGCTACAGAGCATTAATTGATTTTATAAAGCTAGGCTATAGAAATTATTTTCTAGAAATATATTTAGATACAAATGATAATATGGAAAAAATAGAAGCATGGCTAGAAGCACATGCAAATGTTGTCTATATCCAAAGAGCACTAGGAGTTTGCGACATAGAAACAGAAGTAGAAATGAGAAGCAAGCAAGAATTGCATGACTTTCTAAATGAACTAAAAACAAAATACCCAAATGTAAGAAAAGTGTTAATCAAATCAGAAGTATACATGAAGTTAACATTTTTACCAGGGGAGGATTAAGCCTCTGGCCGGATTCGAACCGGCGACCGGCAGCTTACGAGGTTCAGCTTGTTAATCTGCTGCTCTAGCCACTGAGCTACAGAGGCATTAATGATCTATAGAATGAGCAACCTCTTAAAGTTTCTGCTTTAACTCTGTCGTCGTGTGTTTCTTTTGGCATTCACTGCAAACTGCTTTTCTTTTGCCTTTTTTATCCTTTATCATGGTGCCTACTAATTTATTTAGAAATGTAGTTTCTACTTTTTTACCGCAAATATTACACTTCATTCTTATCCTCTTTTACTTCTTATTTACCTTATTCTTTCTTACTTTCTCTAGCTCAAAGTACAAGGCTTTTATCTCCTCTATTTGTCTTTCAAGCTCCCAGTTAATCTCTCCAAAATTCTTCTCGCTCTTCAGGATTAGCCTTAACCTGTTGCACATGTCTTCTAGGAATTCCTGGTGTTTTTCAATATGGCTGGTATCTTTGTAGCCATTGCTACCAACCAGTTTTCTTATCTCATTAATAGACTGCTTGTCATGGGCTGGCAGCTCATAATCATCAAATTCTCTTTTTATTAACTCTTCATCGCTTGGTTCATAAGGGTCTGCGCTCATATTTTTCCTCCTTAGATACTTATAAAGTTAGGTATAATTATGTGTATGATATTTAAAATTATTGCTGCTACCAGCATTCCAAAATAAGCAGGTTTGCTCCAATCAATTATTTTGTGCCCGTCAAAGCCTCTGAAAGGTATTAAGTTAAACAAGGCCAGCCAGGCATTTATCATTAAGCCGTAAAAAGCAATGCTTGGGATTAAAGGTATTAATAACAGGAATATTAGAGCAAGTAATAAATTTGCACTTGGTCCTGAAGTAGCAATAATCCCTCCTTGTCTTTTGGATACAAAGCCTGATATTATCACTGCTCCTGGAGCAGCTATTATAAAGCCAAAGAAACTCATGATAATTGCTATTAATAACATCCTATTATTAGCTCTGAACTCTGCGTGCTTGCCAAATTTTCGTGCAAAATGCCTGTGAGAAAGTTCATGCACAACAAATCCTAAACCAACTGTTAGGCCAGCTATGAGTATGCTAAAAACCAGGGGCTCTCCACCCCGATAAATTAATATTCCAAAAGCTATGCTAATAGCAAGCCATGCTTTAATCAGTTCTTTTGCTTCAAAACTAAGCTCCATTATAAGAGG
The DNA here is from genome assembly GCA_019322375.1 of Candidatus Woesearchaeota archaeon. Lineage (GTDB taxonomy): Archaea > Nanobdellota > Nanobdellia > Woesearchaeales > SM23-78 > SM23-78. The sequence goes on from JAHWIP010000014.1 coordinate 27,308, forward strand.
AGGAAAGCGAGGGGGATTTATAAATATACCCCCCTCGTCTAATAAGACTACTTTAAAGTAGTCATGGAAAAGAAAGTTTTATATATGAATCGTTTCTTTCTTATACACAGGGGTTAAGATGTTTAGGGATAATGCAATATTCTTGTTGGTAATCAGTGCAATACTCATACCTTTAATCTTTATTACAACAGAATTATTTTTACTAGGAGTATTTATTTTATTATTTATCCTGTCACAGGTAGTACTCATATATTTATTTTATAAAGAAACAGAGGCTGGGTTTGAGGAGTGGTATGCTTTCTGGTCAGCTATTCTAAGCCTTGTATTCATGCTTGTGCTTGTTCTGATTGGCAGAAGAGTGGTTACAGAGTTTCTGGGATTAATACTTTTCTTAATATATTTCATAGGGCTGATTATTTTTTTGTTCAGAAAAGAGATAAAGCAGGCAGTAAAAAAGCCCAGGAAAAAGCCTTCTGAGGAAGAAGACTATAGGGCTTTCAGAGAAAAAGACGAACTTAAGGAACTAGTGGAATTCTTTGAAGCAGAACAAAAACCCGGGGTTGAAGTTGTTGACATAGAAGAGCCAAAGATAGAAAAGATAGTGGTGGAAGAGGCAGACAAAGAAAAAAAGCCAAGGGAAAAACAAGAACAACTAAGCGAGGAATGGTTTATGGATATACCTGTTTCAAGAATATATGATTTTGAAGAGAAAAAAATTGAGCAAAAACCTCTGATAAGAGAATTAAAAGAAGCTCCAAAAGTGGATTTTGCAAAAGTAAAAAAAGACCTGCAAAAAATAGATGATGGTGTCAGGACTATAAGCGAGAAGATAAAGCTGATAAGCGAGAAAGCCATACTTGAAGGAGCAGAGAAAAAGATAAGACAAGCACAAAAGAAAAAAAAGCCACAGAAGCCAAAAAAGAAAGAGATGAAAGTGTATGCATCAAAAACAGGCACCAAGTACCACTTTGACAAGAACTGCCTGGGCTTGAAAAGAGTGAGCAAAAAGAACTTTATGACGTATGCGAATTCTGCAGAAGCAAGAAAAAAGAAGTTAAAGGGATGTGAGATTTGTAAGTGAGAATAACTTTTGAAAATGAAAACCCCTCAAGAAAGACTAGATATTGTTCTGAATGAATATATCTGTGATTGCAGATACTTAATAAAAGCAAAAGTTGACTTTCCTAGAGCAGAGGGCATTTTTAAAATAGAGGACACTTTTTATGCAAATCCCCGTACAAAACTAAAACATATGACTGATATAGAAGCAAAGTTTTGTTTGAACCAGCTTTGTTACGCTGCTTTTGGAGAATGGATTATGGAAAAAAGACTTGAACATTTTACAACTTCCTTTGAGGAATATCTTGGTTTAATGCATGAAAACGTGTTCATAATAGAATCAAATATTAGATTCAAGAAACCTATCAGCACAGAGTCACCTATTAACGGAGTTATTGAAGTTAAAAAAATAAAAAGAGTGGGCAGGCTCTACTTAGCTTTTCTGGATTATGACATAGGAGATGGTAAATCCAAAGGAAAAATAGAAGCTGCATTAAAGGGGAGATAAAAGTTCTCACCACTCACCCAAACTCTTTTGGTCCTTATTAAATCTTTCTAATCTTTTTGGCGCATGCACTTCTACCCATTTGAACTTCCATTTCTCGAGCATTTCCTTGGCATTCGGACTGATTTTTGGGCTGGCAAGTATTCCTTTGACTTGAGTGGCTTTTAGTCCTTTGAGTTCCTTGATTTTTTCCACGTACCTGCGCAGCTGGGTTACGCATTGCAGGCTTGCTGTATAACGCTTGCACTCAACTATTACGATATTGCCTTTTTTATCATGCCCAAATACATCTATAAAGCCAAACTTGGTATGCTCCTCCCTGCTAAGAGGCTTGAAATCTTTACTTATTAATTCTGGCTTTGCTTTTATCATATCACTCATATCTTTCTCATTCCCAGCAAGCTCTTGTTTTATACCGTCTTCTAGTTTGTGATTCATGAAATTATAAACCCGGAAGATTTCTACATCAATATAATCCTTTGATTCAAGGTTTCTTGCTTTTAGAACCAGATGTTTTTCAAAGTTCTCAAGCGCAACCTTTGACTTTGGCCTCATATAATTGATTGGGTTGCCTCCTTCTGGCTGGTGAACCAGCAAGGTATTATCGCTTTTAACAATTATCATTCTGTCTCCTCTTGCCAGGAAAGCCTCTGCTCTGCCACTATAGTTTACCTCGCAGCTGCAAAAGAAAACAACAGATTCATTCCTTGCAATTGCTTCCTCAAACTTCACCTTAAAATCAGTTAGTTCCATTAGAAAAAAACAGAATACACTCATTTAATAAAAATGTTTGGGTTGTTTTTACTCTATATTAAGTATAAACATACAGTCTTATTCTTGTTATCTCGCCATTAGGCAGTTGGAGATGCCTTTGAACAACACGGGTTGGTTCGTATCTTTTTGTTCCTGTTTTTATTGTAACACTATCAATGTTTTGTTCAATAATATTGCGCAGGTCACTTAAGAAGTTCTGGTTATAAGGGGTTACTGTTCCTTTTGTTGATGAGATTAGTTCTTGAGAATGATTATACACATCAGCCTGGCAATACCTTGAATCACCATTATCAACAACAATCGGGTTTACAATAAATCCATACTCCTTGATAATGCTGTTATCTCTTTCTAAAATACTGTCTGCATATGCTGTTGGGCATGGATTTGTGTCAGAACCTCCTGGTAAAGAGTCAATTACAGGGATGAGCAGCTCCAGATTAGTGAGGTTATAATTCGAGGTTGTGATGATGTGATAGCTAAGACCTGTTTCCCAGTCATTCAGCATGCTTATGCTGGAGTCAGTCGGCCTGAACAACTCATACTCATATTTTTTTATTTCAAGATTGGTGGAGAGGTTGTTGTTATACATCATGGTTTCTGAGACAGAAAAACAGTCCATGCCTGTGCTTAGGCATAAATCCATGCCTTCAACCACTACTGCTTTGCCTTTGACCTCAACTTCATTATAAATTGTGTTTAAATCAGCTATTAGATTAAAAAAATCTCTTTCAAGAACAGCAAAAACATTGTCCATTCTTGGATCGCTTGAAAAAATAAAAACCATGTTGATGCCTGTTACATACGGCGGGATTTCAAAAAAGTATTCCTGGTCTCCAAGCACTGTTTTTAATGCCTGGTTGAACTCATGAGTTATATTAACAAGATTGCCTGAAATATTTACTACTTCTGTTTTATAATAAACAGCACTTGCTAAGAGGTCTCCGAACTGTCTTCCTGAGTTAGCTTCTGTAAGGCTTAGCACAGTATCAAAGGAGTCTGAGAGTTTGGTATCAGTGAAATAAACATTGAGTGATTTCTCAGAAGCCACTTTTTTTTCAACACTGGTTCTAACATAGAAAAGTCCTCCTATCATAAGTATTATTATGATTATTACTCCTGCAACAATGTTTTCAGTTGTTCCCATTTTTATCAACACTTCTCTTGACAGTCTATCTTCATGAATATATATGCAGCCTTGCAGGGCAAATTATTCTTTGCTCATCCTGATAAACAGGAATATCAAACACTTCAACCTCAGTATAATCTTGAGGGGCAATCAAGGTGAGATTCTTTTCTTCGCACCCAGAATAATTAAGGGTTTTCACAGTAACCCCCTTTACCTGGTCTAGGTTATTGGTAAGACAGCTTGGGTCATAGGTTGCTGAATCATCAAGGATTTTTCCATAGCAGTAATGCACAAAGTCTTTTTCACTCATAACAGATAGTTTACTCTTATACTTATCCATTAGTTTTACCTCAACCAAAGTCATGTTGGAGATTATAAAAATAAGGCCTATTACTACGCCTAAGGCTACTAAGATAAAAACAAAGGCAGTTATCAGGGAATAAACTCCTTTTCTATTGTGGAATAATGGTGAAGATATCATCTTTCTTAATCCCTATCTTGGTTATGTTTGAGAGATCATAAGAAGCATCAAGCCCAAGGTTGCATATAGGGGTAAGACACCTGGTTATCTTCTTGCCTTCTGAACTCTCTGAATCTCCCTCTGGAAAAAGGGTTATACAAACCTGGTCATTGGTAAAGGTAAGATTTCCTTCTTCTATAAATGGGTTATACTCGTTTTGATATTGAAAACTAGTGCAAGCCTCATCCAGAATTAATTGGAGCTGGATAAGGTCTTTATCCAGCACATCCACCTCCTTAACAGGACTGAACACACCTGATTTGATAAACCATGTAACCAGGATTAATCCTGCCAGAACCAAGGCCATCCAAGTAATAATCTGGGTTGCAATATCACCCCTGGCATTCCATCTTAACCTCATTTTCACCTCTTTCAAAATAACAGTTAAAAGCGTGAACATCAAAGGTTTCTTTGGCTTGCGTAGTGTTTAAGTCAAGGGTGTAAGATGCTACCTTACAAGCACACACTGCACACGCAGTCTTATCCTTATATTGCCCACAAATCTTTTGATCTTTGGTATAGATAACAATACCTGATGGTATATTAACCTCAAGCGGAATTATGCTTCCAGGAGGAGAGCCGCACACATAATTGCAGTGAGGCTCTATTTCAAGAAACGCGTTTGAAAAGGCCTGCTCCTTCATATGCTCTTTGTTCTGGGTGAACAAACTGATTATTATTACAAGGGCTATAATGACAGCGATTATTGAGATATAAATCCATACAGACTCTTCCATTACTACTCCTCTTTGTTAATACCTTATTTATTTATAAGCTTTATATTTTTTTTGGTATATGAGATAACAATATGATATAACAATAAAATTTATATATGTATTAATTCGTTAGAACAATAGAGTAAGTTAGGTAAATATTAGGTAAATGAATAGTTGCTTACCCAACAGACCTGATAAAGTCGAGTCCTGAAAATGGAAACAGTTGAAATCGTTGTATACATAACTATTGTTCTGATTATAGGCGTTCTAATATTTATTTTTATCAGAACAGCAGGGTTTGAGGAGACATATGATGATATTCGTGGGGAAAAACCAGAAGAAGGCATATACCAGAAGGTGGACAAGGTTGGGTTTGTCTCAGAATTAATAAGTTTCTGGCAGAACTGCGGACTAGGGGATATTGACAAAACCATGACTGTGTATGTAAAAGACGAAGGTGACTTGGACAAAGCATTTGTTTTTTCAACAATCAAAAAAATAAATCACTGCAACACCTTGCAATCAGTTAGCGAGGATTGTGGTTCTAAAGAACAAGTAGTATTCAACACACCCATAACCCTGCCTCATGTGATTCGCTTGGAATGCGACTCCTCATCTGAAGAACTAATAATTACAGGATGAACGCGCCGGCAGTCATGGAAAAGCTGCACTCATATTATCTGATTTAAAGCACTGCCCAGAAATATCACATGCTTCAAGATAATATTCAACTGTGCCGCTAAGACCAGAAACAGTGAGGGTGTGGATTTTCTCAAATTTGTCATCTATTTTCTTGTACTCAACATTGTTGAGTGTATAATGCAGGGCCCCATTAGTAGGTAGGTCTGTTTCCCATGCAAGCCTAAGAGCATTGCCTTGCTCACTGGCTTGTATATTAACAAACTTTCCAATATCCTCAGCATTCCCTGTTTTATCAAATACAACTTTCATTACTATGCCCAGGAACATGATAGAGAAGACTGCTCCAATAACTATGAACAATGTTTTTTGCATAACACTAACCTTGATATGAGGGTATATAAATATTACTGTTATGTGAGCTGTTAAGTTAGCGTCATTTTTGGAGGTGTTGTTGATGGGTGTTACGTGGCATCAGAGAAAGGAGAGTCATTTGAGATTTTGGTATTTACCAATGTATTTTGTGGTGGTTGTATCAGGAGTTGTGTTTTTTCTTCTTTATTTGTTTGTTTATAAAAGGTTCTATTTACTAATCGTTTTTTTATTGCTCTTTTGGGTTTTTAGAAAGATTTTTATATGTTTATATCATCCTAAAATTGGTCGAGGGGGGTTCATATGAATATTCAACCATACATGGTATCTATTCCTATCGTTATTATATTTTTGATGGGTACTCTTTTAATTGTTTTTTCTCTTGTGTTTGCTTCAAAGATTAGAAGTAAGAGATTTATGAGATTTATTTTCCTTTTTGTCGCAATAGGAATCATCGGTCTTCTTATGGCTTTAATTATGTCTATAGTATTTTTTACTTTAAAATGAGTGAAGAAAAAAAGAACAATGGAGAAATAGAGAAAAAAATTCATGATGAGTTACTATCTGATGAAGCAAAAAGAGGTAATTTTAAACTCTTTGAACTTGCTAATTATTCAGGTATAGCAATCGGATTAATGGGTGCTGTTATCTTAGAATTAATTCTTATTCTCCCAGATAAAACAATCCCTGAAAAGCTTACTAAAATAATGCTTTTATGTGCAACTTTTGGCGTTGGTCTAATTGCTTTTTTTACTGTTAGACATTTAGCAAAGAAAACTATTGGAATGGTAGACGATGCAGGATTAAACATTCCTTATATTGCAAAAATAAAAGACGATTGTGATAATTTCAAAAAAATAAGAGAAAATATTTTGAAATCAGAATTTATGATTTCAAAAGATTCTATATACAAATATGACAAGGAGGAGAAAGGAGAATGGAGTAAAAAAAAGAAAGAAGGAACTCTATGGTTCAAGAATACTAAATCTAAGTCCGTAGATATTGAATTAACAATTTCCAAAAACAATTTCAGAGTTGTAAGACCGACGACAAAAGAAGGAAAAGAATTTGAAAATGATTTAACAAAATTTGTTAATAAATTAAAAGATGAAAAAGTTATTGAAAGTGTACAGAGCTCATATAAATTTAATCCAGAAACAGAATTATGAATTACTTAACTATAGAAAAAACGGAAAATAATATAAATAAGTAAGGAGTATGTATTTATTA
>JAHWIP010000015.1 GCA_019322375.1 Candidatus Woesearchaeota archaeon
ATATCCAGTAATGTTTTTAACTGTAATGGAAAATGTATCCCAATCATCTATCAAATTAATACTCAACCGCATAGGAGAAAACCAGACGATATAAAGCAGTATGATCGAGTAATGAGATATGAAATCTCATCTACACCAAGACCAATACAGCAAGAAGAACAATTTGAGGAAGAGATAGAGCCTCCTGAAGAAAAGACTCATTCTACAGAAAGGAGTTATATTCCTTGGTAAGATATTTCTCACCCATACAAAAGAGTGCCAATCACAATTAAAGCTTCTAGAACAATCCAAATAATATTGGTTATTATGATTGGTTTTTCTTTATGTAAAATTCCGTATATCAGCCAGAATATGCCGAAAAAGATAAAAGCTCCCCAGGAAAAGGCAGAAACACCCACAGCATTCTTTTCAAACCATATCTTAATTACCTGCGGGAGAGCCATCAAAGGCATTATTACGCACACAACAAGAATGGCTTTGTCAATAAACCTCTTGAACTTGTCAGGATGAGGATAAGGCTCGTGTTTCTGGTGAATTCTTTTACGTCTATGGAAATGATGCAAACCATGACCTTCCTGTATCATAACAAGGATTTTGGAAGAAGATGTTTATAAAGTTATTGGGGATTTAGAAAACTTTAAAACCACTCCCTTATTCTAATGTTATATGGAACTGATTATTGAAATTAGAGAAAAGGATATTGGAATAGATACAAAAGCAGAAAAAAAAGTAAAATATAACTTAAGAAAAGCAGCTCGTGCTGTGTTGTTTAATAAAGAAAAAAAGATTGCATTACTATATGTATCAAAGCATACTTATCACAAGCTTCCTGGAGGCGGAATTAAAGGAGATGAGGATGTTATGAGCGGTCTTAAAAGGGAAGTAATGGAAGAAACCGGGTGTACAATAAAAGTAAAAGAACCAATAGGCGTTTCTATTGAATATAAAAACCAACAAGAAAAAATTCAGGTTTCTTATTGTTATTTTGCTGATGTTGTGGATGATCAACAAAAACCTTCATTCACAAAAGAAGAAACTTCTCAGGGATTTGAATTAAAATGGGCTTATTTTGAGCAGGCAATAAAACTTTTAGAAAATGATCAGCCTAAAACCTATATGGGTAAGTTTATTAGAAAAAGAGATATTGCACTTCTAAAAAAAGCTAAAGAGCTTATGAAATAAAGCAAACTATTTAAACCTGATTAATCTTATTATTTCTCGTATGAAATACTCCTCTCTTGCAGAAATATATGAGGCTTTGGAAAAAACTAGCAAGAGATTAGAGAAGACTTTTATTATTTCAAAGCTTTTTAAAAAGACTAAGCAGGATGATATTGATGAGATTGTTCTTTTAATCCAAGGCAGGCTTTTTCCTTTGTGGGATGAGACTAAGCTGGGGGTTAGTGACAGGCTGGTTATTAAGGCTATTAGTGTTGCTACTGGCATAAGCCCTGCAAAGGTTGAGGATGAATGGAAAAGACTGGGTGATTTGGGTTTGGTTGCTGAGAAGCTGGTTACAAAGAAGTCTCAGGCAACCTTGTTTTCCAGGACTTTAACATCTGATAAAGTGTTTACTAATCTAAGAAAGCTTCCTACCTTAGAGGGTGCTGGTAGTGTTGACCAGAAAATCAAGGTGATTGCAGAGCTGTTATCAAGTGCTAAGCCTTTAGAAGCAAGATATGTTGTCAGGACTGTTCTTGAGGATTTGCGTGTAGGAGTTGGGACTGGCAGTATTCGTGATGCATTAGTCTGGGCTTTTTTTGATAAAAAAGTAAAGGTTAATTATGATGACAAGGAAAAAAAGATTGAGCCTGATAACAGAGAAGAGTACAAGAGATTAATCGAGGCTGTTCAGCATGCTTTTGATTTAAAAGCTGATTATGGCAAAGTTGCTAAGATGATTATGAAAAAAGGTGAAAAAGCTTTCGGCGAATTAACATTAGAGCCAGGCAATCCAATCAATGTTATGCTTTACCAGAAAGCCAAGGACTTGGAAGAGGCTTTTGAAAGGGTTGGCAAGCCCTGTGCTTTTGAATTCAAGTATGATGGCTTTAGAATGCAAATCCATAAGAAAGGTAAGACTATTAAGATTTTTACCAGGAGATTAGATGAAGTTACCAAGCAGTTCCCAGAAGTGGTTGATTTTGTTAAGAAGTTTGTTAAGGCTAATGAGTGTATTCTTGACTCAGAAGCAGTTGGTTTTAATCCAAAGACAGGCAAATATCTTGCTTTCCAATCCATTTCCCAGAGGATTAGGAGAAAATACAACATCAATCAGATGGCTAAGGATTTCCCTGTTGAAGTTAATGTTTTTGATATCATGTCTTATCATGGCAAGAACATGCTAAAAGAGCCTTTTAATAAGAGAAGGAAGATTCTTGAAAAGATTATTTCTCCTCATAAAAAGAAGCTGGTGCTTGCAAAACAAATCATTACTAATAATCTTAAAGATGCAGAGAAGTTCTATAAAGAAGCCTTAAAGGTTGGTGAAGAAGGAGTTATGGCTAAGAACCTTGAAGGCATTTACAAGCCTGGCAGCAGGGTTGGTTATGGTGTAAAAGTTAAGCCTGTGATGGAATCCTTGGACCTGGTTATTGTGGGTGCTGAGTGGGGCACTGGCAAGCGCAGTGGATGGCTGACTTCTTATGTTTTAGCGTGCAGAAAGCATGGCAAGTTCCTTGAGATTGGCAAGGTGGGCACTGGTATTAAAGAACTGGAGGAGCAAGGTGTTAGCTTTGAGCAGTTAACCAAACTTCTTAAACCGCATATCATCTCAGAAGAAGGCAAAACCGTGAGAATAAAACCTGAAATCATAATTGAGGTAAAGTACGAGGAAATCCAGAAGAGCCCTACTTATGCCAGTGGTTATGCTCTTAGATTCCCTAGGTTTGTAAGATTAAGAGAGGACAAGGCTCTGAGTGATATCTCTGATATTAAACTGGTCGAAGACTTATACAAAACCCAAAAATAATTTCTTTTTTGAAACATTGTTCCATTTTTGAAAAAATTTATATATTAGTTGCTTAAATATATATTAAATATGCCTGCTAAGAACATTGTAGAGGAGTTCTTTGATAAGAAGGTGCTCTCTATTCTCAAATTGTTCTTGTTTGATGAAACAAGTCAGTTCTACTTAAGAGAACTCTCTAAGAAGGCCCGGGTGCCTGTGGCTACCACCTTTAGAATCATTAAAAAACTTAAAGATATGGGAATTATCGAGGAAACTGTGATTAAAAAGACTAAATTATACTCGCTAAGCCATAATAAGAACACCAAGATGCTGGGTGAGCTTCTTGAGGAGAAAAAGACTGTTATCGGGGAGTTTGTTGAATATGTTTCCAAGCTTCCTAACGTGCACATGATTGTTAAGCATGGCGAGGATTCTAAGGACAAGGCTAATATAATTGTTATTGGCCCGGGTGTTGATTCCAAGGCTGTTAAGGAGAAAGTAGGTGATATTAAGGATAAATACAATTTTACCATAATTGAGTATGTGCTTGACCCTGGTGTTTTTAATCAGATGTCACAAGGAGGACTTATTACTGGCAAAAAGGTTATTCTTTGGGAAAAATCGTCGTGAAATAAATAAAAATATGTTTTCTCTATCAAAAATATATATTTTAAAGAACAATAATCTTTATATATTAGATATAGACTATAAATTTTAATAAAAGATGGGTGTGTTTTGGCTTTTACAGTAACTTTTAAGCACACTTCTATGGCAAAAAGACGAGAAAAATCAGTTTTTGGCGGAACTGATTGGTTCGAAAGAATGTATGGCTTCTAGTAGTGGAGAAAGCACTCCACATTTATAAATATTTTGACACAAGAAAATATATTTCAGAAAATATATTTTGAAAATATAGTCAAGATAGACCAAAAAAACCAAAAACAACAATCAGGGGGTAAAGGAAAATGGAATTTGTCGTGAACAACGCAATGAAAGAAAAACCAACAGCAAATGCATTTGAAGAGATAGAAGTAAAGCAAGCCAACATTAAAGTGATGGGCTGCGGAGGAGCTGGAAACAACATGGTGAACTGGCTCTACAAAAAAGGCATAAAAGGAGCAGAAATAATAGGGTGCAACACAGACCAGCAACACCTAAACATGATAGAATCTGACAGAAAGTTCCTCATAGGAAAAGATGTTACAAGAGGACTTGGATGCGGAGGCTTCCCGGAAAGAGGTGCAGAAGCAGCGCAGGAGAGCATGAACACAATCAAAGATGCTCTTAAAGAATCAGA
>JAHWIP010000016.1 GCA_019322375.1 Candidatus Woesearchaeota archaeon
GCTATGCCTTCTTCTGCCTGGTTGCCAAAAGGACAGTAACTCATAACAAAGAAATCTATCTGGGGCTTGTTGTCTCCAAGCACAACACCTATGGCATCATAATGAGCTGTTCTTGCTTCCTCGCTGACATAATGTGTTGCTCCTGTTGCATCATCTGTTAACTTATACTTCTCTCCGACTTTTTCAAAAGCAGATTGTACGTCTGGCCTGTCATTCCACGTCTTGGTCTCTTCCAGGTTGCTTTCAAAGATATAAGCAGGCACAACTTCTATATCATGTTCTTCTATAAGCTGCTTTCCCTCTGCACTGTCAGCATCCACTTCTCTTGGTTCTGCTCCTAAGAATAATTGCTTGGTTACCTGTATTACCCGCGCAGTATCACAAGCTGCTCCTTTGCAATCCTTTGAGTTAAGAACAACAAAGGATACTTTAACAGGATCTACATAAGTGCAAGAAGCATCTGGCTTGCCAGGATTATTGCAGATTCCTACCTTGCCTGCTTCTGCTGTGCAGTCAACATCACTTGCACATTCAGGAATACTGGCACAGGCAGAGTGCTGTGTGAATTTGCAGACAGCTCTTTGAAAGCTTAATGAATCCCTTTGTCCTTGATAAGATTCATCATTAAAATATATGGTTGGGCTTCCTGTTGCCCCTCTCACCAGGGTTCTTTGCATAGAGCTTCTTAATAATTCTTTTCCTTCCTCTCCTTCCAGACAGGTTCTTAGCTTTTCAACATCCATGCTGTTCTCATTAGCACAACTCTCCCAGTTAGTATGCACATTCCTTGCATCCTTGTTCTGGCACACAATGAAATCCATATACAGGTAATCCTCTGGATAGTACTTTATGGCGCATAACTGCACAATGTTTCCTTTAACTTCTGGTTCTCCGTGCAAAGCCTGGAACTGGCCAGGGCTGGGCTCCTGCACAATGTATTCCAGGTGAAAATCTACTGCTTCTCCCATGCTTTCAAGCACAGGCGCAAAAGCGTCTTCTACCTGGGTTCCATAAGGGCACTGGCTCATAACATAAAACTCAACTTTTACCTTGTCCTCATCAGGTATTTCTGTTCCTGGCCCTGTTTCTGTGCCACCAGGGCTTTTTAGTAATAAATATATCACCAGGGTTATAAGAACAACAATTATTATGCCTGAGATAACAGGATAAGTTTTTCCAGGCAGTTTTTTCTCACTAACAGGCTTGGCTTCTTTATGCTCAGCCTTTTTGTGATGTGCTTTCTTTTCTGGCTTTTTATGTTCCTTAACATGTGTTTTTTTATGCATGGTTTTTTTTGAAGTTTTCAAAGATAACACCTCCCTCTTTAAGTTTAATAATAAAGATTTTTAGGTTTTACAAGGAGTTAAAAGTCTTTATTTAAAAAGTTTATCTAATATTTAATAATAATAGAAGTGAATTAAGTTATGAAATATGAGTAAAAAGCTTATTATTAACCAATAGTCGTATTAAGGCTCTCTGAATAAGTAGCTGAGCTGGTATTAGCCCTTGCAGAAACTTCATAAGTGCCTGTGCTACTGAAGTTATGCTCAAAAAAGACAGTTATATTCTCATCAGAAGTCAATGTTATAGTATCATCACTCCAAATGGTTCCTGCCGTGTCATTTGTGTCAAAGCTCCAGCTGAAAGTCTTGTTTATAGAAAAGAGGTTTTCTACAATAAATTCAAACACAGCCAAAGTACTGGAACTATAAAGCTTTTGCAAGCCAGAAACAGCCAATTCATTGACACTAACACTTAAAGAATCCTCAATGCTATGACCTTGGTCATCAGAAGTATTTAAGATGGCAGTATAATCCCCATACGTTGAGTAATTTGCTTCAACACTAAAATTAATATTCTGCCCAGAACCAATGCTAATAGAAGAATTAGTAAGATTCTCCAAGCCCGTATATAAAGTATAAGAAGCATTCATAACATTACTTAAAGCATTTTCCAATCCAAAGCCAAAAGTAACAATATTATCAGACTGATTAACAATACGGAAATCATTAATAACAATATCAGGAATAAACAAGTCAAGAGTCCTATTATAAGGATTAAAATCATCACTAACATTAACAGTCAAATTATAACTGCCTGAATCACTAAAATTATGCTCAAACAACACAAAAGCAGTCTCATAAGCAGAAAGGTTAATAAGATAACCAGAAGAAAACACCAAATTATCACTTGTATTAACAGTCCAACCAACATTAGTCAAAGAAGTACTGCCCTGATTACTAATCAAGAACTCAAAAGCTCTGAGAGTAGCATTGCCATACAACTGCTTAAAACCACCAACAAGCAAATCACCAACAAAAAACAACTCAGAATAAGTATCATTCACAGACTTATTGTTATCATAAGCATACAAAGAAACATTCATCCAGCCGCCAGAAGAATAATTATACTCAAAAAGAAGATTCATAACATCATTAGACTCCAAAGAAGCATTAATGGTGCTGTTAACAGTCTCGAGACCTGTATTGAAACTCCATTGGAGATAATCTAAATCTTGTCCGCCATCATTTTCTATTTCAACTTCGTGAAGCTTCAAGCTCCAAAGGGAATAAACCTCATCAATACCATTCACAGAGACACTTGGAGGAGGAACAATAGTGAAATTAGAAGCTGATTCGCTACTATTAGTATTAATCCCATCGCTCACGTAAACTTTGGCCTTGTAGTTAGTCCCATAAGAAAAATCAGCATTATCCAACTCTAAATAAGTAACATTCAAATCAACAGCAATAGTAGTCCAATTGCTACCATTATCATTACTAATTTGGACAAAATAGGTAAGACTATCATTATCAGCATCAGAAGCATTCCAAGTAACATTAAAGGAATTTAAATAAACTTCACCACCAACAGGCTCAACAAGAGTAATAGAAGGAGTATTAGGAGACCTATTAACCTGCTCCATAACACTACCATTAGTCAAAAACTGAATATTATCCAAAGAAGAATTAAAAGGAGCAGCAAATACCACCACACTTACGTTAGATGTTACGGTTTCTCCTTCCGCAGTTATATACATAAAGGAAGGGTGGAATTTCTTCTCAAATAATAGGGAATTATTTGCATCATAAAGTTTAATAGAGTAATTATACGTTTTATTCGAATTATTATTTTCAAGAGGCAAACTATTCATCATATAAGCATCTTTCACCTTGTAACTTCCATTTTTATAAACAAAAGCTGAAATAAGAATTCCTTCTCCTCTTTCAGGAGGTTCTTCGGTTAATTCATCAAGCAAGAATTCATAGCTTTCTTTACTTATCCATCTCCTATCTGAAGGCATATTATAACCCATAAAATTTCTAAAAACTTCCTGATTATCAACAATAGTAAAATTGTTATTTTGATTATTATAAGAATGTAACTCTCTAAAGGTAAGAGCTCTACAACCCTTATTAGAATAATTATTGTAACCTCCATCTGCTTCTTTACAAGCATCATCTAGTTTCCCATCAACAGGATCATCATCTCCATTAGGACATAAGTTTAATGGAAAGCCAGCAATTCCATCTTGTTTAGGCCATTCATTTGACTCCTCGTCACATAAACCATATGTGTGGCCAGATTCATGAGCAACATAGTAAATAGGAGTATTATGAACCTCATTTTCAATACTTACGTTCTCAACCAAAATACTATTAATGCGTAAACCTAGTATCGGACTTAGTGCGAGACCTCTAGTGCCTTGTTTTTGATTGTATTCGTATGTCAACGTGCCGTTAGGGAGCACCCCAATAACTAAATCAGGACTGTTTGATGTTAAACCGATGATAGCTAGATTTAAAATTAAATCAACAGGCAGTACTGTTAAAGTTGTGGAAGTTGGTGTTTCTCTTCGCTCATATTCGATTCCGTTATCTTTTAATGGATATATTTCATTAAAAAATAAATTATTTTCTTGTATGAAAGTATCTAGATAAGAAGAATGAACAGATTTATTTTGAGAATTCTTTACATATACATACAACATCCTGTAAGAGGTTTTACCTTCACTAATATTAATTAAAGTCGATGCTATATTATTACTCAAGTTTGAATCGGACATTCCTAGACATAAAGAAGAAAGAATGCAACCTAGGAATATAAATTGAAGGAATTTAAGTCCTCTGGTAACATATAAACATTTTCTCATTTTTGATTTAACTCACTATTTTGACATTTAAAATCACAAAAAAAACAAAATTGGAAGCGATCCAATAAACCATAAACCACAAAGGATAGTAAAAATAAAATTTGTTTGAATTAAAGTGTTTCTTTGAAGATTCAAAGGACAGGGTTGTTAAAATAATGAAATATATCATTACAATAATAAAGGAGGTTATAATATATTTAACGGGTTGAGCTAAAATATTTGCTACTAGATTTACATTCGAGTTACCTTTTATTAAGACTGATACTGCGGGAGTAAATACGAAAACAAGATATTGATTTTTACTAAAAGTTGTCAATATTATAATAAATAAAAAGAGAAATATCAATCCAAAAATAATTAAACATAACCTAAATCTATCATTACTTAATATTACTCTTAAAGTTAGTGTTTTATTTGTTTTCATTCTCTTAACCTAGTATCTCAACATTTGCTGATATGTTTACATCAGTGCCAGTCTGTATTGGTTTAAACCACCAATCAAATTTAATTATTTCTCCCGCATCTATTGGTTTAATCTGATATGATGAGCTATTAATTTGTAGCGATGGTGCTGTCAAATTAACTCTTGCTTGTTGAACATTTTGCTCTGTACTATTACCATTATTCCTAACTCTAACTCTAATAATACCAGACTTGCCTTTAATCATAGTAACATCCTTCACAGTCTGAATAACAACCACATCAAGAACTTCAAGATCCGTTTGCGCCCCAGCATTACATGGACTTGGTATTGTATCTTCAGAGTTAGTTTTCTCAATATCATCAAGAGAAGAGTTACACCCAAAACCCCCACAACTATAATAATCTCCATAATCTACCCAGTCACTACCAGACCATCCCGGATAAACATAATGAGTACTGTTTACACAATGAGCTCTCTTCTTGTTTATGACATAAAACCAAAGCTCAGGACCAGTATCCCCCCGAACAGGAGGACTACAACCTAAGAAATAAATTCCATCATATTTCTTTTTCATAACAGCAGAGGTATCAACAAGATTGATATCAGTTAATGAATGCCAAGCGCCTATGTATCGAACATAACACTCCGTATCACCACCACAATCCATTTCACCAACTAAATTATTACATGCTATTTTCTCAGATTCAACCTCATAATAACACACCTCAAATATAGATGATGTGCCAGGATCATCATAGCATTCCACTGTAACACTATCAATTTGACCGCCACTCATCCTCACATCTAAATCACCATCTACCCATAGAACCTCATCATATTGAGTACCCTTATAACTTCCATCAAAATAATCCTTGTATTCTTGAGCCATAATTAACACATATACTGTTCTATTCTCATCAACAAAAATCTTCTCGCTGATAACACTTCCATTAATAGTCTTATTAATCAGATAATACCCCTCTGAGAAATCAACATCATCAATAGTTCCATTATCACTAAGCCAAAACTCATAACTCTCATTTTCCAAGCCATAATCAGTAATATTATAAACCTCATAATAATAAGTATCCTCAGAAAAATTATAATCAGCACTGCTAAGATTAACCACAACAAGACCATAACCAAAATAATCATCCTTACCACTGCTCCCAAAGTCTAATGCATCGTTCTGGAGCTTTCCTCGTACTTGCTCATTTGTCAAGTTTCTATTATAAGACCATATAAGAGCAGCAACACCAGCAACATGAGGAACAGCCAAACTAGTACCCGTACCTTCACTATAACCATCATTTAGAGTTGTGCTATTAATACTAACACCAGGAGCAACCAACTCCAATTCAAAGCCATAATTACTAAAACCCGCTCTAATATTATCCTCATCAACTGCACCAACAGCAACAACACTTGTATAAGCAGCAGGATAAACAACACTTGAATCATCATTACCAGAAGCACCAACTAATAAAATTCCTTCATCATAAGCATCCTCAACCACTTCCTTAAAGATTTGACTATAACCATCAAAACCAAAACTCATACTAACAACATCCATATCATTATCAAGCACCCATTCAACACCACTAATCGCATCACTCAAACTGCCAGAAGAACCTTCCATTATCTTGACAGCGTAAAGGCTTGCATCAGGGCTAACACCAACCAAACCATTATCATCAAGTAAAGCACTCAGAACACCAGCAATCATGGTTCCATGACCATTACTATCACTATAATCAGAACTATCATCAACAACATTCCAACCACCAGCAATACTTAAGTCAAGATGACTGGCTATCCCTGTGTCAAGAACAGCAACCTTAACGCCATTGCCAGTGCTAAGATTCCAAACAGAATCAGCATTTACTTGTTGAATATTAAAAGGAACATACTCACCTAACAAGAGCAAGTCTTGGTCAAGCTCAACCAATTCAACAGAATCATCCTGTATGATATCTTCTAAATCCTTGACTTTTGCCTTGAACTTAGAAATCTTAAATTTTTCAATATCCCCAACTTTTGAAAACTTGTCAAGATTATTCTTATCAAAATCATCATTGTACTTAATAATAAAATCATTGCTTTGATACTCATCATCTAAGGATTCAAGAAAATCAGCAGTCAATAAATTAAATTTATGCTTATTCTCCTTAACAACCTTATCAAAACCATTATCAAAGACTGCACTATTAACAGCTACAACTAACAAAGAAGCTAAAATCAGCCCAATAATGATTGTTCCTAACTTTACCTGACTATTCTTCAAAGTAAATCCTCCCTATTAATCCGTATTATTAACATAATCACTTACATTCCATTTTATCTGGTTATAAGTCATGTTGTATTTCTGCCATACATAAAATACTGGAGTTATATTAAAAAAGGATGGAAAACTACTGCTACTCTCATTATCATAATTGAATGCCCAGCGTCTGTATGTTCCTCCGCTGCTATAGGTTATGTATTTATCGAATGTTCCTTTATACTGGCTACCATTCATTAACCTAATATAAACCTGCTTATCACTATAAGCAGCATAAGAACCTGATACTGCAGAAGCATCAGCACCAGCAATGATAGCTTCCCTGCCATAAGACTCATTAGCAATAACTTCAGGCAGAGTTTCCTCAGAACCTACACTAATCAAAGCAGGCTCAGGAAAAGTATAATTACGCAAAAGATAATCATCAGCCCACCCTGTCAAAGATTCAGCATTAACACCCTGATTAGTTATAGCCATCAAATAACTCAAATAATTATCATGATAATTCCCACTCTGACCAATAGAAACATTCGCAGTTCCAACCCTATCAGAATTCTCCCAAACATCAAGAGTAGTCCCTGAACCATTCTTTATCAACCTACAATACTGTACCCTGCTTGCAAAATCATAATCAAAAGATGTTTGTGAAGAAGCACTACCATTCTTATTATAAACATACATTTTAGCAGTCCCACCAACCGTTTTACCAAACATCATATGAGAGGAATTAATAAAATCATTATCACTATCACCAACAGGCTCAGCCAAAGCAACCACATGCCAAGCTTTGTTCTGAGGATTAGCATACAACGTAAAATCAAGAATAAAATTCTTATATCCGCCTCCTGAAAAAGCATGATAAACCCACGCAGCAGTACTCCCACCCAAAGCATTAAACTCTAACCTTTGACTACTAGTATTCAACTCAATCTTACTATTCGGATCAACCTCAGTCCAACCAGTCTTAGCTTCAAAACCAGCATCATAACCAAAAACCTTACTAGCATTACTAACACCACTTACAGAAGGACTACCATAATACATACTAACATTAAAAACACCATGAGGACAATCAGTCATATTAACCCAAACAACAGTTGTGTTAACAGTACTATTCCAATCCTGAATCCAAAAATCAAGCTCAGACTCCGTAGAATTAGTAAACCTCAAATCAACACCACTATTACTCCAATTAAAATTAGCACCAACAAGAGAACTATTCAACCCTATCCTAACAGGATGATTAGTTAAATTCCCATAAGAATTATTAATGCTTACATCCTGCCTATAAGACCAACTATTATTCCACCAAGCATACTCATCATAAACAAAATCATTAAAAGTAAGAATATTATCAACAGATTCTCCCTGCTTTAGTTCACCACTAACCTTAACATAATACTCCTTCCCAACATCAGCACTATTAAAGAACTTCTTAAGATTACTAAGAGAAACAGAAGAATAATATTCTTTTTTCTTCTGAACTTCTTCTGTACCAACAAAACATTGAGCATCATACAAAATAACCTCCTCTTCCTGAGTCTCATTATCAATAACGGTCCAGTTCTTAACACAAGACTCATAATCATCAACATACTCAACATAAGACTCAGTCACAAGATAAGAAACCTGAAAATCCTTACTAACAGAGCTACCGCTAACATCCTTAAAATCAACCTCAAACTTATCCAAAGAAACATCAGCAGCCTTAGTAATCTTATAAATCGTATAGCAATCAAAACAAAAATCAGTATTCTCAACCAACTCAACAAAATCATGCTTTGAAGCACCAAGAACACAGCTAACCAATAGCATACTTATTAATACATACAAGATTATTTTATTCATTTTAAAACACCTCCAAAATAGAAATTATTCTTAAAGAGAATCTCAACACACCCCCTAAATTTAAGAATCAGGAAAATAAATTACTTTAAATGTTTTGCTATTTCTCGCCGGAGGATTTTCGGAACTGGATAAATTTAAGCAAGAATGGATAAACCTTTAACTCTTCTCTGCTCCCCTCTGCTTCTTCTTAACATCCTCTATCAATATCTTTATCATTTCTTTCTTAGAAACAGTTTTTCTCAGCTTATGAGCAAGCCTTTTATCTTTTAATTTCTTCTCAGCATAGTCAGCTATCTTGTTCTGCTTGGCACTAAAATTATCCTCAAATTCTGCCTTGGTCATGTCAGCCACTTGTTTTAATAACTCTAGCTTGGTGGTTGCTTCCAGCTCTGCTCTTCCAGCTGTGGGTTTAAGCGCAGGAGAAGGCTCTTTTTTTGCCTCTGAAATTCTTTCATGCAAAATCTTGTCAGCTAGTTCTTCTTTAAGAGGCTTTATCCTTTTTCTTGAGGTGAGCATGTGAAGAAGGGTTATTAGCAAGAAGATTATAACAGAGGCTCCGAATAATATAAGGATGACTGGCAGGGCTTCTGAAAAAGTAACCTTGAATAATAAAGATTTTCTTAGAAGCTCTGATGCCAGCACATAAGGGTTATACTTTATTATGTTTGAAAAGAAAGGCGCAAGGCTTTCAAGAGGCACAACCAGGTTTGACAAGAACATGAACAAAGCACCCAGCACTATAGAAGCCATTATTGCTCCTTCCTGCGTGGAGAAGAGATAGCCAACAGCCATGCCCAGCACAATAAAGAAAGTGGTTGTGACAAAGATTATGAGCAGGGTTATCAAGGCGTTCTTAAGCAAAGGAATATATAAAAAGTAATTGGCCAGGCCAAGAATGATAATAGTCTGCAGCACTATCACCACAAAGCTGGTTATAAAAGTGGTTATCACAAACAAGCCAGGCCTTGTAGGGGTGATAATATTCCTGAAAAAAGCTTTGGAGCTTTTTTCAAACATTATAATGGTGCTTGATAAAAGCAGAGCAACAAACATCACTACAAGCACTAAAAGAAAAGAAAAAGTATATGTTAGCTTGGAGGTGTCTGACACAACAGGCTCTATCTTTGTATTCACAGGGCTCACAATGGTCTCTGCTCTTGTCACTGCAATGCCTTCAAGATTATCCTTGCTCTTTTTTAAAGCATTCTTTAAATCAATCAGACTGCTCTGTATGCCTGCAAGGTTGTTCTTTGCAGAGTCTAATTTTACCTGTGTGTCTGTGTTTAGCTGCCTGCTCTGCTCTAAATCTGCTTCTAAGATTGATAAAGAAGCAGAGATTTCATCAATGCTGTTCAGGAAATCCTGAATCTCATCATCTGTTTCAACATGCAAATCCAGAATACTGATTTTCAATTCATCAACTTCATCTTCTATTTCTGCACTCTCATTTGCATCCAGGTAGTCTGAGAGCATGTCAACCAAGTCTTCAGACTTGTTAATCAGAGCAATATCTTTTTCCTGCAACAAAATAACTGCCTCTTCAAGAGAAGAAGCCTCTGCTTCAACCCTGCTAAAACTAATATTCTTGGTATCAAGCTTCATAGCATCTGTGTTTGCCCTGGCGCTCTGCAAATCACGCATCAACAAATTTATTTTAGAATTAAGCTCTTCTATTAACACCAAGTCAGAACCCACATCCCTAATAGTAGTGTTAATTTTTGAAAGAAGAACCTGGGTTAATGAGTAGCTAAGCTCTTTTGACTCAATCTCAAGAATGCCGGAAACAGAGTCTATCACCTTGTAAACCAGGTTCATTCTTGAGTAATCCACTAAAAACCTGAGCTCATTTCTCTCCTCATCCTTTATCTTAAAATCCTGGGGAAAAATTATGCATGTATGAATTATGCCCTGCTCTATCTTTCTAACACAACCCTCCTCAGCACTGAACTCCTGCACAAAGAATTCGCTCTGCTTTAAAGAGTCAACAAAATCAGCTGTAAGATTATTATGTGTTGGCGTGTAGTAGCCTATGCTCAGCTCATAAGAAGACTTGCCGCTAAACACCAAACCCACAAGCAAAATAATTAAAAGAGGCCCTATAAGCACTGTAAAAGCAGAAGCCTTAGACCTGATTAAGAGCTTGAAATTCTTTTTTATAATGCTTACTAGTTTCATTTTTGAATAAATCTCATCCCTTCCCTGAAATCCTGAGGAACAACTCATCCAGTCCAGGCCTTGAAACCTTGATATCAATGAGTTCTTCTTTTAATGTTTCAAGAGTGTGAAGCAGGTCATGAAGCACTATTTGAGGCTGGTCAGAGTAGAGTATGAGCTCTGAACCTTTTATCTTGACATCAAAAACCTTGCTCCCAGGCTTTTTAATAGCCTTGGCAATGTTTGAGTAACTGCCAGGGTAAGTCTGGATTCTTATTTCCTGGGATTCTGCATATTTTGTTTTTAACCTTGCAGGGCTGGCAACATCAATAATTCTGCCGTCCTTGATAATAGCTATTCTTGAACAAAAAGTCTCAACTTCTGACAAGTGATGGCTTGCTAATATGATTGTGGTTCCTTTTTTGTTAATCTTTTGCACAAGACTCCATATATGGTCTCTTAGCAAAGGGTCAAGGTCAGAGGTTGGCTCGTCAAGAATCAATATCTCAGGGTCATGAATTAAGGCGCAGGCAATATCAAGCCTTCTTTCCATGCCTCCTGACAA
This sequence comes from Candidatus Woesearchaeota archaeon, assembly GCA_019322375.1. GTDB lineage: Archaea > Nanobdellota > Nanobdellia > Woesearchaeales > SM23-78 > SM23-78. The sequence continues at coordinate 11,426 of JAHWIP010000016.1, forward strand.
CTGTCCTGCCAAAGTGTTCTGTGCATGCTTTAAATCCATTAGGGCAAGAAGGATTTCTGTGTTTGACTCTAAGGATTTTTTAGAAAGCCTGTACAAAGAGCCAAAATACATAAGATTCTCCTTTACAGTCAGCTTCTTATAAAAAGAAGGCTCCTGGCTTGCAAACCCAAAAATATTTTTGGCAAGCTTTTGCTGCTTATAAACAGAAGCATACAAAGGCTTGCTTGGCTTGTTCTTCATCTTAACAAAATAATCATACCTAAACTTAACATCTCCTTCCTCAGGAGCCAGGTAGCTTATCAGGTTTCTGAGCAGAGTGGTCTTGCCGCTCCCACTAGCACCAACTATGCCAAAGATTTCTCCTTCATAAATATCAAGAGAAGCTCTTTTAAGAACAGTATTATTTCCAAACCTCTTGGTAAGATGCTGAACCTTAAGAACAGGAGCGCGTTGCATAAAAAAAGAATAATGAATATGGTATATAAAGTTTGCCATAAAAATATATGCCCTTAATCAAAGACCAACAACAAAATTAGAATATTCATCAAGTTTTAAATATAACCAGTACAATATTTTATATAAGTTATCCTCATCAGTAGGTGGTTCAAAGCCGCAAAATCTACAATCTTCTTTTTCTTTTTCACTCACCCTATAGTTTTCATTTATTATTATGTCTAGGGTTTCTTTTATGGCTTCTTGTGCACGTCTCTTTTGTGATCCTATCATTTCTCCTTCGCAATCTACATCAGTAAGAAGGAACCCGTGGAGAGCATAGTTCTCATCAGAGGGATGGCTTTTTTCTCCTATTGTTACCCATTCATCATCACCCTTCTTACAATAAAAGATATAAAAATAACCTGTATCAAACTCAATTCCTCCTTCCTTTTCCTGTATTTTTATCATCAATCAAAAGGAAAGCATTTATTCATTAAATAGGTTTCTATTCAAAAAATATTAAAAAGCAAGTGGTTTCCCAAAGCTAAGAATAAAAACAAGATGAACTTCACTATCAGCTCAACTAAAAAACAAGAATTAATAGACATCACAGACCAGGTTAATGAGCTTGTTATCAAGAGCAAGGTAAAGAATGGGATTTGCAATGTTTTTGTAGCTCATGCAACAGCAGCAATTGTGATAAACGAGAACTATGACCCTAACGTGTGCACTGATTTTCTTAATGCACTGAACAAAGCCATACCTGACAATGCAGGGTATCTGCATGACAAAGTTGATGGCAATGCAGGTGCTCATATCAAAGCAGCAATCCTAGGGCCTGGCGAAACAATACCTGTGGAAAACAACAAGTTAAAGCTGGGCAGATGGCAGAACCTGATGCTGGTAGAACTGGACGGCCCAAGAAGTGACAGGAATGTTGAGGTCAGGGTTGTTAAGGAAGGGTGAGAGGTGAAACCATGACTCTCAAAGGCAAAGACATTAACAAACTGCCAACAGACGGCTATGTGATTTTCCCTTTATCAATGAGCAGGCTGCAAGGAACTCAGAGCCCGGATAAGTGCATTGAATACATTGAAGTCTTGGATAAAAAAATCAACATCCCTGGAAATGACATAGTCTTTCTTTATACCAATGGTCTTTATTTTAACACAAAGGAAACAGCTTACACTGTTAGAAAAAGAACAACCCAGCAAATGCTGGCGCACAGGAATGCTCTTAAAAAGTTAATCCTGAAAAAAGGAACTTACATGCCAGGAGCATTTCATTTCCTGCCTTTTGACTACATAATCCTTAACTCAGACTCTTTCCAGTCTTTTTTTGAAAAATTGCAAAAAATTTTGAAAAAAGACAAGAATTTTAAGAAGCATATAATAAAAGCTCTTGGAAAAAGAGAGTACAATAAAGCAAACATTGATTTTATGCTGGAAGAAATTGCTGTTGGCCACATAATCAGAGAGCACTTAATAGATTTTCCAAAAACATTGGTAAAAAAAGACAAGTTCAGGTTAATAGTGTATCCAGGAGCTTATTTTAAACCAGAAGTTTATGCCTGGCAAAAAAAGATTCTGCCACAGGAAAGTCCAAAGAAGTTAGGGCGATACTATAATGCAACTTATGACCCAGACAAAAAGGTTCTTTATCGTTTTGATGAGATAAGATTAGACTGAATCATTGGGTGCTGGAAGTTCTGGCTGGCGCATTCAACTCTAGGGTAGATGCGGCGCTAGCGTTTTGGGAGAAAATCTAATAGTTTCCTTATTTGTGAAATATTTATAAATAAGCGTAAGTTCTTAAATTCAGGGGTTTGGATGAATAAACTAAAGATAATTTTATTTGTAATATTTCTTTTTTCTCTAATTTCAATCTTACTCGTAATTGGTGATTCTAAAGATTTCATAACAGGCACAGATGTTCTTTCTATTGGTGAACTTATAGGAACTGTGAAGGTGACATTTACATCAAACGATTTAGAGGGATTGCTAATAGGGACATTAGATACTGGCTTAGGCACAACTCCTGTGAGACAATACCTGACATTTGATAACACAACAGCAAGTGTTGTTTATGAGTATAATAATTCTAATGCATCAGGTCACTGGCTTAAGTTTCCTGCAAATAGCTATCTATTTGATTACGAGTTAGAATTTACAACAGGAGCAATATCAAGCATAGGGGTTAATGGTGAGTTAGATGATTTAGAAGATAATGAAATATTTATTCTTGATGATAATTTTACAATTATAAAAGTAGAGCGTCTTTCTGGCGATGGAATATCTCTTGCTTTTCTTGGGGGAGAAATCAGTGACACGTTAAGAGATGGAGAAGTGAAAACGTATTCTATTGGCGGTGTTTTTTATGAGGTAACATTAGTTTATACTGACTATGGCGCCAATAAAACATCCAGATTTAGTGTGAATGGGAACATGGGAAATAATACTGGAGAAGGCGAATCATATAGTTTTTTTAATGGGAATCTTACTATGGCTGTGAGACAGATTTATACAGATGGTGTTCAAGGTCTTGTTGATTTTTACATTGGTAATAAAAAACTGGAGCTTACTGATACATTATATACAGACACTGTTTTTTCATCTCAAACTGTTATATATAATGATGAAGTTGTTGGAAATGCGGAATTGATTATAAAAGGTGTAAATCAGACCAATAATACTCAACTTATGCTTCAATACTTTCGGTATAAGACCAAAACTACCACAGATATTTATGTGCCTCTTGGAAGTGGGCTTAGAGCTCAGCTTAGCCAGCCCATTAAAATGCTAATAGGAGGCTGGAATATCACTTATGAATGTTTAGCTAACACAGGAGTAAGTCAGATAAAACTGATTCCTGTAGCTAACCACAGTTATAATTTTTCCTTCCAGAACTTAAATGGAGATAACTATACTTTTCATATCTTGACAAATAAGAGTGATTCTGATATTGGGTTTAAGTACGGTGATTCTTCTAGTGATTTTATATTCAAAGAACCTTTTACAGCTTCTCAATTAGTGGAATATTATAATAGCTCATTTATCTCTCTTAATGATTCATTTGTTGTTTCTACTGTTGTATCGCCAAATAATTCTGCTGTGACCAATGTCCTGAAGTATACTTCGATTAATATAACAAATAAAACCCTTAGCTTCCAAGATTATAATGGAGATAACCTGCTCATTTCTTACATTGGCACCCCAGGAATAAATGCTACTGGTGATTTAATTGTTTCTGGAGCAACACATCCTATTTGGGTTAGTAATCAATCTAGGAATTATTCCTTATCTATAGATTTAGACGCTTATGAAAATGTAAGCCAAGGAGAAGTTAACATTGTAGTGAATGGTGGAGGAATGATTGACTTAGGAACTCAAACATTTGATGCTCAAAAGAACCCTTCTAGTTTAGGTTCTCCTGTGAATATGGTCTTGACCACTTTAAACACTGATTTTGATGAATCAGAGGAGGGTAATGAAACTGTTAACATAACTGTTTATGGAAATGGAGTTAATTCTATTTATGCAACTGTTGATGGAACTCTTTATGAAGATAATAATAACTCAAATTATACAAGAAGATTAAATAGTTATGGCATACTTATAGAGAAATATGCTCTGTCTCATAATCAAACAAGCCCACAAATAACAATAGATTATCCTTTAAGTCAAAGATATGCACGAGTTTATGTTACAACACTGAATTTAAGCGCTAATCAAGCTCCAAACATTACTGTTATTTCAAATATTATTGTGAATGAAACTGCTCTGATAAACATAACTGATTACTATAATGTAACAGATGACAGCCCTTCCCTATCATACAATTATACATCTCCTATTAATGGATCTGGTTTATGGCAGACAACATTTAATGACAGCGGGGAATATACTTGTACAGTAACTGTTTCTGATGGGCAAATTAATTCGATAGCAGATATATCTATAACTGTTCTTGACTTGCCTGACTTAGATAATGATGGCAATCCAGATTATAATGATACAGATGATGATAATGATGGATTCAATGACAGTATTGACCGAGTAAGAGGAAATGCCAGTTATGTAAGTTCAGACACCTTAACAGCAATAAATGTCACTATAAATGGCACTGATAACTTAACTCAACTATTTAATGATACTTTTAATATTACTCTGAGGAATGGAAGCAAGCTTCTAGTTGAATTTGTTTATAACCTCACAAGTTCTGTGTTAGCTTTGCATAATATAACCATAGATGTCCAGAATGACAGTACTGCTGGCTCATTACTAATAAAAGGCCTTGTTCTGCAGGAAAATAATACCAAAACCCTTTATGTTGATAAGATAAGCAGTTCAATTAATAGTATTTGCATAGAAGATGCTCCAATAGATAGCATATCTGAAATAAGTGCTTTATGTAATGGTGATAATGAAACCCCTCTTACTTGTCCAGGAGTTAGTGGTAATTACAATTGTTCCTTAGTTAATGCTAATCAGACTTACAAGATGACGGGGTTAAGCTACTCTGGCGTGAAACAACAGACTTATTGTGGTGATGGCACTTGTAACGGCGCCGAAACCTGTTCTAACTGTCAAACTGACTGCGGAGTTTGTTCAGATGGATCCTCTGGTGGAGGCGGGGGTGGTGGTATAGCTTATGATGACGAGAGATACTGGATTTGTGGCAACTGGTCAAAATGTGTTGACGGTGGGCAGATTCAGAACTGCACTCATAAGTTCAGAAGTAATACTGAGAAGATAAACGAAAGAGATTGTAATGTTACCACAAGTGAAGAGCCAGAGGAAACTGTTAAAGAAAATGAAACTATTGAAACAACCCAAACCATAGAAGAAAATGTTTCTTTAGAAGAGAATATGACTTCTTTAAAAGAAGAGGAAATTAATCAAGAAGAAACACAAGGAAAGAAAAAGTTTCTTGTTTATATCATGCTTGGGGTTGTGTTAATGCTTGTTTTGGCTATAGGAGTATTCATATTTATGAAAAAGAAGAAGCTTGGTGCTGTTGATTAAAATTCCTTCTCGCCGCATTCAACTGCAGGGTTGCTTTTCAGTCAGCACACCATATTTTCCGGTTTTTTTCCCGATAACTTTAAATACGTGTTTTACTTATTCTTTCTTAGGTGGTATTTATGACTGATGCTGGTGTTATGATTTCAAAAGATGAATATGCTTTGCTTAGGCAGAAAGCTGATTTGTTTGATCATATGATTGAAGTTGAGGAATTAACCAAAGAGGAACTGGTTAAGGTGAAAAAAGCTTTGAAAGGCCCTTTTATAACAAAGGCTGAGTTTTTAAAGAAGAATCCTGATTTGGCTTGAAAATGTTTTCTCTTCTTTTTTCTGAAGAATTTGAAAAATCCTTTTCTAAACTGAAAGAAAAAAATCTCAGGAAGCAAATCTGGAAAAAGATTTTAGAATTAGAAAAGAGAGCTCCTTTAGGCAAGAAGCTAAAAAGGAATCCTTTTTGGTCTATACATATTGGAAAATATAGGGTTATTTACAAGCTGGAAGGCAACCAGATTTGGATTGCTGATGTTCTTCAGAGAAAGTTTGATTACAGAGAGTTGTGATGAATTATTTTTGTCAGCACATATTATTCTCCTGCAGAAATAATTTCAGATGCCCCCCTCACTCACACACATCCAGGGTTATTTCTACCTGCCCTGTTTTTGAAGTGAATACTTCAAAGCCCTGAACCTTGTTTCTTGCTGAGTTGCAGTCAAGATTAACAAAGGACGTGTTTGTTTTTATTATTGAAAAGTTAAAGCTGGTATCCCAGGCAATCAGGGTCTTGTTAAGAATGTTATATATTGTTTTGTTGACTATTTTGCAGCTGGTCTGGTCGTCCTCACATATCATTAAAGAATACCTGTTTGAGCAGTCTATTATCAGCTGTGTTAAGGAATGGTTGTAGCACTCAGGCACATGGGTGTTGCTCATGGCTATTAACATGTTGGTTGCTATCTCTTTGTTCAAGTATCTTTTCTGAACATTGGTGGGCGGGCGGGTAATCCTGTACACTGTAAAGATTAAAAGCCCTGTTATCACTATAACCACGATTATTATCAAGCCTATCATTTCCAGCTGAGCTTTTTTATATATTGGCTTATTCATACACCAGCAACTCCATTATTCCAAAGGCGTTTGTGTCTGTTAAGGGGTTGTATAGATTAACAGGAATAGGAACCTCGTCTGTTGTCAGGGTTCTTCCAGGATTATTATATATAACCCATTCTCTTTCCATAGGGTAAACCTCTTTTACTGTAATCTTTGATTTCTTGAGCAAGTCAAAGTAATAGTTAAAAGCATAGCCTTCTTCCTGTTTGCTCTTCTCCATAAAATCTTCAAAAACCATTATTTTTGTAATGTCAAGGCAGACAAATTCTGTGACTCCTGTCACAGAGCACTCTAGTTCTGGCCAGGAACTAATCCTGTGAGCCAGTTCTATAACCCTCATGTTTCTCTGCTGCCTGTTATACTCCTTGATATCCTGTTCCTGAAACTTGGAGTAAGCCACAAAGCCAATCAGAATTATTATTATTATGATAAATATGACAAAAATGGTTTCGCTCATCTGCATCTGGGATTTTTTGTGCATTCTTTTCTTTTTGTTCATTTTTTTCCTTTTATTATCTTCAATTAATATATGGGCGCGCAGTCTGTTCTTGCACTGATATTAATCATGTTAAGGGTTCTTAAATCATTAATAGCAGAGAAGATGTTTCTGAAATTATCCAGGGAAAGCTCTTTTTTCTCTGCGCCTTGCTTGATGCTTTCAAAATGTTCCTGTGCACTGTAAGGCTGGCCAGCATAATAAACCTGGCAAAAATCATTAGAGTTTTCATAATATATCTCAAGCATTCTTTTCATGTGCAACTCGCCTAACATTTCGAGTCTCTGCAGCACCTTTCTAAGGTTGCATTCATACATGGTTTTATCATGGCTAATAATTCCTCCTAAAGCCAGGTCCAGGGTTAGAAAAGGCGCGCTTTTGCTAAGAACAAAAGCCTCTTGTTCATACCTGTAAAAATCCAGCACTCCATAATTATTCACAGTTCCTTCTGAAGCATTGATTACAACAGCAAAAATCCTGTCCTGCTTGGCCCTGTTAAAATTATGAAGCCTGGCCAAGCTGTTTTCATCATTTACATCAAGCACAAATACTGTGCGGTCATAATTCTTGTCAGGATAAGTTGCCAGGATATCAGGGCTGATTGCAGCAGTGGTTGCATTGTCAGGCATAAGATTATATGTCTGTGTGATTAGGCCAGAATCCCCTACAAAAACATACTCAATGTCCTTGTTAGTCACATATACCAAAGGCATAACTCTGAAAGGCGCTTCAAAAACACGCGTAAGGATTACCAGTTCCCTGCCATCCAGTTCAGAAGGCGAGAAAAGAGCATTATAATCATACCTGCTGTACTTAAAAGCTTCCTCAACAAAGTACTCAGAAATTTCATCACAAGAAAAAATTATTTTCTGATTAAAAAACAGGGTTTTCTGGGTGTCTCCTGCAGCCAGGCTCACCTTTAACACAGAGTCAATCTCCTCTGTCCGCTTCTGGGCTGTTATGCCTTCTTCACCAGCAAGGCCGTTGACTATAAGGCTAATAAAAAATCCTAGAATAACAGCCCCTCCTATGAGTACAAACAGCCAGTTGAATTGAAGAGCAAAGCCTTTTTTGCCCTGGCAGGGTCTGTTAATCTTAGCCATTTAATTTCACCATAAAGATTTAATTCTTCCAAGCATTTAATTCTTCCAAACAGATTCTATCTGGGTTTTTCTTCCAAGACCTGTGAACAAGAACTTGAAGTCGCCCCCTCTGACTTTAAAGCATTTAAAAGGATAGTCTCCTTGCTCCCCTGCCTGAGCCTTTTTTAAGCTTATCTTGTCTGAATAAGGAGGTGAAAACTTGGGTGTTTCTGTGAATTCCCCTTTAAAAAAAATGTTTGCTGTGCAGTCCATCACATTGGTCTTTATCACTTCATCATCAGGCAGGCTCTCATAAGTAGGACCATAAGGCTCGCAAAAAGCTGAATCAGCAAAACACACTTCCTCTATGTCGCAAGGCGCCTTAAGAACTTCTTCACGAACAGAACCTTTATTAGAGAACTCATCAATAAAACCATAAAGACTTTTCTCAAAGCTTATTCTCTGCTGTTGACACCCAGCCTTAATAATGCTCATAATTCCTTTATAACCAAAAAGAATGATTGCTCCTACTACAAGAAGGATTACCAAGTAAGTGAATACATGGCTTATCTGAGCTTTTCTTCCCAATGTCTTTGATATCTTTAATCTCTTTGATGTCTTCAATCTCTTCAATTTCTTTAATCTCTTCAATAATTTCTCACCTTTTTGCCTGTTTTATCTGCTTCTCCTTGCCGCCCTTCTTCTTTTTATAAGACTCTGATAATTCTTTTAGTTTTTCAAAAGCCTCTGCTTGTTCAGGAGCAGTGCCTGTTGCTGGTTTTGCTCCTGGAACAGACTTGCCTTTGCCTAGCCCGGGTTTTGCTGGCACTGGTTTGCCAGGCTTTTTTCCTTTGCCAAGCCTTGACAAAGGAATAAACTCCTCAGATGGTTTTTTCTCCAATGGTTTTGCAGTTTTTTCTCCCTGCACAGGCTTGCCAGGTGTCTTTGGTAAAGCTCCTGCCTCTTTAGCCTTAACCTTAGACTCGTCTGCTTTTGTCCCAAAACCTTTTAATAAACTCTTTCTGGCTGCTTTTTTCTGAGCAGTACGCTTAGCAAACCCTCCTCTTCTTGCAAGCCCAGGTCTTGGTTGAGGCCTTCTTACTCCTCCTGGCAGCAGCCTTGCTGGTCCAGGCTTCTGGCCTGGCACTAGTCTTTGACCAGGCATAGGTCTTTGACCTGGCATAGCTCTTGGCTGAGCAGCTATTTTTTGCTGGGGCACAAGCATTTTTCTTGAATAAACAAGAAATCCTGCACTGCCAAGCATTAATAATAATCCAAGGATTAAAAAAATGATTTGAAAAGTGTGTTTCTTGTCAGGCAAAGGATCATTAGGGTCATTAGGATCTGTGCCGTCAATGGATTCATCAAGATTAGAATGCCCGTCCCTGTCAGGGTCATCATCACCATCATAATATTCTATCCCTCCAAAATGAGTCTCCTCCCACCAATCAGGGAGGTTATCATTGTCTTCATCCTTGTTTTTATCCATGGTGCATATGCCTGCTTCACAATAACCAGACTTGCAATCATTAGGAGAAATACATCCAAGCCCATTGCCGCACTTCTCAGAGCAGCCACCGCCGCAGTCAACATCTGTTTCATCACCATTCATAATCCCGTCATCACAACTAGGAAGAGCGCACAAGTTTGAGAAATCATTACAGAACAAGCCTTCCTGGCAGTCATAATCTATATTGCACTTCTTGTCAACAGGACAACCAGGACAGTCTCCTCCGCAATCAACATCTGATTCCAAGCCATTCTTTACATTATCAGTGCAGGTTGCCTCCTTGCATAAATTGTTTATACAATAATTTGAAATACAATCAGCATTCACCTTGCACCTGTCACCGTTTTGACAAGCAGGACAAACCATGCCTCCGCAGTTAAGATCTGTTTCATCGCCGTCTGTTTTATTATTATTACAAGTAGTGGTGTTTCCAAGGGTGCAGCCAGTAGAATCTAAGTTGCAATTATCATTGCACACAAGAATTCCTCCTGTAAATGCACTAAAGTTGGTGCAGCTAAGCCCTGCAAGATTAGTGCCATCACAAGCTTCATAACCAGTGACTTTTCCATCACCGCAAAAATCTGTTTCTTTATCAATACAAGCATCAGTATCAAACTCGCAATCCTCACACTTTAAAGTGCCTCCAATAAAATAACTGCTAATATCAGGGCACTCTCTGCCCTCAACACCGCTGTCGCACTGCTCACCCACAGAAACAACACCATCACCGCAGTAACCAGCAGTCGGGCCTACACAATCATCTGTGTCATAAGAACAGTTATCACACTCAAGGCTTCCGCTGGTAAAATCATCACTAAGATCAGAGCAGTCCACATCACCAACACCAAGCTTGTCATCACAATGCTCACCAGCAGTTACTTTGCCGTCACCGCAAAAATTAACCATGGCAAGACAGCCTGATAAATCAATTTCACAATCAGGAGAAGAGCATCGCACAATCCCTCCTAAAAACCTGGAGGAATCATATTCCTGGCAAGGAGTTCCGTGTATGCCTCCTGCTTTATTAGGGTCGCATGTTTCTCCTGGTTCTAAGTTGCCGTTCCCGCAAACAGGAATAATGTTAACATCACACTCAGTATAATCAAAAGTGCAGTAACCAGAACAATCCAGGTCTCCGGCTACATAATCATCAAAATCAGTGCATTCCTTGCCATCCAAATCATTAGTATCGCACTGCTCATTAAAACCAGCATCATTAGGACTCTGAACAACACCATCACCACAAACACTCACACCACCAGAACAACCAGACTTATCCAACAAACAAACAGA